>NZ_JBSXOM010000025.1:0-187466 GCF_056859455.1 Qipengyuania sp. L-5Y | reverse complement strand
CCCCGCTCAGGTGGCAGCAGCGGCCCGATCACTTCCCACTCTTCGTCCGTAACGCCAATCCGCTCGCCCAAGGCTGCCTCCAAAAGCCAGCCTTGAATCAAGGTCCGAGTCCACAGTCAAGCTTTGTCCACGAAACCTAGTAACGTCGCGCGGCCGTCGGCGGTGAGTTCAGCTTGCCGATACGAAGCGCGAACTGGATCATCTCGGCGATCCCTGATCCGAACACTGGCGTTACGCATCATGACAGCCGCCACGCCTTCCTCCAGGCGCTGACGGAAGTGGGCAAGATTGCGGTCGCGACCCACCGGATTGAAGACAACGAGGAACTTCGCAACTCTGGTGCCCACCTCATCCTGCACCGTTATTACGACGCCGCCGACCGCGCGGTCGAGCTGCTTCACTCGGAGGAAGGGGGGTGCCTTGGAGGATTACGAGATCGAGGAGCAGCGGGAGTTCTAACCTCCAAGTGCTGAAGTCTGGGAAAAGATGGTTCCTATCCAGCGGAGACTGCGAAAGATTTCGCATGAAGTGATTTTGGCTCCGTTCACCGGCCGGCGAATTCATCGCCCAGAGCGAGCGGGCTTTCGAACTCTTCCTCTTCGGGCGCACCCACTGCGGGCTTGGCGTGAACGTGCCGATCATGTTGCACGCATTCGACAGGGAAGGCAGCGAGATCTCCTATCCGACAGCGAAACGCTCTGTCGGGCAAAAACTCCTCCTCGACGAGCAAATCGTCGGCGGCGGGCTTGTGCAACAGCCATGCGGGTCGCACGATGGTCCACCTGAGATCTAGGCGCCCCTCCAGGAGGGTCCCCATCTCTCTCATCTGTTCCAGGATATTGTGGAGCGCCGGAACGACGGTGAGCTTGAACCAATTCGGAAGGTTGGGCTGATCGATCACAAAAGCGGCTGAGATCACCGCAATTCGCTTGATCCCAGCGCGCTCCATCCCGCCGAGGATATTGCCAGTTCCTTCTATATAGAGCGGGGGAGGAGACAGCGCGTTGCTCGGCGAGAAGGCGACGCCCAATGCCGAGATCACCGCATCGCACCCTGCCATCGCCTGAGTTATACCGCCCTTCAGGACATCTGCCTTGTGATAGGATACTCCCTCGACCCTAGCAGCTTCGTCAGGCAGAGTCTGGTCGACCGAAACTACCTCCAGCCCAGCACGCAGGGCATGCCTGACTACTTCGCGACCGGTCGCCCCGCTTCCGCCAAACACCGCTATCCGTTTATAACCCAATTTTGATATTCCCACGCCTACATCCATCGGATCAATTGTTGCGTTTCACCGTTTTCAAACCGCATTGCTGGCCGCTATGTTCTGCTGCTGGCAGAAAATGCGGCAACTAAAGGCTGTCGCCAAAGGTCAGGTCATTCGGGGAAAGTTGATTGCAAATGTTTGCCGGCAGTTATTGCGGAAGTCCTCCGGCGCTGGCTGAAATCGCCTCACACTGGAATTTCGATCCACCCCTCGTCGCTATTCTAGCCGTTGCGTGGGTATGGGCTCTGAGGGCAAGAAACCGGATGGCGGCAGTCGGTGTCTCGCTGCTCACGCTGGCATTCGTTTCACCCCTGTGTGCGGCCAGCGTGGCGCTATTCTCGGCCCGTTCGATACATCACCTGCTCTTGATTGCCGCTGCGCTTGCTTTTGCGCTTGCGGCGCGATCGTCTGGCCCCCTGTTCCGAGTACACCTGCCAGTCAGCTTGACTACGCTCGCAATGACGGCAGCGCTGTGGGCGTGGCATGTGCCTGCGCTATACAATGCGGCCCTGGCGAACATGGCGCTGTACTGGGGTATGCAAATCACAATCTTCGCGACGTCATTCGCATTCTGGCTGGCAATCCAGCGGGCTGGCGTGATGGGCGCGGTCGGCGGATTGTTGGGCGGAATGGTACAGATGGGGTGCCTGGGTGCCCTGCTCACCTTCGCCTCGCAGCCATTGTATGTAACCCACGCTCTGTCCGCGCCGTCCTGGGGGCTGACGGGTCTGGCGGACCAGCAATTGGCCGGGCTGGTAATGTGGGTCGGCGGAATGGCGCCGTTCGCCATCGGTGGCTTGTGGATTGCACGCCGCGCCTGGCGGCGGCAGAATGCAACAGGAAATTCGACGAACTCCATCAACGTCTTGCGTGAACTCCAAGCCAAATGACAATGAGCGTTCGTTCGTGATCCTTTCCCTCGTCAAGGCGCTGCATATCGCTGCTCTCGTTGTTTGGTGTGCCGGGCTTCTCGGCCTGCCATTGATGCTCAGTAAGCACGAGATCGGCGAAGGGCAAGCCAGCTACAGCCAACTGCGGTTGCTGACACATCGCGCCTATTCGTATCTGGTTACCCCGGCGGCGATCATCGCCATCTCCGCAGGCACCGTTTTGATCTTTCTCGCAGGCGTGTTCACCCTGTGGATGTTTGTGAAGCTGTTCATGGTCGGTGTGCTGGTCGCGCTCCACGCCTGGGTCGGGCATCTGGTCGTGCTGATGAGTGAACGTCGTGGCCGATTTGAACCGCGCAGCGCTATCCCCACGCTGGTGCCGATCGCGGTCGCGATGGTCACCATACTGTTCCTCGTGCTGGGCAAGCCCGCACTATCCAATTTTGCGCCCGAATGGCTGAACGAGCCACTAGGTCACGAACTCCCGGTGGAAGAAACCCCGATTTGATATTCGAACACGAGCTTGCCCCCGTGCCAGCCGGTGAACCCGGTAAAGGCCACGGCGAAGGCAGAAAACATGATGCCGAAGGGAAGCACCGCCTCTTCGTACCCCAGCAGTCGATAGCCCCAGTTCATTCCGAGAATGGACAGCAGCATCACCGCTATGATGAAGTGCGTCCAGCTTGCCGCGCGTTGGCGGATGCCGGGCACGCTCAGCAATTCGACCGTCCCCGCACCGCCCGCCAGAACGCCGAACAGGAAAGCCATTCCCGCCGCCCAGAGACCGGCGCGGGCCCAGAAGAGATCGCCGGTCCACCAGTAGAAGATATCCGCCCCCAGCACGCAGGTTGTCAGCGCAATAGGGAAAGCGACGAGCATCGCGTGGATGGGATGTCCGGCCAGTGCGATACGCGATTCGAGTCTGTGAAAATCGGGCTGTTGTTCGACCGGATCGACCAAATCTTCGGGATTCGCCTCGACCAGTTCCCTCTCGGCAATATTTTCATGGGCCGTATCTGTCATTGGCGTCATCCTTCGCGAAGCTGGGTTCGCTCAATGGTTATGGTCTTTCTTGCATCCACTCTTGCGGCTTGCGAAGGTGCTTTGTCCACCATCGATCCCGCCGGGCCGTCCGCCGCGCGCGTTGCGGACCTGTGGTGGTGTATGCTCGGTGGCTCGATCCTGCTGGCGACGCTCGTCTTCGCGCTGCTGTTGGTGGGGCTGCTCCGGCGGGGCGTGGCAGATCGGGAAAAACCTGGCAACAAGAGTGTATGGATCGGCTGGCTGGGTCTTGCCATGCCGGTAACCGTGCTGATGGTCCTGCTCGGTTTCGCACTGTGGGTGGGCGAGCGCAATCTGCCAACCGGGCCGGCCGCGGAGACTATCGAGGTTACGGCCTATAATTACGGCTGGGAGTTCTGTTACGAGGATGGGAGCTGTTCGGAAGACGTCTTGCGCATCCCCACCGGGCGACCGGTCGATCTCGATATCAGGGCGACCGATGTGATCCACAGCCTCTGGATTCCGCGACTGGCGGGCAAGATGGATGCGATCCCAGGCCAGGTTAACCGTCTGCGGATCCAGGCGGATGCGTCAGGCACCTATGAAGCAGTCTGTGCAGAATATTGCGGCGTCGGCCATGCAAGCCATCGCTTTGTGGTGGAGGCCTACGAGGCCGAAAACGCGAACAACTTGATGGGGGCGGCACGATGAAGGCGCTTGAACTCCACCGCGACCTGACCCGCATCTGGAAAAACGAGACCGGGTGGCGCGGTGTATTCAGCAGCGTTAGCCACACTGATCTCGGCAAGCGGTTCATCATCACTGCTGCCGTGTTCTTCGGCATCGGCGGCGTGCTCGCCATGTTGATCCGTGCCCAGCTCGCCACTCCGCAAAGCGCCTTCGCAGGGCCGGAAGTCTATGGCCAGATCTTCACGATGCATGGCAGCATCATGATGTTCCTCTTCGCCATCCCCATGCTGGAAGGCCTGGCAATCTACCTGCTACCAAAAATCTTGGGTGCGCGCGATCTCGCCTACCCCCGCCTGACCGCGTTGGGCTGGTGGTGCTACCTCTTCGGAGGAACGATCATGATCCTGGCCCTGCTGGGCGGGGTGGCACCCGACGCGGGGTGGTTCCTCTACCCGCCGCTTTCGGGCCGCGAATTCACCCCGGGCGTAAATTCCGACGTCTGGCTGCTGGGAATTACCTTCGTCGAGATCTCCGCGATATGCGCGGCGATCGAGATCGTGGTTACGATCCTCAAGTTCCGTGCCGCGAACATGTCGCTGACCAGGATGCCGATCATGGCGTGGTATCTGCTGGCGACTGCGGGAATGATGATCTTCGGGTTTCCGCCGCTGATCCTTGGTTCCATCCTGCTGGAATTGGAACGCGCTTTCGGCTGGCCGTTCTTCCAGCCCGAGTTCGGCGGTTCGCCACTTCTGTGGCAGCACCTCTTCTGGCTGTTCGGGCATCCGGAGGTCTACATCATCTTTCTGCCTGCTGCGGGTGCCCTGTCCACCATGATCCCGGTCATGGCGCGCACCCCGCTGATCGGATACGGCGCGATTGTCACCGCGGTGATGGCGCTCGCTTTCCTCAGCTTCGGGTTGTGGGTACATCACATGTTCACCACGGGCATTCCGCACATGGCGCTTGGGTTCTTCTCCGCAGCTTCGGTTCTTGTGGCAATACCCACGGCCGTACAGGTCTTCGCCTGGATCGGGACGATCTGGGCGGGCCGGCCGAAATTCACATTGCCGATGTATTACATTCTCGGCTTCTTCGTGGTTTTCGTGCTCGGCGGACTAACCGGGGTTATGCTGGCGATCGTGCCATTTGACCAGCAAGCCCACGATACTGCTTTCGTGACGGCCCACCTGCATTACGTTTTGGTCGGAGGCTTCGTCTTCCCGATGCTGGCTGCAGCCTACTACTGGATGCCCCATGCCACCGGTCGCACACGCGTGATGAGAGTGGGCATTGCGGCGTTCTGGCTGATTTTTATAGGCTTCAACCTTACCTTCCTGCACATGCACCTGACTGGCCTGCTTGGGATGCCTCGCCGAGTTTACACCTATCCCGTTGAGGCGGGGTGGACCACACTTAACCTGATATCCTCAGTCGGCGGGTTCATGCAGGCATTCGGCTTCGGCCTGTTTGCGATCGACATCGCGCTGCAACATCGGCTCGGAAAGCGCACGCGGCGCGATCCTTGGGAGGCCGAAACGCTGGAATGGGCGATGCCCACTCCGCCCACGCAATACAACTTCGCCAGTCTTCCGACAGTCGACAGCCGCGAACCGCTGACGCAGGATCGCAATCTGGGTGCACGCCTCGCCGGCGGGAAAGGCTTGCTGGCCCGCGCGGTCGATCAGCGACGCGAGACGCTGGCAGTCGATATCGCAAGCGGCGCGCCCGAACACGTTGCCATCCTGCCCGGTCCTAGCCTGATACCCTTGCATACCGCTCTGGTAATCGGAGGTTTCTTCCTGTCGATGCTGCTGAGCCTCTACTGGCTTGCACCGGTGTTCGTTGTCGCCACCGCAGTCATGGTTTGGCGGTGGGCCGCCACGACCGGAACGGTGAACGATGCTGGTCCGGTCAATGCTGGCCAAGGGCTTTGTCTGCCTACCAGTTTTGATGTGCGCGGTAGTGTCGGCTACTGGGGCAGCGTACTGGCCGTTGCAGCAAGTGGGACATTATTCGCCTCGCTGATCTTCGGTTATTTCTTCCTGTGGGTCGTCGCGCCCAATTGGCCGCCGCCGGGAGAATTCGACGCTTATTTCCTTGAACCCGTTCTGGTGACCGCAGGGGCGCTGCTCGCCTCTGGTGGAGCGCGGGCCGGACTGCGCAACTTCAGGCGGGCGAAGCCCGGCGCGGTGTTAGCAGCGTGTGGCTTGGCGCTGGCGATTGCCGGCCTTCTCCTGGGCGCCATTCGTCACCTGCCGGGCCCAGCCGAGCATTCCTTCGCTGCCGTAGCCTGGACATTGACGTGCTATGCCGTCTTCTCCGCTGCAGTTGGCGCCTTGGCGCAGCTGTTCATCAGGGGCCGGATCGCCAGCGGCCACGTTAGCGCCCGGCGTCCCCATGAATGCCGCATCGCAGCCGTGTGGAGCGATTATGGGGCGGGCGTGGCGATTATCGTAGCCTGGCTCCTCGCCCTGTCGGGCGCTGCGCTGTGACAGCTTTGGTCCGCATGGTTTCGGGCCTTGTTCTGTGGGCCGTGGCTTTCAGCACCCTCTACGCCCTTCATGGCCTCGGCTGCTCATCGGGATGGACCGGGTCGGGGACATTCGGCCTGTCCTGGGCAAAGTTGTTGTTGCTTGCCGTCTGGATTTCCCTGATCGGAACTCACTGCATTCTACTGCGGTGGCTTGTGCGACGGAAGGATACGCAGATGGAACGGATTGGCATTGCGATCGGGTGGATCGGCCTGGGTGCTACCGTAGTCACCGGTGCGCCGATCGTGGTGGTTTCCAGCTGCGTTTGACGAGTCTGGGCCTGTGCCACAGTACGAAGTCGTGAGCGACCTACTGTTCTTCCGAAGCGTTAGGCCCGCCTTGTCGTGAAATACGCCAGACCGTGTTTGAGACATCGTCTGCGATCAACAGCGCGCGGCGCGGCTCGTCGAACAGAACGCCCACAGGGCGTCCGCGCGCGTGACCGTCCTTCAGAAATCCGGTGGCCAGATCGACCGGCTCACCTGACGGTCGTCCATTTCTGAACGGTACGAAGACGACCTTGTAGCCTGATGGGTCGCTGCGGTTCCAACTGCCGTGCTGACCCACGAACGCCCCTTCTGCAAAGGGTCCTCCGAGCCCGCCCTCGCTCGAAAAATCCAGACCCAAGGCCGCCACGTGCGAGCCCAGCGCATAGTCCGGCACGATCGCCTGCGCGACAAGATCCGGTCGCTGGGGGCGAATTCGCGGATCGATGTTCTGACCGAAGTAGCTGTAAGGCCAGCCGTAAAAGGCGCCTTCCCGCACGGAGGTCAGGTAGTCGGGCACCAGTTGAGGGCCAAGTTCGTCGCGTTCATTGACCACTGCCCACAGTTGCTCGGTCCAGGGATTGAAGGAAAGGGCGGTGGGATTTCGGAGACCGGATGCAAAGATTCGGCTCGCGCCCGTTTCGCGGTCGATTTCCCAGACCACGGCACGGTCTTCCTCCACGTCCATGCCACGTTCGCCGACATTGCTGTTGGAGCCGATGCCGACATACAGCATCGAGCCATCGGGACTGGCTGTCATGGCCTTGGTCCAGTGATGGTTGATAACGGCGGGCAGCTTGGTCAGTTCGGTACCCGGTCCTTCGATGCTCGTCGCGCCGTCCGTATATTCAAAGCTGACCAGATTGTCCTGGTTGGCCACATAAAGCGTACCGTCGACGAAGGCCAAGCCATACGGGGCGTCGAGGCCGTCGATGAAGGTGGTTTGCAGATCGGTCTGTCCATCTCCATCCTCATCGCGCAGCAAGGTAATTCGGTCGCCTCC
Source organism: Qipengyuania sp. L-5Y (assembly GCF_056859455.1). Taxonomy (NCBI): domain Bacteria; kingdom Pseudomonadati; phylum Pseudomonadota; class Alphaproteobacteria; order Sphingomonadales; family Erythrobacteraceae; genus Qipengyuania; species Qipengyuania sp. L-5Y. The sequence goes on along the minus strand of NZ_JBSXOM010000025.1, from coordinate 179,814 downwards.
CTCAACGGAGCTTTTGCCACGGCTCTTGATCAATCCGGCGATAACATCCTTGGGCCGGACGGCAGGGGCATTCCCTCCGGAGCCTTCTGCGACCAGAATGTCCCCGTTAGGCAATAGCAGCATCTGCCGCGGAATTTTCAGATCCTCGGCGATGGCGGTTATGGTGAAGCCTTCGGGAACCGTCGGCAGCTCGCCGTCCCACCCTGCAGGCGTGGGGATTTCCATTGCCGGCAACAGGGTATCGCGTTGCTCCGGAAGATCAGGTTGGGCTCCGGTCTGGTCAAGATCCGGATCGCTTTGCGACTGACAGGCAGCGAGCGTAAATACGGAAGCGAGAACGGCGACCCGGTTCATGTGCGGTCTCCCCTGATATTCGCATCTCCGTAGGCTATGAAAGCCGCGAAGAAGGCGAGAAGGGTACAAAGGATCGACAAGACCAGTCCCAATGTCCCGACCGAATGCCAGCCATCGCGCGCGTGCTGAAATGCGTTGAGAACTCCCGCAAGGAACATCACCGCGACGACAACGAGATAGACAATCCCGCGGCGCCTCATATGTCTCGCTCGCCCGAAAAAAAGGCTCAAGACGGCCCATGCCAGCACGATACCGGCGAACAGATCAGCGCCGGCAATCAACCACGATGAGAAGTTGGTCCATTGAATGACTGCAGTGTTGAGGTAGGTAATGTCGGTGACAAGGGCCGCGGGGTAAAGCGCGACAGGAAAGGCCAGAAGGATTGCGTGAAGCGGGCTGCTAAAGGATCTTGAGTGCGGGAGGGTCTGATCCATCTGATTTCGGTCCTCTGCCTGCCAGGGTTACCTTGATGCTAACCCCTCACCTTGCCAAAAGTGCCGAAATTACTGAGGCACGACTACGCATGCGACTTGGCGCAGTGGGCCGCTGGTAACCGCCTAGGCGTTGACCCTCATCGCTGCGGTTCAGGATAACTTACGGCGCGAAGCCATTGTTGTCCCTTGGTACGAAACAACTGGGGAAAGCGGCAAATGGCATAATGGCGAGGCGAGAAGACTCCGGGAACCTTTAAACTCGGATTGCCGAGGGCAAACCGCGTCCGCCTCAAGAAATAACGGCCACCTGTAAGCATGGTCCGTTTATACGCCTAGTTGTCATAAATAGAACTCGCACCAATGGCAGCTCGTGGGTGACGATGCGAACAGATTGAATGCCCGGGTTTGGGGCGCTTTTCTGACCGACAGCTCACACTGGTAGCGGTCTGGCGGCTTGTGGGCCGATTGCGGCAGTCCGCTTTGGGTCGATGCGAAGCGGAGAGCTGCCATTCGCCCAGGCGCTAGTTCATGGGAAGCGAGAGCACGCCAATGGCGGAAAAAGCTTCGGACAACACGCACGCTGCCACGTACAATCGTTTCTTTCCGCGATGCGGCTTGCCTAACGCGATGCTGCGCTGCACAATCACCCGATGCGGATCGCGGTGATCGATGAGAGCCGGGCACGGGCCACGATAATCGAGGAGGGCCTGCGCGCCTTCGAAGGTTCGGAAATCTTCGTCCTTTCCGAACGCAAGGCGCTGCTGTCTCGCATTGCCGAAATCGAGCCGGACATCGTGCTGATGGATCTGGGCAACCCCGCGCGCGATGTGCTGGAGGAATATTTCGCCGTCAGCCGTGCACTAGCCCGGCCCATTGCCATATTCGTCGATGAAAGCGATGACGAGGCGATCGCCGCGTCGATCGATGCAGGCGTCTCGGCCTATGTCGTCGACGGGCTTTCCGCGCCGCGCATCCGCCCCTTGCTGGATTTGGCCGTCAAACGGTTCCATGCCTTCGCCCGTCTCGAAGAGGAGTTGGCCGAGGCGCGCGGGCGATTGCACGAACGCGACCAGGTCGACCAGGCCAAGCGCATTCTGATGGCCGAAAGGCGATGGACCGAACCCGAAGCCTATGCGGAATTACGGCGCAAGGCGATGGATTCGAACAAGCGGATCGCGGCCATCGCGGAGGCTGTGGTGACAGCACACGAGCTTATGAAAGGGGATCGATGAGCGAAAAACTGACCATTGGATTCCTGCCGCTCGTCGATGCCTGCCTGCCCATTCTGGCGCGGGAACTGGGGTTTGCGGAGGAGGAGGGGCTGGACCTCGACCTCACGCGCGATGTTACATGGGCGACCGTGCTCGACCGGCTGCTTTACGGTCATACGGATGCGGCGCATATGCTTGCGCCGCTGGCCATCGCGACGACCATGGGCATCGGACGACCGCCACAGCCGCTCGCCGCGCCATTCGTGCTTGGTCTCAATGGCAATGCGATCACCTTGCGGACCGAACTGGCGGATGCGGTCTGTCCCGATCCGGTCCTCGGCGATCCTGCCGCTGTCGGCGCGGCGCTGGCGAAGCACGCGCAAATGGCGGCTGCAAATGGTCGCAAGTTGCGGTTCGGCGTAGTGCATCGCCATTCCTCTCACAATTACATGCTGCGTTACTGGCTGTCCGCCTGCGGCATCCGCCCGGATGTCGATATCGAGATCGTCACCGTGGCCCCGCCGTTCACCGCGGATGCGTTGGAATCGGGCGAGATCGACGGATCCTGCGTCGGGGAGCCGTGGAACTCGGTCGCCGTGGATCGCGGCGCGGGGCGGATCGTGCTGGCGACCGCGCAAATCTGGCGGCGGGGCGTGGAAAAGGTTCTCGCGGTCAAGGAAGCGCGCCTTGCGGAACGCGCGGAGGCGGTGGAGGGGCTGATTCGCGCCATGCGGCAGGCGGGCAAATGGTTCGTCGATCCCGCGAACCGGTGCAGCGCAGCCGCCATTCTCGCCCGCCCGGAATATCTGGATGGTTCGGCCCAGGTGATCGGTCGGGCCATCGCGGATCAGATCGTGCTGAAGGCCGGGGCGGCTGCCAGCCCCTATCCGGATTTCATGTTCCAATATAACGAAGCGGCGAATTTCCCGTGGATCAGCCAGGCTAAATGGTTGTATTCCCAGTTTATTCTCTGGGAGGGCAAGCCATTTGACGATGCCGATGCGGAGCGCGCCGGGCGTGTCTTTCGCCCGGACATCTATCGCAAGGCTCTGCGCGGGACCGGAGACTTGCTGCCCGGCGCAAGCTCAAAGGTCGAAGGCAGCATCGACGGCCCCCTCGCTGTGGGCGCCGAGCAAGGCGAGATTACGTTGAGCTCCAATCGCTTCTTTGATGGTCGCATCTTCGATCCCGATGCGATCGAAGACTATGTCGCAAGCCAGCGATGAGACTGCGCACCGCCTCATGCAGTGTAGGATCGGCAGATATCGCGACCCCCTTTGGTCCAGAGGATTAGATTGATCCACTGGTCAGCGCATGAAGATGCCCTGCAAGTGGGGCGGTACACTACTCGGTTCTGATCCGCGCTTGTGTAGCGATCAGGTCGGCTGTGTGTCGATATCGGTGAAGGGATCTGCATCTCGCGTGTCCCACTCCATCCGCTGCTCCGATAGGGCCGAGATTTTTCTGCGGATCGACTGGAACGGGCATGTCCGTTTCGGGAGCCTGCATCCGGTCTCGTACGGCAAGAGCAACCGGGCCGCCAAAGGATGCGGTCCTGGCAATGGCTCGATCCAGAAGTGTTTGCGCGCCTAGCGCCTGTTGTCGCTTGTCCGCGCCAAGGCGTTTTTGCGTCTCCGCCGCACGCGATGATGGTCGCAAATTCCAGCATGATACCGTTCGAGGTTTGTTGTCTGGAGGTGCATCTGACCAGTTGGCCTCGCGAATAAGGGCCAACGATTGCGGTCTATTGCATCGCACAATCGAATCGCATATGAACTCCTCGCTCCGACGCGTACCCAAGGGCGGGTTCATTCAAGGGTCGGGGCTAAGACTCCGAAAATGCGTGGCAACGGCGCCGCTTCGACCGATCTGGTCGCAGCGGCTTTTTTGTATGCGCGAGGGAAACGAAAACCCGACGGAGTGACGGGAGGGGCTGTCTAGAGGCCGAGCAATCGGGAGGCAGTTCGATGAAGAAGAGCTTGGTAAGCCTGATGGGGGTGGCGATCGGATCGGCCGCCAGCCCCGCCTTCGCGCAGGAAGGGCCATTCGCGCCGATCGAGGTTGCAGACGGGGTCACGCTCGACCCGATCGTGGCCGCACGGCTGCGTTACGAGACTGTCGATCAGGACAATGGGCTGAAGGATGCGGACGCGCTGACCGCCCGCCTCCGCGCCGGTGTGGAGATCAAGGCGGGGATCGTGTCCCTGCTTGCCGAAACGGAAGGCACGCTGGCCCTGGCGGCCGATTACAACGACACGCTGCCGTTCAACGGTGTCGAACCCTTTCCGGTTGTTGCCGACCCGGAGAACTTCGAGCTTAACCGTCTGCAGGTCGCTGTGATGGATGGGGGAACGGGCGCGACGATCGGACGCCAACGTATCATCCTCGATGATGCGCGCTTCGTGGGCAATGTCGGCTGGCGGCAGAACGAGCAGACCTTCGATGCCGTCCGCGGCCAGGCGCATATCGGTCCGGTGGCGCTCGATGCGACCTATGCGATCAGCCAGCGCACGATCTTCGGCGTCGACAGCCCGAACGAGCATTTCGATGGCGACTTCGTTTTCCTGACTGGCGGCTTCGAAATCGCGGGCGTGGATGCAAAGGCCTTCGCCTACCTCATCGACTACGATGACCGGATCGCATTTTCCAGCCAGACCTACGGTTTGCGCGCCAATGCCGATCTCGATCTGCCCGGTCTGTTCGCGTTGAAAGTGGAAGCAAGTGTCGCGACCCAGTCGGACTATGGAGCAAATCCGACGGACTATTCGGCGCCCTATTACAGCGTGAAGCTGGGCGCGACCGTTGGCGGGTTCGGTCTCACCACGGGATACGAGGAGCTGGGTAGCGATGGCGGCGTCGCGGCATTCCAGACGCCGATGGCTACGCTTCATGCGTTCAACGGTTGGGCGGACGTATTTCTGACCACGCCGGCCTTCGGAGTGCGCGACTATCACGTGACAGTGGGGCGCAGCTTCGATGGCATTCGCCTGCTGCCCGGCCTCAACGCGAACGTCACCTATCACCAGTTCGACAGCGATGCGGGCAGCCTCGATCTCGGCTCCGAATGGGATGCCGCGTTGGGACTCAAGGCCGGACCGGTCTCGCTGTTGATGAAATACGCCAATTACGACGCGAACGCCTTCGCCGTCGATACCGAAAAGCTGTGGCTCCAAGCCGAAATCTCGTTCTGATATCGGGGGGAATAGATCATGTCGACTTCGTTCAATCTGTTTTCATTCACCGGAAAAATGCGAACCTTGCATCTCACCTGGTTCGCGTTCTTCCTCACTTTCGTGGTGTGGTTCAATCTCGCGCCGATGCTGCAGTCGATCCAGGAGAGCCTGGGGTTGACCAAGGATCAGGTCACGACCCTGCTGATCCTCAACGTCGCGCTGACCATTCCGGCGCGCATCGTGATCGGAATGCTGACCGACCTCTACGGCCCGCGGCGGGTCTATTCCGCGCTGCTGATCGGCGCCTCGATACCCTGTTTTGTCTTTGCGATGGCGGAAAGCTTCGTCCAGTTGGCGCTGGCCCGCTTCGCACTGGGCTTTATCGGGGCGGGGTTCGTGATTGGCATCCGCATGGTGTCCGAATGGTTTCCTGCCAACGAGCTGGGCACGGCGGAGGGCATCTATGGCGGCTGGGGCAATTTCGGCTCCGCTGCGGCGGCTTTCACCCTGCCGACGATCGCGCTGTGGTTCGGCGGCGACGATGGCTGGCGCTGGGCGATCGGGCTGACGGGCGCGATGTCGCTGTTCTATGGCTTCCTCTACTACGCCAGCGCTCGCGACGTGCCCGAAGGTTCCAAGTACTTCAAGCCACGCAACGCGACAGCGATGGAAGTCACCTCCAAGGGCGATCTGTGGCTGCTGCTTGTAATGAAGGTGCCGCTTTATCTCGCACTGGGTGCTCTCGCCTGGCGGCTGACGAATGTCGATATTTTCACCGAAAGCACCGCACTGGCCGTCTATGCCGGGCTGGTGGTGCTTTATGCCTATGACGCGATGCTGGCCGTGCGTGCCAATCGCAGCGTCTTCACCAGTGAGGTGCCGGAGTTTCAACGCTACAAATTCAAGCAGGTGGCGATCCTGAACATCCTCTATTTCGCCACGTTCGGATCGGAGCTGGCGGTGGTTTCCATGCTGCCGCTGTTCTTTGCCGACACTTTCGGCCTCTCGGCGGTGGTCGCCGGGATGGTCGCTTCGGCCTATGCCTTCATGAATCTGATGTCGCGGCCCGGCGGCGGGCTGCTGTCCGACCGGTTCGGGCGCAAATCCGTGCTGCTGATCCTGACCGGCGGGCTGGCGGTGGGCTATGCGCTGATGGGGATTGTCGATTCTAGCTGGCCGGTGTGGCTGGCAGTGGTTGCAGCGATGGTCTGTTCCTTCTTCGTCCAGGCGGGCGAGGGGGCGGTGTTCGCCGTGGTGCCGCTGATCAAGCGATCACTGACCGGGCAGATCGCCGGGATGACAGGCGCTTACGGCAATGTCGGCGCGGTGATCTATCTGATCGTCTATTCGGTGGTCGATACCTCGACCTTCTTCATGGTGATTGCCGGGACAGCCGTAATCGGCTTCATCTCGCTGCTGCTGCTTGAAGAACCGACTGGCGAAATTGCCGAGGTCGACGAGGACGGTAGCGTCACGATGATCCAGGTTGGGCGCGCGGCGGGCGCGCCGCAGACGGCCTGAACGGTGCGTAAGCGAGGGGAGTGGGTTCTTGCCAACAACCGACAAGGGAACTGTGCAGGAACAGCTCCCCTCCAACGCACTGAAGGCCGCGATGGGCGGCCACAGCGCTGCCGGGCGCAAAGCGCGCAACGATGATGCCATCGTCGGCAAGGTACCGGATGATACCTATGAGCGGCACTTGCGGGGCGTGGTTGCCTGCATCGCCGATGGTCTCTCGAGCGCGCGTAACGCCGATCGCGCGGCGCAGCTGGCAGTGCTGCAATTCACCCGCGATTTCTACGATGCGCCGGAAAGCTGGACGGTGCAAAATTGCGCATCTCGCCTGCTCGGCTCGCTCAACAGCTGGTTTCATTCGCAGAACCGCAGCGGGATTGCGGATAACGAAGGCTTCGCCACCACGTTTACCGCGTTGATCCTGCGCTCCACCACGGCGCATATCGTCCATGTCGGGGACACACGCTGTTACCGCCTGCGCGACGGACGGCTTAAGCTGCTGACCGAGGATCATAGCGCGCCCTATCTCGGCCAGTCGGAAGTGCTGACTCGCGCGCTGGGTATCGATGCCGATATCAAGGTCGATTACAGGCAGGAGCCTGCGCGCGAGGGCGATCTGTTCCTGCTGACCAGCGATGGCATCCACGGCTCGCTCAGCGCGGAAGACATGGCCTCCATCCTCGGCGGGGTCACCCCCGGCAGCCGCGCCGAACTCGAAGCGGCATCGCGCGCGCTGTGCGATGCGGCGCTGGCGGCGGGGAGCGCGGACAATGTCTCCTGCCTGACGGTGCTGGTCGAGGCGCTGCCGTCCGAAACCCTGTCGGAAGCGCATAGCCGCCTGACGCGCCGCACCATTCCGCCGGCCATGGAGGTCGGTAACAGGTTAGACGGGTGGCGCGTGGCCGAAGTGCTGCATGCCTCGACGCGCAGCCATGTCTATCTGGTCGAACGGCCCAAGCGCGAGGGGCGCTATGTGCTCAAGGCCCCATCGGCCAATTTCGCGGACGACCTGCGCTATCTGGAGGGCTTCGCGGTCGAACAATGGGTAGGCCGCCGCATTCGCAATCGGCAGGTCATGCGGATCCTGCCGGGCGAGGACAGCCGCTTCCTCTATTTCGTCGCCGAATATGTCGAGGGGGCCACGCTGCGCCAGTGGATGGCGGACCATCCCGAACCCGCGCTCGACGAGATATTGCCGCTGGTGCGCTCGATCGTACCGGCGGCGCGCGTGTTCCATCGCATGAATATCGTCCATCGCGATCTAAAGCCGGAAAACATCATGATATCCGCCGATGGCACGGCGAAGATCATCGATTTCGGCTCCGCCCAGGTGACCGGATTTGCCGATCTGCGCAGCGAGCCGATCGCAGACTGGCCCGAAGGCTCGCTCAATTACATCGCGCCCGAATTGCTGACCGGTGGCGAGGCGAAACCGCTCTCCGACCTGTTTTCCATCGCCGCCATCACCTGGGAGATGCTGACCGGGCAATTGCCCTTCGCCCGTGAGGGCGCGGCGCGCATCTCGATTAGCGAGGAGGATCGGCTTCGTGGGGTCTTCGACCGGCTCCGCCCCGATTTGCCCCCGGCGGTCGAGCAGGTCCTCCAGCGCGCCCTGTCGCACGATCCGGCGAAGCGGCCACAGGCGATGTCTGAATTCGTCGGCGCGCTGGCGCGCGCGGGCGAGAGTGCGGCACTGATGCGGACCGAGTTCGTCCCCCTGATCGAGCGTGGATCGAAGACAATGTGGCGCAATTGGGCATTGATCGCGACGCTTGCCGCTCTGGTGCTGGCGGTAGCGTTATTCGGCCGGCTCGTTTGAGAGCATGGCAGCGAGGATCTGTCCAAGCTCCGCCTTGCACGATCCGCAATTCGTCCCCGCCGATGTCGCGCCGCCGATCTGTTCGACGCTGGTCAGCCCATCGCTCTCGATCGCGCGGCATATGGTGTTGCGCCCGATGGAAAAGCACGAACACACCACCGGGCCGGGATCGGGCATGTCTCCGCGCGATTGCCCGGCAAGCGCCCATACCGCATCGCTGCCCGGCAGCCCGACGAGGAAATCGCGCATGAGCGATACGGGCTTGCGGCCAAGGTAGATCGCGGCGAGTAGCGTTTCGTTTTCGAAGAACGCCATGCGGAAGCTGCCACGGGCTTCGTCAACCACCACCTGGGCAGAGACATCGGGTAGGCCGAACAGCGCGCGCGCCCAACTTTCCGGATCGAGTGGCCTCTCAATCCCGGCCAGCTCCGCTCGCCAGCCCGCAGTCGTGCGCGCCATCGCCCAATATTCGCAGGTCGGAGAAAAGCGGTCCTGCGCGATGGCGAAGCCGTACCAGCCCGCCGCGAACCGTTCCGCCCGCACGCTGGCCGCCTTGCTTTCCGGCTGGCCGGACAGGGGATCGGTTACGGAAGGGACCAGCGCGTCGATGCGCGATGCGGGCGCGTTCTGTCCCGTCCAGTGCATCGGCGCGAACAGCGTGCCGGGCTGCACTTCGCTGCTTTCGCGCAGCCGCAGGATCGCGCTACCGCAGGCATTGCTCAGCCGCACCAGATCGGCAGGCTTCAAGTGCAGGCGCGCGGCATCTTCGGGATGCATGTCGACTAAGGGTTCGGGCAGATGCGCGGAAAGGCGCGGCGACAGCGCGGTGCGCGTCATCGTGTGCCATTGATCCCGCAGCCGCCCGGTGTTGAGCCGGAAGGGCAGCTTGCGGGTGAGCTCGGCCTGGGGTGCGCGGTGTTGGACAGGGACGATCCGCGCGCGCTTGTCGGCGTGGTAGAATTGCCCGTCGGCGAAGAATCGCCCGCCACGCTTGGCAGGCGATTGGGGCCAGCGTTGCGGAGGCATCGCGTCATATGCCGCTGAACCTTTGCCCGCCATCTCCGAAATGTCGAAGTCCAGCGCGAATTTGCCCGCGATCGCGGAGAGCCGCGCATATTCATCGAAGATTTGCACCGGACCCTCCCATCCGAAAGCCTCCTGCCAGCCCATGCGGCGGCCCACTTCGGCCATGATCGCCCAGTCGGGCTGCGCTTCGCCGGGGGCGGGCAAAGCGGCGCGCTGGCGGCTGATCGTGCGGTCCGAATTGGTGACCGTGCCCGATTTCTCGGCCCAGGCGGCGGCGGGCAAGAAGACATCGGCCAGCCGCGCCGTATCGGTGCGCGTGGTGATGTCGGAGACGACCACGAAGGGACAACCGGCGATGGCGCGGCGCACACGGTCGGCATCGGGCATGGTCACGGCGGGATTGGAATGGACGATCCACAGTGCCTTGATGCGGCCATCGGCGACCGCATCGAACATCTCGACTGCCTTGAGGCCGTTCTTGTTCGGCAGGCCGGGCGAGTTCCAGAAGGTTCCAACTGCCTCGCGGTGCTCGTCGTCTGTCACATCCATGTGGCAGGCGAGCATATTCGCCAGCCCGCCGACCTCGCGCCCGCCCATGGCATTGGGCTGACCGGTCACGGAAAACGGACCCGTGCCGGGCCTGCCGATCCTGCCGGTGACGAGATGGCAATTGATGATCGCATTGACCTTGTCCGTCCCGGCGGAGGACTGGTTCACGCCCTGGCTGTAAACGGTGACGGTCTTGTCTGTGCCGATCCACAAATCGTAGAACGCGGCAAGCTGATCGGCGTCGAGGCCGGTCACACCCGGATCGTCGCTTCCGGCAGCCTCCAACGCATCGTCCAGACCGCTGGTATGCGCGGCGACATAGTCCGTCTCGACCGCGCCGCGCCGGGCGATTTCTGCCAGCAAGCCGTTGAACAGCGCAACATCGCTGCCGATCGCCAGCGGCAGGTGAAGGTCGGCTTCCGCGCAAGTCGCCGTGCGGCGCGGATCGACAACGACCAGCTTCATCTCCGGCCGCGTCAGTCGGGCCGCAACGATGCGCTGGTAGAGAACCGGATGGCACCAAGCGAGGTTGGATCCGACCAAGACCACCAGGTCGGCCTCTTCCAGATCCTCGTAGATGCCGGGCACTGTGTCGGTGCCGAAGGCCCGTTTGTGCCCTGCCACGGAAGAGGCCATGCACAGCCGCGAGTTCGTGTCGATATTGGCGCTGCCGATGAAGCCCTTCATCAGCTTGTTGGCGACGTAATAGTCCTCGGTCAGCAATTGGCCGGAGACGTAGAACGCCGTCGCATCGGGGCCATGTTCTTCGCGCACGCGCTTGAATTCGCCGGCGACGAGGTTCAGCGCCTCGTCCCAATCGGAATCCCGCCCACCGATTTGTGGGACTAGCTGGCGCTCCGCCAACCCCACCGTTTCTCCCAGCGCGGATCCCTTCGAACAGAGCCGTCCGCGATTGTTCGGGTGATCGGGGTCCCCCCGCACGGTCAATCCGCCCTTGCCATCGGGTTTCAGCAGAACGCCGCAGCCGACCCCGCAATAGGGGCAGGTCGATCGAACCTCACCGGGTTCGACAGCCGGCATCATGCCGCCGCTTTTTCTGCCAACGCGCTCACATCCAGCAGCACGCGTCCCGCTTCGATCTTAACCGGATAGGTGGCAATCGCCCCCTCGTCCGCGCCCTGCGCCTCGCCGGTCTCGAGCGAATAGGTCCAGCTGTGCAGCGGGCAGGTGACCTTGCGGCCATGCACGATGCCTTCGGCCAGCGGGCCCTGCTTGTGCGCGCAGGTGTTGGAGGTTGCGAACACCTCTTCCTCGCCGGTGCGGAACACGGCGATGCAGCCCTTCGTCGTCTTCACCCGCCGCGCACCGCGCAGGGGGATGTCGGCCAGGGTGCCGATATCGGTCCAGATCATTCGGCAGGCTCCATGGTCAGATCGGCAATCGGCTGGAATTTCTCCGCTTCGGGCTCGCTCGTATGCTCGGCCCACGGATCCTTGCGATAGACCGATTGCGAGATTTCGAAGCGTTCGTTGAGCGCCGCACGCTCTGCAGAGTCGGAGAGGACTTCTTTCACCCATTCGAGCCCGACCTTGTCGACCCATTTGTAAGGCCGGTCGAGATATCTGGCGTGCTCGCGATAGAGCTGAACGAAGGCGGCGGTCCATTCGATCGCCTCCTCCTCGCTCGCGACATCGACCAGCCGCTGCGTCTCGCGCACATCCATTCCCGCCGCGCCTGCGACGCCGATCTGGTAGCCGGAATCGACGCAGACCACGCCGACATCCTTGCACGTCGCCTCGGCGCAATTGCGCGGGCAGCCGGACACGCCCAGCTTGACCTTGTGCGGGGTCCACGATCCCCACAGCTTCTTTTCCAGCTTGATGCCGAGGCCGGTGGAATCCTGCGTGCCGAAGCGGCACCAGTCCGTGCCCACACAGGTTTTCACCGTGCGCAGCCCTTTGGAATAGGCGTGACCCGAAACCATCCCGGCGGCGTTGAGATCGGCCCAGATGGCGGGCAGGTCTTCCTTCTTCACGCCCAGCAGATCGATCCGCTGGCCGCCGGTGACTTTGACCGCAGCCTCGTATTTCTTCGCCGCCGCGGCGATGGCCAGCAGCTCGTCCGCCGTGGTCATCCCGCCCCACATGCGCGGCATGACGGAATAGGTGCCGTCCTTCTGGATGTTGGCGTGATTGCGCTCGTTGACGAAGCGCGACTGCGCGTCGTCCTGATAATCGAGCGGCCATTCGGCGAGGAGGTAGAAGTTGATCGCCGGGCGGCAAGTCGGGCAGCCATTGACCGTCTTCCACGCCAATTCTTGCCACACGGCGGGCTGGGTCCGCAGCTCGCGTGCTTTGATCAGGCGGCGCACATCCTCGTGCGTCAGATCGGTGCAACCGCAGACCGGCTTCGCCCCGCCCGCATCGAAACTGTCGCCCAGAGTCACGGCCAGCAATTGTTCGACCAGCCCGGTACATGTGCCGCAGCTGGCAGAGGCCTTGGTCTGCGCGCGAAGGGCGTCGAGCGTATCCGCTCCCGCTCCGATGGCGTCCACGATCTGTCCCTTGCATACGCCGTTGCAGCCGCAGATCTCCGCTTCAGGCGGCAATGCTGCAACGGCTGCCAGAGGGTCCGCACCGGCAGCGCCACCCCCCTGGAATGCCGGGCCATAGATCAGCGTGTCGCGAATCTCCTCGATATCGGTCTGGTCCTTGATCAGGCCGAAGAACCAGTTGCCGTCCGCCGTGTCGCCATACATTACCGCGCCGATCAGCCGGTCGTCCTCGATCACCAGCCGCTTGTAGATGCCGCGCGCCGGATCGCGGAACACGATATCCTCGCGCCCCTCTCGTTCCGCGAAATCTCCTGCGCTGAAGAGGTCGCAGCCGGTGACTTTCAGCTTGGTCGACAATTCGCGCATGGCGAAGGCATCGTCCTCGCCCAGCAGCGTCTTCGCCAGCACCCGCGCCTGATCGTAAAGCGGGGCAACAAGGCCGAACAGATTGCCTTCGAACTCCACGCATTCGCCGACCGCGAAGATATCGGGATCGCTGGTGCGCATCTGCGCATCGACCGTAATCGCCTTGCCGCATGTCAGCCCGGCATCCGCGCCGACCTGCCCGGCAGGCCGGATGCCCACTGCCATGCAAACGATGTCCGCATCGAGCACCGTGCCATCCTCCAGCACCACCCGTTCCACCTTGCCCTGGCCCTCGATCGCCTTGGTCGAGGCCTTGAGCAGCACCTCTATGCCGCGCTTTTCCAGATCCTTCTTGAGCAGATAGCCCGCCGCCTCGTCGAGCTGGCGCTCCATCAGGTGGCCCATCAGATGCAACACGGTCACATCCATGCCGCGCAGGCGCAGGCCCGCCGCCGCTTCCAGCCCTAGCAGCCCCCCGCCGATCACCACCGCTTTCGCGCCGGGCCGGGCCGATGCCTCGATCATGGCATTGGTGTCTTCCAGGTCGCGATAGGCGACCACGCCTGGCAGATCGTGTCCCGGCAACGGAATGATGAAGGGAGCGGAACCGGTCGCGATAATCAGTCTGTCGTAAGGGACTTCGCCCCTTTCCCCGACCACGACCTTGCGGCTGCGGTCGATCGCGACGACCTTTTCGCCAAAGCGGCAGGTGACGCCATGTTCGGCATACCAGGCATCGTCGTGGGTGACGATTTCATCGAAGGCTTTCTCGCCCGACAGCACGGGGGAGAGCATGATGCGGTTGTAATTGCCGCGCGGCTCGGCGTTGAACAACGTGACCTCGAATGGCGCGCCAGCTTCGAACAGATGCTCCAGCACCCGTCCCGAGGCCATGCCTGCGCCGATGACGACCAGTCTTTCCATGCCTTGCGCTCCCTTACAGATACCAGGCGGTGATGAAGGCGAGGTCTTCGCCGCGATAAACCGGCAGGGCGACCATGCTGCGATAGCCGGCCGGAAGCCCTGTTCCGTTGCCGACGATGTGCGGAAGGCCGGAGCCAAGCACCTGCCCGACCGGCCCCTGCCAGGCCCCGACGGTGACGATATCGACCGGCGGATTCTGCTTGGGCCATAAAGGACCCTCGCGTTCGCAAATGCCGTCGATCAGCATGGCCGCCCGGCGCGGGCCGACCCGTTCGGGACGGGCGTCCCAGATTTCGAACCGACGGGCGAGCGGGGTCTGCGATCCCGAAAGCAGCGTCACGATCCAGGTCCGATCGTCGGGAGACGGAACGGGAATGCCCAGCCCCGTCTTGAGGCCCGCTTCGCTCGCGCTCTGTCCCCGGACGAAACCGTGATGCGATCCGATGGCGCGCATCAGCACTGGCATTTCAGCGGACCAGACGCCGCCCGGAAGCCCTTGGCCCGGCGCGAAGGCGACGGTCTGCGAGACTTCTTCGAATGCCTGCGCAGCGCCATAATAGCCCGCATCCAGACGCAGGCGATCGCCAGCTTCTGCCCACAGTTCGATCGCGCCGAGCTGTTCATCCGCATCGCCGCAGAAGACGACCGCCACCGCTTTCAGCGTCGTTTCGGAAAAGACGGGGATGGCAACCGCGCAGGTCAGCCCTGCCTCGGTAGCAGCCTGCGCGCGCAGGAAATAGGAGCCGTCGAATTCCTTCAGCACGACGGGGCGACCTTCCGCCCAGGCCTTGCCGGGCAATCCTTCGCCATGCGCGAAAACGGTCTGCGCGGAGGTTTTCGCGAAGGCATCCAGCGCGCCGTAATTGCCGCCGCCCGACTTGAGCACATCGCCATCGGGCAGCCAGATCTCGGCGGCCTTGATGAAGGAGGATGGGTCGCGGCTCGCCATAATATCACTCTCCGGCATGGGCGACCTCTCGTGCAGGCATCGCGCGCGCAACAGCCGCGCCGTGCAGCGCCTCGCCGATCAGGATCACCGCAGGCCCGTCACCCAGCGCGGATTTTGCGGCCAGCGGCAGCAGGTCCAGCCGGGTGACGAAGCTTCGCCGGACGGGCAGGCTGGCATTTTCCATCAGCGCGACGGTCGTATCGGGCGCGAGTCCGGCTTCGATCAGGCCCGAGGATATATGCGCGGCTGCGGCCTTGCCCATATAGACAGCCAGCGTGGCCTGCGGATCGGCCAGCGCGGCCCAGTCCACGTCCGGCACAGCCCCCTTGCTGGTATGCGCGGTGACGAAGGTCAGCCGCCTGGCAAGCCCGCGCGAGGTCAGGGACAGGCCCAGATCGGCTGCAGCGGCGCTGGCGGCGGTGACGCCAGGGCAGATCGACACCGGAATGCCCGCCGCACGGCACGCTTCCAGTTCTTCGTTCGCCCGCCCGAAGATCGACGGATCACCGCCCTTCAACCGCACGACCCGCTTGCGCGCCCGTGCCGCATCCACGATCAGCGCATCGATGGTACGCTGGTCCCGCGAATGTCGGCCCGCCCGTTTGCCGACCGACACGTATTCGGCTTCCGGCCCGATCAGGTCCAGCACACCGGGCCCGACCAGTGCATCGTAGAAGACGATATCCGCACGCCGCAGCAGCCGCTCCGCCTTTCTGGTCAGCAAATCCGGATCGCCGGGTCCCGCCCCTACGAGCCACACTGTGCCGGGAGCGAATTTCCGATCGCCACTCCTCACCGCCGCAACCTTGCATCAAGGGTCGGTCCCGACGGTTTCGCCTTGCGGATCAAACGCATTTTTAGCCTCCGAACGTGAACCCAAAACGCAAAAAAGCCGCTGCGACGTGCGATCCGGGAGGATCGGTCGAGCGGCACCATTGCCAACAAATCTAAGATATCATCGGATGGTCAAACACCCTACGCTGGGCGAATCCGATTGAAGACCGAAAGTGGCTAATATTTTGGTGCAATGCAACAAAAAAATCGGCCTGAATTCCCGACTTGCCGATAGTGCGGCAAAGAGTGATCGCGAAGAAGCCCCATTATTGGGGGGCAAGGCCTAGCAAAGTCGCCCGTGTCGCCCATCAGCAGAGTGGCATATGCGGGTAGGCGAGCAGACGCGGGCTGACCGCGCCATCATGCATAGTGAATGCCCCACTCTTTGAGCAGGCTGTTGCACTTTTCGGCAAAGGCGAATGGCCGCTTTCTGGGTTGGGCAGCGATAGTCGGAATGGCTTGAACTGGGCGCAAAGCTGACCATCGGAATCAGTGTGGCGAGCGGCAAGTCGCCAACGGAAGCATACTTCAGACCTCAAAAAAGAGGAGTAAGTCAGGACAGACGGCAATGCGCCGCATGATCATACCGATTCGCGCAGACCAGACGCGGTGTCAGAGGTCTCAAGCGAACGGTGATACAATGGATGAAAATAGTTCTTTCGATAGCGAAGATCGGCGTAATCTCCTTAATCTTCCTGAAGGCGAACCAGCAGCTCGAGCTACAGAAACCGCAGAACACTCTCAGGAATTTATGAGTCCGGCGCAGGATGATGCGCCGATGGAGGAGTTCGGAGGAGAATGGCCAGCCGAGTCCCCAAACTCTGCGTCAGAAGTCGAACCCAGCAAGACAGAGTTTGATGCCCCGCCGAGACTGGAAGGAGAAATTACCCTTTCTCTCGGTGATCTGAGCGACTGGAAATACCACTGTGCGGTCATGTCGAAGCAGTCCGACGCAGCAGACGCGGCATTGGTTTCAGCAGCCGTCGATCCCGAGTTTCTCCCGCCCATTGAAGTCATTGAGGGCGGCAATGGCAAATATGCGGTCAAGGACGGGCATCGCCGCGTGCGAGCACTTCGAACCGTTCATCACAACAAGATGGACACGCTGATCAGATGCATCGTCTACACCGGAACCGAGGAGCAAGCTGTACGCGATATGTGTGACGACGCGGTCGGCACGGCGATGCGAACCAAAATTCAATCAGCTATCGCCGTCCGAAACCTCCACCGGATCACGGGTCTGACTCAGGTCGCTATCACCGAACAATATCCGGCCCTCAAGAAGGATCAGGTCAGTCTGATGATCAAGGCGGCCGGCGTATTCGAGGAATATCCTGTCGTCTTCAATCTTCTTCGAAGGCCGGACCGAGTGTCGATAGACACATGCGTCCGCATTCATGACCGGATGAAGGACGCCGGTGACGAAGAAGTTGGCGCCTTCATTGCGAAGGCAGAGGATCTCGCAGCCGAGGGCGCCTCTTTCACCACCACCGAACTTCTTGAAGCTTTCGGCATCGATGGACCGGCTAAGAAGGCCGGTGGGCTGAAGGCCGACCCGTTCGAGCCAGCCGACCGTACGGAGGTCTTCGGAGATGACGACCAGGTGGTGGGATCTCTCGACATGCATTCCGACAATGTCACACGCCTGCGGCTACCCGATCCGAACGCTATGACCATCGAGGAACGGGAAGTTGCAGCAAAGGCATTCATCAAACAGATCTATGCCTATTTCGAACTGGATGCCGACTGATGTCTCGCAGGCCAGATCGTTCACTGGATAGCGCTTCGCCGACATTGTCTCGGCGAAGCGCTCCCCGGCGGGTCGCAATGCGAAGCGACCTACCTTTGGACTTGCCAGTCAACGCCCAGGAGATTCAAATGATTGCCGAAGCGATGGGGTCGGCTGTCGCAGCCTTGTTCGAGGAGGATAGCTGATGGTCACGCGATCAGGTGGAAAGAAAACCAAGTTGCGGGCTGCCCTCTATCTGAGGCTGTCAGTCGACAAGGAGGACGGCAACGCTCAATCCATTGACGCGCAACGACATGCCGGCATGGAATACGCAGGACGCAATGACATCCAGATCGTTCGAGAATACGTCGACAGCGGGCTAAGCGGGACACTTTCTAGGCGTCCCGAATTTGATCGGATGATAGCCGAAGCGACGAGCGCCGAACGCCCAGTCGATGTCGTGTTGATCTATCGCCAAGCGCGATTCGCCCGAAATACGCGCCTGTTCCTGAACACCATACACACTCTGTCCGAGTGCGGTGTCGAGATGGTCAGCATTACGGAGAACTTCGGGCAAGGCCGTAACAAGCTCATTTCTCAGACCATTACCGCGCTAATGGATGAGCAACGAGCAATCGATGACAGCATCTATACGCGGAAGAGCCGCCGGGAGAACGCTCGCAAAGGCTTCTTCAACGGCGGGCCGGTGCCCTTTGGCTACCGTACCTTCGTGGCTCAGACCGATGGGGACAAGCGCCGCATGAAGCTGGAGCTTGTTCCCGAGGAAGCGGCCATCGTCCGCGAAATCTTCGACTGGGCAGATATCGGGCGTGGAGGCCGTTGGATCGTCAAGACGCTCAATGACCGAGGCAGCACACTGCGAGGCGCCAAGTTCAGCAACGGAAACCTGGCAGGTATTCTCGGACGCCTTGCTTACACAGGTCGCTACTTTGATAAGACGAAGAATGACGAGGGCCAGGTGCCCGATCGCGAGGAGTGGATCGAGGTACCATGTCCGCGCATTATCAGCGACGATCAATTCGAAAGGGTATCCGCTCTTCGCTCATCGCGCGCTCCGACGCGCATGCCTCCACATCAAGCGGCAGGCACGACCCTTCTCTCCGGCATCGCGAGATGTGGAATGCCTGATTGCGGCGCTGGGATGACGATCGGATCAGGCACCTCTCGCAGTCGCAAAAAGTATTATTACTACAAGTGCAACTGCCGCACGAACGTAGGGCAGCGATGCCGCTGTCCGAACGTACGACGCGAAGTTCTGGACAAAGCGGTCTTCTCGGCTGTTCAGAAACGCATTCTCGCACCCGACAGGCTGCGTGAGCTCCTGAAGGGTGTCCTCGAGTTAAGTGATGCGAAGCGGCAGAAACTTGAGGAAGAGTTTTCGCACGCCTCGGCCGAACGCACTCGCCGAAGGACCGCTATCGATCGCCTGCTCGGCCTCATCGAGGACGGGGTCATGAAGGCGAGCGATCCGGAATTTGCCCACCGCCTCGCTGAGCATCGCGAAACGATCGCCGCCATTACCGGTCGCATCGAGGTCATCGAAAGCCAGCTCGCTCGGGGCAGCCGCAAAATCACGCCAGCCGTGATCGAGAAATTTTCACAGCAAGTCGCTGAGAAGCTTCAGGACGAGGACAGTTCGCTGCGCTCGGCATACCTCAGAATGTTCGTTTCCGAGGTGTCGGTAAGCGATCAGGGCGTCCAGATTTCTGGTTCGAAATTAGTGCTGGAGCGCGGACTGGCAAAGGGGCTCCCCCGGTTGGAGGGCAGTGTTCCCATCTTTGACCAGAAGTGGTGCCGCTTAGGTGACTCGAACACCTGACCCCATCATTACGAATGATGTGCTCTACCAACTGAGCTAAAGCGGCACTTTCGCACTGCTGCGAGAAGTGGAGGCCCGAGCCGGAATCGAACCGGCGTGCAAGGATTTGCAGTCCTCTGCGTAACCACTCCGCCATCGGGCCTCGCCCGGCCTCTCGGCACGGGAAGCGGCGCACTAGCGATTCTCGCACCCAAAGGCAATCACCACATGACACCTTACGTAACGTCAGTCTTTACGCGTGGCCGGTTAGCGGCAATGTGATCGACCATGAGCATTGCCAATCTTCTCGATCCGATCACAGCCCAAGGCGGGCAAACACGCTTTTCCGGTCTCGACCAGTGGATGCAGGGCCGGACGCTTTACGGCGGTGCATCGGCGCTTGTCGCCTATACTGCAGCCACCCGCGCTTTTCCCGATCTGCCACCCCTTCGCGCCGCACAGGTCGCCTTCGTGGCGCCGACCGGATCAGATATCGAGGTCAGACGCGAAATCGTGCGGCAGGGGCGCAATGTGACGCAGGTGCGCAGCGAACTGTGGTGCGAAGGCCAGTGTGCGCTGAGCGCTTTCTGGCTGTTTGGCACCCTGCGCGAGGCGAATGCAGTCCATCCCGCTGCGCCGATCGAGGAATGGCCCGGGCCGCCCGAAGATGCCGAGGATGCCATGAATGGGAAGGGGCCGGCCTTCATCACCAATAACTTCGAGATTCGCCGCGCGCAGGATGTGCGGGGCCCGGGCGCGCCGATCGTGCGGCGGTGGGCGCGCCTGACCGATCGCGACGCGCTCGATCCGATATCGCAGCTCATTCTGATGGGCGATGTGCTTCCGCCAGGCGCGATGCGAGTCATGAAACGACAAGGTCCGCTCAGTTCGATCAACTGGTCATTCAACCTGCTCGACACCGAACCGACCACACGGGATGGCTGGTTCCTGTCGGAAAATGCCAGCCAGCACGCCGATCACGGCTATTCTTCCGAGCGGCTTCGCCTCTGGAATGCCGACGGCCATCAAATGCTGGACGGTATGCAGAGCGCCGCGATCTTCGGCTAGGTGCAGGAGACCGAGCGGGCGCCGAGCCCTCTCTGTTGCGGCTAGAGACAGATTTCCCGCTCCAGCGCGATAGCCCTGCGAAATGCCGCGTCATGGCTGACGCACAGAATGGCACCGTCATAATCGCGTAAGGCCTTTTCGAGCAGTTCGATCGCGTCGATATCAAGGTGGTTGGTCGGTTCGTCGAGGATCAGCAATTGCGGCGGATCCGGCCGCGCGAACAGACAGGCCAGAGCCAGCCGTACCTTCTCCCCGCCGGACAGCGCACCTGCCAGCCGGTCGGCCCAGTGGCCCCGAAAGCCAAACCGGGCCAGCGCAGCATGCGCCTCCTGCCGATCCAGCGCCGGATTGTGCCGTCGCATCGCGGCGATCAGCGTTTCATCATCACCCAGCAATGCCAGGTGCTGGTCGAGCACGGCGATACGATCCCGGTCCGCTTCGATCTGCCCGGTGGCGGGTTCGGCTGCACCGGTCAGCAGGCGGGTGAGGCTGGTCTTTCCGGATCCGTTCGCCCCGACGAGCGCGATACGCTCGGGGCCGCGGATATGGATGTCGAGCGGGCCGAACAGGCGGCGCGGGCCGAAATCGCTTGCCACACCCGAAGCATCGACGAGCACATGGCGCGAGGACAGCCCGCAGGAGCCAAGCTCGATATGCACGGACACCACGCGCTCGACACGCGATTGCGCATCGCGCAGCGCCTCCTGCGTTGTACGGGCCAAATCCTCCCCGACAGCCAGCGTGCGGGCGCCAGTCTTCTCCGCCCGCTGCTGCTGGGCATGGAGACGCATTTTGGGTTCCGCCTTGCGCGCGGCGACGGCGCGGCCGCGCTTGTCGCGCCGAGCCTGCTTTTCCATTTCACGCTGCTGGGTGCGCTGCGCCGCCTTGTGATCCGCCTTTGCCGTCTCGAGCGCGTCGATCGCACGAGCGCGCTCCCCATCGCGATAGTCGCGAAATGCCGACCAGGCACCGCCGAACACCGTGGCCCCGTTCGTGGTCAGATCGACGATGCGGTCGACGTTTTCGAGGAGTTCGCGGTCGTGGCTGGCGCACAGGATCGCCCCATGCCACCTCGTCAACAGCCGGATAATGGCATCGCGCCCGTCGCGGTCGAGATTGTTGGTCGGTTCGTCGAGGAGTAGGATAGCGGGTTCGGGAAGCAGCAGCGCGGCCAGCTTCAACCGCATCCGCTCTCCGCCGCTGAAGCTCGCATAGGGGCGGGTCCAGTCGACGGCAGGGAGATCGACCTGCGCCAGCGCCGCCTCCAGTCGTGCCGACAGGGTCCAGTCGGCACGATCGATCGTCGTCGCGCGGCCTGCGCTCCTCTATCCGCCGCAGCCGCGCCAGGTCTTCCGCAGCACCCAGCACATCTGCGACGATGCGATCCCCTGCAATGCTTTCCTGCCGCAGGAAGCCGATGGCGCCATTGCATAGGATGGAGCCGGAGTACGAACCGTCACCCGCGATCGCGCGCAACAGAGTGGTCTTGCCCGACCCATTCCTGCCGAACAGACCGACGGCTTCGCGACCGACGGTCAGCGATAGGGCTGGGAAAAGCGGAGTACCGTCGGGAGTCGCGACGGACACGGAATCGAGAACGAGATTGGGCATGGATCACCGGAGCAGAGAATTGTCGGAAAGGACGAATTTTCGCTCAGATGTTCATCGATGCCTTGCTCCTGTCAGTTCGGCCATACCGGGCCGCGCTCGCAATTTGGCGACGGATGTCGCAAAGTGCAAGCGGTCAGCGCCTCAGTCGGCGAAGCGCGGCGGGCGCTTTTCCATTTCCGCCATGACCGCCTCGACCTGATTGGGCGTGCGCATGATGCCATCCTGTTCGCGGCTTTCTGCCAGAAGGATGGCATCTTCGCCCTCTTCCTGCATGACCTTGAACAGGCGCTTGGAGCCGCGGATGGCATCGGGGTTCTTGCTGGCGATGGTTTCCGCCAGCGCGGTGGCCCTGGCCAGAGGATCTTCGTCGATCATGGTGGCAAAGCCCAGGCCGAGAGCCTCTTCGCCAGAGAATTCGCGGTTGGTATAGGTCAGCTCGCGGAGGGTGTCGTCACGCACCAGGCCGCGCCACAGGGCATAGCCGCCCATGTCGGGGACGAGGCCCCACTTCATTTCCATAACCGCCATGCGCGTTGCCGGATGGACCACGCGGATGTCGGCGCCGCTGGCGATCTGGAGGCCGCCGCCGAAGCAGACGCCGTGGACGGCGGCGATGACGGGGACGGGGCATTTGCGCCAGGTCATGGCGGCTTCCTGCGCGCGGTTGGCATTGCCGTGCGTGCGGTCGACGAGCTTTGCCTGCGGGTTCGAGCCGCCGGCCGCCATGCTGGACAGATCGAGCCCGGCGCAGAAGGCGCGGCCTTCGCCCGATAGGACTGCCACCCGCAAACCCTTCATTTCGCGCAGGGCCTGGCCTGCTTCCAGCACGGCTTCGAACTGCGCGCCATCAAGCGCATTCATCTTGTCGCCGCGCGTGAAGCGGACCTGTGCCACGCCATTATCGGCGAGATCGATCGAAACGCGATCCTGGAAATTCATGCCTAAATCCTCTCTCCCGGCGCCGACGGTTCGCCGCCTACATGTCAATCATACGTTTGATCAGCCGTGTTCGGCGAGAAAACGCTTCACGTTTCGGGCAGCCTGTCTGATGCGCTGTTCGTTTTCGACCATGGCGATGCGTACGAAGCCTTCGCCTTCTTCGCCATAACCCACACCTGCCGCGACCGCGACGCCGGCATGTTCGAGCAACTGCTTGGAGAATTCCAGGCTGCCGACATTATGAAAGGCTTCCGGGATCGGTGCCCAGGCGAACATGCTGGCGGGCGGCGAGGGAATATCCCATCCGGCGCGGCCGAAGCTTTCGACCATCACATCGCGGCGATGCTGATAGCGCGCGCGGTTTTCTTCCACCACGTCCTGCGGCCCGTTGAGCGCAGCACAGGCGGCCGCCTGGATCGGAGTGAAGGCCCCGTAATCGAGATAGCTTTTCACCCGCGTCAGCGCCGAGATCAGTTCCTGATTGCCGACCGCGAAACCCATCCGCCAGCCGGCCATGGAATAGGTCTTGGACATCGAAGTAAATTCGACTGCCACATCCTTAGCACCGGGCACCTCGAGGATCGAGCGGGTGGGCTTCCCGTCGTAATAGAGTTCGGAATAGGCGAGGTCCGAGAGGACCCAGACCTTGTTCTCTTTCGCCCAGGCGACCAGCCTTTCGTAAAAGGCCAGATCGACCGTTTCCGCCGTGGGATTGCTGGGATAGTTCACCACCAGCACCGTCGGGCGCGGGACGGTATAGGCCATCGCGTTGTCGAGCGCCTTCCAGTAATGTTCGTCCGGCGTGGTCGGCACGCTGCGGATGGTGGCCCCGGCAATGATGAAGCCGAAGGTATGGATCGGATAGCTGGGGCTTGGCGCCAGCACCACATCGCCCGGCGCGGTGATGGCAGTGGCCATGGACGACAGGCCTTCCTTCGATCCCATCGTCACCACGACTTCGCGTTCGGGATCGAGATCCACATTGAAACGGCGGCCGTAATAATTCGCCTGAGCCTTGCGCAGGCCCGGTATGCCCTTCGACTGGGAGTAGCCGTGCGCGCTGGGCTTGGCCGCGACTTCGCACAATTTGTCGATCACATGCTGGGGCGGCGGGCGGTCCGGATTGCCCATGCCGAGATCGATAATATCCTTGCCCGAGCGCCGCGCCGCATGCCGCATCGCGTTCACTTCGGCGATGACATAAGGTGGCAGGCGCTTGATGCGGTAGAATTCGTCGGACATTCGAGCTCTTTCGGGCGTTGGTTGAGTCACACTGATTACCTATTCACCATGCAGGTGCAAACGCCGCAGGTGCAAGCAGACGCGTAATATCCTATTGCTGCCCAAACAGGCGCTTGAAACGCCAGAGGAGCGAGAATGACCGACGACGGCCCCGATCCCTTCACCAACATGTTCGAAGCACCCGCGAAATTCGCGCGCACGATGTTCGCGCCCTTCGCCGAGGCGAGTTCCGGAACGCCGCTGAGCGCGGAGGACATGCGCGAGTGGACCGCCGTCGGCGCGAAGCTGCAGGGGATGTGGCTGGAATACCAGACCGAGCAGCTGACCAATCCGCAGGCGCTGGCCGCCTATATGGACCCGACCCGCTGGATGAAGCTGGCGCAGGAATGGTACCGCCAGATGCCGATCGCCAACCCTGCGCAGCAACAGGCGCTGATGCAGGAAGGCATGGCGATGTGGCAGCAGGTGCTGGGACAGTACGGCCTTGGTCCGGATGGCCAGCCCGAAGCGAAGGGCGAGCCCGACCTGCCGCGCACGGACCGGCGCTTTGCCGATCCGCGCTGGCGTGCCCACCCCGCCTATGCGCTGATCCACCAGACCTATCTGTTCCTGGCCGAACGCGTGGCCGACATGGTCGACAAGATGGAGGGGCTGTCGGACGACAAGCGCGAACAGCTGCGCTTCACCACCCGCACGATCACCGAAGCGGCAAGCCCGGCGAACTTTCCGTTGCTGAACCCGGTAGTGATGGAGCGCACGCTGGAGACGCGCGGCGAGAATCTGGTGAAAGGCATGGAGCATCTGCTGGCCGATCTGCGCCGCGGGCAATTGTCACACACCGATGCCAGCGCCTTCAAGCTGGGCGAGAATATCGCCGTGACGCCCGGCAAGGTCGTTCACGAAACGCCGATGTACCAGTTGATCCAGTATTCCCCGACGACCGAAACGGTGCTGGACGTGCCGCTGGTGATCTTCCCGCCCTGGATCAACCGTTTCTATATCCTGGACCTCAATGCCAAGAAGAGCTTCGTGCGCTGGGCGGTGGAACAGGGCATCACGGTGTTCATGGTCAGCTGGAAATCGGCCGATGCCAGCATGAAGAACGTGATCTGGGACGATTACGTGCGCGCCCAGATGGACGCCATCGACCACATCCGCGAGCGGCTGGACGTGAAGAACGTGCACGCCATCGGATATTGCGTGTCCGGCACCACGCTGGCGGCGACGCTGGCACTGCTGCATCGCCGCGGCGAGCAGGACAAGGTGAAGAGCGCGACGTTCTTCACCGCGCAGATCGATTTCGAAAAGGCGGGCGAACTGCTGAATTTCGTCGACGACAACCAGCTGGGCATGGTCAAGGCGATGAGCGCCGATGGCTATCTGGACGGTCGTTATATGGCGGCGACCTTCAACATGCTGCGCGGCACCGATCTGATCTGGAATTACGTGGTCAGCAATTACCTGCTGGGCGAGGATTATCCCGCCTTCGACCTGCTGCACTGGAACGGCGATGTGACCAATCTGCCCGCCAAATGGCATCAGCAATATCTGACCGACCTATACCGCGACAACAGGCTGGTCGAAGCGGACGCGCTGAGCGTGGACGGCACGCCGGTCGATATCGGGCTGGTGAAAACACCGACCTATGTCCAGGCAGGCAAGGAAGACCATATCGCCCCTGCCGAAAGCGTCTGGCGGATCAACGATCATTTCAGCGGACCGCTGAAGTTCGTCCTGGCGGGGTCGGGCCATATCGCGGGCGTGGTCAATCCGCCCGATGCGAAGAAATACCAGTACTGGACCAATGACGGATCGCCGCGCACGCTGGCAGAGTTCCGCGAGGGCGCCGAAGAACATCCCGGAAGCTGGTGGCCCGACTGGATCGACTGGCTGCGTCAGCAGGACGATGCGACCGTACCCGCAAAGGGCAAGCGCAAGCCCGGCGGCAAGGGCGACACGGTCATCGAAGATGCGCCGGGACGGTATGTTTCGACACGCTAAGTAGCGGACGCGAATAGACTTTCCGGATTATTGTGCACTGCACAAAAAATCCTTGACTTCGCGGGTGCAATGCCTATTTTGTGCAGTGCAACAAAGCGAGGTCTCCCATGGCTGATAGCCAGAGTAAAATCGATGCGGCCGCTGAAAAGGCATTTGCCGACGCCGCCGAGAAAAAGACCGCGAATTCGGCCAAGCAGCCGGTAGACGCCAAGGCAGTCGAAAAGGCTGTCGATGCCGGAGCTTCCGCTCCGGTCAAGGCCGATGCCGTCGCTGCCGAGCCCGCCCCCAAGGCGAAGGCATCTGCAGGAAAGACCAAGCCGAAGAAGGCACTTGCAAAGAAGAAGAAGGCCGCACCGAAAACCGCTGCTGCCAAGACTACACCGGCGTCCTCGACCAAGGGCGCTCCTGCCAAGGCGACACCCGCCAAGCGCAGTTCGATTTCCCAGTTGAAGGATACGATCATGGCCACTGCCAACAAGACCACCAATATCGAATATACCGCCAAGGCGAAAGAAATGGCTGCCGACATGCAGACCCGCGCCAAGGCCGCTTATGAAAAGGGTACCGAAATGACCAAGGACGCCGTCGAGTTCCAGAAGGGCAACATCGAAGCGCTGGTCGAATCGGGCAAGATCCTGGCTGCCGGCATGCAGGACATGGGCCGCACCTATATGGACGAAGCCAAGTCGGCTGCCGAAACCGTCCAGGGCGACGTCAAGAAGTTCGCCGCGATCAAATCGCCGACCGAACTGTTCCAGCTGCAGGGCGAAATCGCCCGCCGCAATTTCGACGCCATGGTTTCGACCACGTCGAAGAACACCGAAGCCATGCTGAAGCTGGCCAACGAAGCCTTCGCACCGGTTTCGAACCGCATGAGCCTGGCCGTCGACAAGGTTTCGAAGGCCGCCTGAGCGCGTTCGACCGAATTCAATTCCGCCGGGCCCTCTCTCCTCTCTCCCAAAGCCCGGCGAATTGGACACCGTGGGCCGGATGGTTTCGAACCATCCGGCCCATTTTTTGTCGTTTACGCCGCGCAGCCGTGCTTTCTTGTCCTGCAAATGGCTTTGCTGGCCGCTGACGCCTTGCGATTTGGCAAACCGATACGATAATGGGTCACGTAATGTTTTATTCCCCGCCCCGCCTGCCCGTCCGCGCCGCCGGAAACGACGACGAATCGCGTGACGGCGAAGGCCAGCTGGGTATTGCCACCAAGACCCGGGCCAAGCCCAAGAAGCCGAGCCAGTACAAGGTTTTGCTGCTGAACGACGATTACACGCCGATGGAATTCGTCGTCATCGTGCTGAAGCGGTTCTTCAAGATGGACATGGAAGAAGCGACCCGGGTGATGCTGCATGTTCACCAGAAGGGCGTGGGCGTATGCGGGATCTTTCCGTACGAGGTCGCCGAGACCAAGGTCCATCAGGTGATGGATTTCGCGCGGCAGAACCAGCACCCGCTGCAATGCACGCTCGAAAAGGCCTGAATGCCCGGCCACGCCCACGAAGGGCATGACCTGCGCTCAAAAGCGCGCTAGGGCCGTGGTCCAAGACAACTGATCCGGCGAAATCTTGCTCAAGTTCCTGCCCAGCATCGACCGTTACATCTTCAGGCTCGTCATCGTGCCGATGCTGTCGGTCTTCGCCATCGCGGCATCGCTGCTGGTGCTCGACAAGATGCTGCGGCTGTTCGATTTCGTCGCGGTCGAAGGCGGTCCTGTCGGCGTCGTGTTCAAGATGCTGATCGCGCTGGTGCCCGAATATGCCAGCCTTGCCATTCCGCTGGGATTGCTGCTGGGCGTATTGCTAGCCTTCCGCAAGCTGGCGACCAGCAGCGAACTCGACGTGTTTCGCGCCGTCGGCCTCGGCTATGGGCGATTGCTGCGCGTGCCGTTTGCGATCACGGCCGTGCTGATGATCGTCAATGTGGCGCTGGTGTTCTTCATCCAGCCGGTCAGCCGTTATTATTACGAGCAGATGGAATACGAACTGCGATCGGGTGCGCTGGGCGCATCGATCAAGGTGGGCGAATTCACCACGCTGGCCGACCGGATGGCGCTGCGGATCGACGGCAGCGAAGACGACGGCCGCCGGCTGCAGGGCATTTTCGCCCGCGTGGCGAACGACAAGAACCAGGTGCTGTCGATTTCCGCCAAGGAAGGCGCATTCCTGGCGACGTCCGACAATCCCGACACGATCATCCTGCGCCTGACCAATGGCACCATCGTGCAGGAAACCGGCAGCCAGACGCCGCGCGTCCTTACCTTTACCCGCCACGATCTGCCGATCGACCTGCCCACGGTCGACCAGTTCCGCGCCCGCGGCGATGCCGAACGCGAATATATCCTGCCCGAACTGCTGCGGATCGGGTGGAATTCATCGCTGCCGGAAGGGCAGCGCGACGCCAGCCAGGCAAGCTTCAACTTCCGGCTGGTGGAAGTGGTGATGATGGCGCTGATGCCGCTACTGGCCGTGGCGCTGGGCGTACCGCCCAAGCGATCGACCAGCGCGCTGGGCGTGTTCCTGTCCATCGTGATGGTGGTCGCCTATCACAAGGTGAACCAGTACGGCGAAGATGTCGCCGCGCTGGGCCGGGTCGATCCGATCCTGGCATTGTGGGGGCCATTCTTCCTGTTCGCGGCACTGATCATATGGATGTACTGGCGGGTGGCGCATGTACCCGGCGGGCAGGCCATCGGTGCGCTGGAAATCTGGTTCGAGAAGATGACCAAGCGGATCGGCAGGCTGTTCCGTCGCCGTTCGGTCAAGATCGATCTGGCTGCGGCCGAATAACGGGATCCGATGCAACTCGACTTCTTCCCCTCGCGCACGCTGACCGTCTATCTGGCAAAGCTCTTCACCGTACGCATCGCGGCGATGCTGTTCGTCCTGGTGCTGGTGCTGCTGATGCTGGACCTGCTGTCGAAGAGCGGCGAAATCCTCGCAGTACCGGGTAACGGGCAAGGCGAATTGCTGACCTATGCGGGATTGCGCGTGCCGCAGCTTATTTCGCGCTTCCTGCCCTATTCCGTGCTGCTGGCGACGCTGATCACGCTGGTGACGCTGAACCAGAACAGCGAGGTGATCGCGATGAAGGCGGCCGGCCTGTCGGCGCATCAAGTGCTGGCGCCGCTGTTGCTGACGGCAGGCATCGTGTCGGTGGCGACCTTCGTCTTCAACGAACAGGTCGTGACGAAATCGACCCAGACGCTGAAGGCGTGGGAGGCGGTCGAATATGGGCCGATCCCGACGGAAAGCGGGGTGAAGACCAACGTCTATCTGACCGATGGCGACAATATCCTGACCGCCGCCTATGTCGCCGGATCAGGCGAGGCGATCGCCATGCGCAAGGTGACCTGGTACCGGCGCAATCCCGACGGAATGATCGTGGAGCAGATCGATGCTGACCGGGCACGCTATGCCGGGCCGGGATGGCGGCTCGAAGGGGGACTGACCCGCTTCAACGTCCAGAATGCAGTAACCGACGATCCGGCCAGCGTCGTGGTGGGCGAAGGGTTGTTGCCCGAACAGATCGACCTGGCGAAGATCGACCCCGATGGCGAACCCTTCTGGACGCTGGGAAGCTCGATCGCGGAATTCGAACGCGCCGGGCGCCGCACATCCGAACTGCGCGCGAAATGGTGGCACAAGATTTCCGGGCCGCTCTCGGCTTTCCTCATGCCGCTCCTGGGCGCAGTGGCCGCTTTCGGGCTGGCGCGGTCGGGCCAGCTGTTCGTGCGCGCGGTGATCGGGATGGCGCTGGGCTTTGCCTATTTCGTGGTCGACAACGCAGCGCTGGCCATGGGCAGTTTTGGCGGCTATCCGCCCTTCCTTGCAGCCTGGTCGCCGTTCCTGCTGTTCCTGCTGATCGG
The DNA here is from genome assembly GCF_056859455.1 of Qipengyuania sp. L-5Y. NCBI lineage: Bacteria > Pseudomonadati > Pseudomonadota > Alphaproteobacteria > Sphingomonadales > Erythrobacteraceae > Qipengyuania > Qipengyuania sp. L-5Y. The sequence continues at coordinate 149,868 of NZ_JBSXOM010000025.1, read as the reverse complement.
GGAAACCGTGCTTATCCGCACGGAAGAATAGGCCGGGAAAAAGTTTGGTTTACCCTGTCGATGGCAGGGTGAAATGCGAAGGCCGTTCCCACCCACCGAGGGGAGCGGCCTTTTTGCTGCGCAGCGCGCCGTCAGCCGCGCGGGCGCATGGTGTTGCGCGCGATCCGTGCGACCAGCACGCCCATCCCGGCGTGGTTCGCACCGTGATAGCTCGAGGTATTCTCCAGCTCCGCCACCAGCCGGCGATGGGCTTCGGGAAGGGAGTGGTAGGGCATCGAGGGCATGAGGTGGTGCAGCGCATGATAGCGCAGGCCCACGGGGGCCCACAGTTCGGCGATGCGCCCGGGCGGCGGCACGTTGACGCTGTCGAGGAACTGCGCGGTGACAGTCATCGCGTCGCCTTCGTTCTCCCACAGATGCGCGACCAGCGTGCGCAGCTGGTTGAGCACGGCAACCACGGAGAAAATCGCCAGGGCCACCAGCAAGGGCTTCCAGCCGAAAGCAAAGACACTGCCGATCAGCACCCAGCTCCACAGCATGCCGCCCAGCTCGAGCCAGAACACCCGCCGCGGCAGATCGCCTTCGGGAGGGCGGCGGCGAAATTCGGGATTGATCGCCAGCGCGCTGAAACGCTGCCACGTCAGCTGGCGCACGGGCCGAAAAAGCGCGCCCAGCGGCACCAGCACGGCGAAGCGGAACAGCAACGCAGCAGGCGCAAGAAGCGCGACGAGCACGAAGGTTGGCAGGCTGAGCGGCTTCATCAGCGCCAGCGGCAGATATTCGGGATCCGCGGTGGTCCCGTATTGCGTGCGCTTGTGATGCAGCGTGTGCACCTGTTCATACATGAAGGAAGGCGTCAGCATGGGGACACCGACAAGCGCGTTCCATGCGGTGCGGAAACCAGGCAAGGCACCGTTCCTGAAATGCGAAATTTCGTGGATGAACAACAGCGCGCGATAAAGCGCGAGTACGGCCAGAACGCCCAGACCGATGGCAAGAGGCACGCTATCGACAAGAATCGCGCCCGCCAGCAAGCCATAGCCGACCAGCGCCGATCCAATCATATCGGGCCAGTAGATGTCCGCCCGATGGTCGGAGATGTCCTTGGTCAGGTCGCGCGCGGCCCGGAGCATCGCCTTGTCATCCGGAATTTGCGCGTGCCAGCCCGATCCCGCGTCACGACGCGAGACGATATCGGCGGCCGAAATCTGTGTCTGTTGCACGTTCATTATTAAGCTTCCCGGGAGGCCTTAGCCGAAATAACGCGAGCGATACAGCACCCGCTGTCGATCATAGTGATCGCGCATCCGCGTTTCCTTGACAAAGATCAGCTAGCGCACTCAGGGCTAACGCAATCTGAACGAAGGTATTGCGCGAATGTCCGATGCAAATGTGGTGATTGAACTGGTCGAGGGCAAGGCGGGGCGGGCGGCCTTCGTCGACACCGGTCGCGACTTTGCGGCGCGTGAACCACACTGGGTCCCGCAACTGCGTTCCGAACAACTGGAACTGGTCAATCCGGAAAAGAACCCGTTTTTCGGCCATGCCGCACACCAGCTTTTCCTGGCCCGTCGCGGCGGCAAGCCGGTAGGCCGCATTTCCGCGCATATCGACCGCCTGGCGCTCGAACTGCCGCGCGAGCAGGGATTTGGCCCGGGCGCCGGCATGTTCGGCTATTTCGACGCCGAGGACGAAATCGTCGCCCATGCCCTGCTGAAGCGCGCTGAGGAATGGCTGGCGAGCCAGGGCATGAACCGTGCCATCGGGCCGATATCGATGTCGATCTGGGAAGAACCGGGTCTGCTGGTCAAAGGGCAGGATCACGATCCGATGATCATGATGGGGCATCACCCGGCCATCTACCGCGAATGGATCGAAAGTGCAGGCTATTCGCGTACGAAGACGTTGCTGACATATGATCTGGACGTAACCAGCGACTTTCCGCCGCTGATCCGCCGCATCGTGCAGTCAGGGCAGCGTAACGATCGCATCACGCTGCGGCCCGTCGATGTCAGCCGGTGGGACGAGGAAGTGGAAACCATCCTCGCCATCCTGAACGATGCGTGGTCCAACAACTGGGGCTTCGTGCCCTTCACCAATGCCGAGATCGCCTATGCCGGCAAAAAACTGAAGCCGATCATCCACCCCGATCTCAATCTGATCGCCGAACTGGACGGCAAGCCGGTCGCATTTATGCTGACGTTCCCAGATATGAACGACGTGCTGCGCAAGGTGGATGGCAAGCTATTTCCGTTCGGCTGGTTCCATATCCTTCGCTGGTTACGCAAGCCGCGGCGGATGGGCATGCGTGTACCACTCATGGGCGTGCTTCGAGAGCTGCACAATTCGCGGCTCGCCAGCCAGCTAGCCTTCATGATGATCAGCCAGATCCGTGACGTAGCGGTAGACAAATACGAGACCCGCCGGGCGGAAATTGGTTGGATCCTCGACGACAATCAGGGGATGATGGCGATTGCCGATGCGATACAGAGCACCATCAATCGCGAATATGCCATTTTCGAAAAGTCGCTGAACTCCTGAGAGTTATCGGCTGTCGTATTTGCGCCACGGCGTGGAACTGAAATGCAACTGCCGGGAACCCCGGCGGCCACCATCCCGTTGTTGGATGAAGCGCGGCACTCGCCAATTTCAAGAGACCCGATGAAGCAGCAATCCGTTACGACCGCGCGTAAGAAGCTGCCTGCCTTTGTGCTGGTGGTCGAAGATGACGCGGTGCTCGGCCTCACGATAGAGAATGCGCTGCTGGATGCCGGCGTGAAGCAGGTTGCCTTGTCGACGTCTACCGAAGAGGCGATGGAACATCTTCGCGACGAGCGCCCCGATGCGATCGTGCTGGACGTTCATCTGGCCGACCGAGACGATGGCTGGGCGATTGCCGAACTGGTCCGCACCCTTGGGCCGGACAGCCCGCGCATCATCTTTTCGACCGGTGCGCCGCAGGACATTCCCGAAGATATCGCCGCGCTCGGCTGCGTTCTGGAAAAGCCTTACGATGCCGCCATTCTGGTCGATTTGCTGCGCGAACCCGAAAAGAGGGGGCTTATTTCCCGCCTTCGCGACGTTCTTCGTTAGCTTCCACAGCGCGTAGCAGGCTGCGCATCATGTCACCGCCGACACGGCCTGCTTCGGGTGCCATCTTCCGCAATGTGAGAGCGGGATCGATATCCTGCGCTTTCTCACCCGCCATATCGGCGGCAGCCTGCGCCAGCGGGGCGATCGGCATGTCGAGCAGCACTTCGGTCATTGCCTGCATCATCAGCTTCATTTCGCGCTGGCGCTCTGGGTCGCGCAACTGGTGGCTCAGATCGCCAAGTGCCGCCACTGCATCATCCACATTAGCCTGCGCAATGGCAGGAGCGGGCAACGCGAGCGCACCGAGCATCACGGGAAGTACGAGTTTGCGCATGAAAGACCCCGGCGAAATCTGCGATTCGGTCAGCGATCTAGGCCCCGTGCGGTGACTTTTGTCTGAACGCACCTTCACAGCCCCGATGCGTCCAGCATCATCAGGCAGGCGGGCATTACCTCGTCGATCCGTTCGGGCGTATCGAGCAGATCCGCGCTCTCCCTTTTCACGAGCGCCATGATGGTTTCGCGATCCGCGCCGAGATCGTCCATCAGCCGTGCAGTGGCGCCGACGAAGAATTCCTGCCCCCGGGGCGCCATGGCGGGATACTGCGCTGCCGCAGCGTCCCCATCAGCCTGCTGGCGATGAACGATGCCGAAGGCGACCGAACAGCGCAGCGCGCTCGATTGTTCGAGCGTAAGTTTCGGCAGCGGCGGCGCGCCGGTCGTCGCTTGGGCTAGTGTCAGGGCGATGGGGGCGAGAAAGGTCAGCATGACGCGCTTCTAGACCTGCCAGTCTGAACCGCAAGCGACCAGCGCCAATCGCGGCTTGCCAGCCTATGGCGAGCGCTTAAGGTGGCGAATCGAAACTCAAAGGAGAGAGTACCGGATGTACAGTCACATGATGGTGGGTTCGAACGACATCGATCGGTCGAAAACATTCTACGACGCGACCTTCAAGGCGATCGGCGGAAAGGAAGCCATCGTCGACGAAAAAGGGCGCCTTATGTATCTTCATAACGGCGGTGCTTTCCTGGTCACCAAGCCGATAGACGGCAAGGATGCCACCCCCGGCAACGGCAGCACCGTAGGGTTTGCGATGACGCCGGAGCAGGCGGATGCATGGCACGCCGCTGGCGTGGCGAACGGCGGCACCGCGATCGAGGACCCGCCGGGCGAACGCCCCGGTTCGGGCATGTATCTCGCCTATTTGCGCGATCCCGATGGCAACAAGCTGTGTGCCCTTCACCGCATCGGATCGTAAAACCACGTGCAAAGAGGCGAAGCGGGATTGCTGGCCGACCTGGCGACGCTTGCGATCCCGTTTGCCGCGCATGAGCATGCCGCGGTTTTCACCGTCGAGGAGAGCCGGTCGATCGACGCGGATATTCCCGGCGCTCACACCAAGAACCTGTTCCTGAAGGATGCAGGCGGGGCTTTCTGGCTGGTTACTGTTCCCGCAAAGGCCCGGGTCGATCTGAAAGCCCTTCCCCATGCCATCGGCTGCAAACGCGTCAGTTTCGGCAAGGCCGATGATATGGAGCGCCTGCTGGGCGTAGCGCCCGGATCTGTGACGCCGCTGGCGATGATCGAGGCGCAGCCGGGCAGCATCACCGTGGTGATCGACGAGGAACTCGCCACAAGCGACCGGATGAACGTCCACCCCTTGCGCAATACCGGGACATTGGGCCTTGCTGGCGCCGACGTGCTCGCGCTGGTGCGGCACTGGGGTCACGACCCGGTGGTGGCGGCCGTACCGAAGAAGCCGGCCTGAAGGATCAGCGCGAAAGTTCGAAGACAGCGAATTCGGCGCGCATATTGGCGCCCGCACGCGATACCGGCCGCTTGCCGGCAAAATACCAGTCCCGCACTATCGTAGCGCCTTTTTCGCGAGCCAGTTCGCGAAAATCGTGGACCGTGACGTGGTGGATGTTCTGCGTTTCATACCAGCTTACCGGAATGCTCCGCGTCACCGGCATCCGCCCGCCGAACATCAGCGCCGCGCGCGTGCGCCAGTGGGCGAAATTGGGAAAGCTGACGAAGGCCCGCGTGCCCACTCTAAGCAATTCGTCGAGCATCCGGTCGGGCCGCGAGGCGGTCTGCAGCGTCTGGCTGAGGACGGCATAATCGAAGCCCTTGTCGGGATAATCGCCGAGGTCGCTGTCCGCATCGCCCTGCACCACCGAAAGGCCCTGCGATACGCAACGCTCGACACAGGCGCCGTCGATTTCGATCCCGCGCACGTCGCAGCCCTTGTTGCGCAGGGCCATCATCAGCACGCCGTCCCCGCAACCGATATCCAACACTCTGCTTTCGGGCGTGATCCGGCTGGCAATAGCTGCCAGATCGGGACGTTGATCGATTGCCGCCGCGCTCATCCCAGGAACCCCCCGATCACCCGGTCAAGCGCCGGCACATCGAGCAGGAAACTGTCATGCCCATGCGGTGCAGACAGTTCGACGAAGCTGACCGCAGCCCCTGCAGCATTGAGCGCATGCACCACATGGCGACTTTCGCTGGTTGGATAGAGCCAGTCACTATCGAAGCTGACGAGGCAGAAGCGCGCATCCGTTCCGGCGAAAGCATCGGCCAGTTTGCCGCCGTGTTCTTCGGCCAGATCGAAATAATCCATCGCCCGCGTGATATAGAGATAGCTGTTGGCATCGAAGCGGCGGGTAAATCCGCTGCCCTGATAGCGCAGATAGCTTTCGACCTGAAAATCGGCATCGAAGCCAAAGCTCTTGGCCTCACGATCCTGAAGGTTGCGGCCGAACTTGCCCGTCAGCGCCTCTTCGGAAAGATAGGTGATATGCGCTGCCATGCGCGCAACGGCCAGGCCGTTGTCGGGCCCATCGCCGCCGTAATAACTCCCGTCCTGCCAGCGTGGATCGGCCATGATGGCCTGACGGCCAAGTTCGTGAAAGGCGATATTCTGCGCCGAGTGCCGGCTGGTCGATGCAATCACCAGCACGCGGCGCGCCCGATCGGGCCAGTTCGCCGCCAGGCTGAGGGCCTGCATCCCGCCCATCGAACCGCCGACCACGGCGTGAAGCGTTTCTATATCGAGCATATCCAGCAACCCGATATGCGCGCGGACCATGTCGCGGATGGTGATGACGGGAAAGCGCATGGCGTAAGGATGGCCATCGCTCGCCTCGCTCGCCGGGCCCGTAGAACCCATGCAACTGCCGATGACATTGGCACAGATGATATGAAAACGGTCCGTATCGATCGGCTTGCCCGGCCCGACCATCCGTTCCCACCAACCGGGCTTGCCCGTTATCGGATGCGGAGAGGCGACATACTGATCCCCCGTGAGGGCATGGCACAGAAGGATCGCGTTCGACCGGTCCGCATTCAGTTCGCCATAGGTTTCAAACGCCAGTTCCACGCGCGTCAGTTCGCCCCCGCCATCGAGCGGCAGCGAACCGGGGAGCGTCAGTGTTTGCGAGTGGGCGTTCAAATCGGACCTTGGGGTGAAACAATCAAACCCTGTCTCTATCGCCTAGCCTTGCGCTTGTCGAAGGGCCGATATTCTTTCATGCGAAGAAACTGACATGGCAGCGAGCGAGAAAATGGACCGGCCCAACATGAAACCCTGGATCGAGGGCATCCATGCCTATGTTCCGGGCAAGTCCAGGGGTGAGGACGGGCGCAAGCTGGTCAAGCTGTCGGCCAACGAGAACCCGATGGGTTGCAGCCCGGCTGTGCTCGCCGCTCTGGCGCAGGGGCATGAACCCCACCTCTACCCCGACCCCGACGCCACGGCGCTGCGCGAAGCGATCGGCGCACTTCACGGCATCGATGCGGCGCGGATCGTGTGCGGCACCGGTTCTGGCGAATGCCTCCATGGCGCGGTACAGGCATTTGCGGGCCCCGGCGACGAGGTGCTGTTCCCGCGCTATTCCTTTTCGCTCTACCCCCTGCTTGCGCACAAGGTCGGCGCGACGGTCGTGCTGGCTGAAGACACGGACTATGCGCCCGACGTGGACAAGCTGCTCGCCGCAGTGACGGAGCGCACACGGGTCGTCCTGCTCGACAATCCCAACAACCCGGTCGGCACATGGCTGCCGCGTGACGAAGTTGCCAGACTGCATGCCGGACTGCCGACGAACATGCTGCTGGTGATCGACCAGGCCTATGCCGAATTCCTCGACGAAGGCGAGGACGATGGAGGTATGGAACTGGCCGCGAACAACGACAATGTGCTCGTCACCCGAACGTTCGCCAAGGCCTATGGCATCGCGGGCGAACGCGTGGGCTGGGCGACCGGTGCGCCGCATCTGATCGATGCGCTGAACCGGCTGCGCGGGGCGTTCAATATCACGGCGAGCGGGCAACGTGCGGCGCTGGCGGCGCTGTCCGACCAGAGCTTCGTCGCCGCATCGCGGGATGCGAACATTGCGGCACGCGCGCGCTTCGCCGAACAGATCGAAGCGCTGGGAAATCATGGCCTTCGCGCGCTACCGAGCAAGGCGAATTTCGTGCTGGTCGTATTCGAAGGCGCGCTTGCGGCGGAAACTGCACTGCAGGCCATCGCCGCGGCCGGCTATGCCGTGCGCCACCTGCCCGGCCAGGGCCTGCCGCAGGCGCTGCGGATCACCATCGGCACGCCGTCCCAGATGGACGAGATCGCTGCGGTGCTGCGCAGCCTGTGCGGAGCGCAGTCATGACTATCGAACGCGTCGCCATCGTCGGGCTCGGGCTGATCGGCGGATCGGTCGGGCTGGCGGTGCAGCAGATGCTACCCGGCATGACGACGACGGGATGGGATGCCGATCCCGATGTGCGCCAGCGCGCAGCCGGGCGCCGGCTTGTGGGCGAGGTCTGCGACACGGTTGCCGAGGCGGTCCGCGGGGCGGATCTGGTGATCCTTTGCGTACCTGTCGGCGCGATGGGCTATGCTGCCGAAGCGATCGCACCGCATCTCGAACCCGGCGCAATCGTCAGCGATGTGGGCTCGTCCAAGAGCAGCGTGGGCGATGCCCTTGCGGCCGCCCTTCCGGATGCGATCGTCATTCCCGCGCACCCCGTCGCCGGGACGGAGAATAGCGGGCCGGATGCCGGATTTCCCGAGCTCTTCCGGCATCGCTGGTGCATCGTCACGCCCGGCAAGAATACACCGCCGGACGCTGTGGACGCGCTCACCCGGTTCTGGGAAGGACTGGGGGCGACGGTCGAGATCATGGATGCCGAACATCACGACCTGGTGCTCGCGGTGACCAGCCACATTCCGCACCTCATCGCCTATACGATCGTCGGCACGGCCAGCGATCTGGAGGATGTGACGCGGGGCGAGGTGATCAAGTATTCGGCCGGCGGGTTCCGCGATTTTACGCGTATCGCCGCCAGCAACCCCACCATGTGGCGCGATGTCTTCCTGTCCAATCGCGATGCCGTGCTCGAAGTACTGGGCCGCTTCACCGAAGATCTCAGCCGCCTTCAGCGCGCCATCCGCAATGGCGACGGCGACACGCTGTTCGACCTGTTCGACAAGACCCGCACCATCCGCCGCTCGATCATCGAGGAAGGCCAGGATGATGCCAGACCCGATTTCGGACGCGGAGATCATTGAAGCGCTGCATCGCCAGGGGAATCGTACCGTCTCGGCGCACCCATTAACCATAATGATACCCCCATTTGCGGGTCTGGTAAGAAAGCTGGGACGTTTTATTGTCGACTGACTGAGCTCGCTTGCACATCAACAACCTCGGAGCCATGTCTGATGGCGATTCGCATGTTTTTCCGGGATTTCGCGTTTTCGGCAGGCGAGTTGCTTCTACCCAAATCGATCCGGAACAAAGGCGCGCTGCTCGCGATGCGGCGCCTAGCGAGTGCCTGGGCGAGAGACGGCTATGTCCTGTCCTATCCAAAGTCCGGCAGAACCTGGCTTCGAACGATGCTCGGCAGCATGGTGTGCGCTCAGTATGGGCTCAAGGTCGAAAACCCGATGGAGCTTCAGCACTTCTGGAAACTTTCGTCGGGCATTCCGAACATCGGCTTCACTCATGACGACAGCCCCAACCTCAAGTTCGGGCACGAGGCAGAAGAAGACAAGTCCCGCTATCGCAATAAGCGGGTTCTGCTGCTCACGCGCGATCCGCGTGACGTTCTGGTATCCTATTATTTCGACGCCAAGAATAGAATGAAGGTGATCGATTGCGATATCTCGTCCTTCATTCACGAAGAAAAGGGCAGCGTCGACGCAATCGTAGCGTTCTATAATGCCTGGGCCGAAGCGCGTTATGTGCCGCGTGATTTCCTCTGGGTTTCTTACGAGGAAATGCATGCAGATCCTCGGCAAGTCATCCGCAGCACGGCGAAATTTCTCGGTCTTCCCGATCCGGATGAAACCCTGCTTCAGGAAATCGTCGAAAAGGCATCGTTCCGTAACATGCGCAAGGCCGAGCTGCATGACAGCTTCGGCCACGAGCGCCTACGCCCGGCAGATCCGCATAATCCGGAAAGCTTCAAGGTACGCCGAGGGAAGGTGGGAGGCTATGTCGATTATCTTTCCAGCGAAGACATCGCCTATGTCGATGCCTACATAGATCGCCACCTCCATCCGTTCTTTGCCTGTTATTACAGCAAAGAGAAGGTGGCGCCCTCCGGGAAGGAACTTGCTCCCACCACAGGACAGATCCAGGCACCTACCATCGCCAGTATTGGACTGGCGCAGAACACCGAATTGCGTGCGAGCAACGACAACCATCGCCGCGAGCGATTCATGAGGCTGTCCGCAGCAGTCGCCTTGTTCGCCAGCGGCTGGATCGCCAACGCGCTCGATGCGAATTTCGCCCCGCCCGCGAGCGCGGCATCGCTTATCAGTGAAGCTCAGGAAGCCTATGTCGCGAGCAGCGTGCGCGCGAAAATGGTTTCGCAAATAGAGACCAGCGACGTCGACAGAGGCGAAATTTTCGATGCCACCGGTGTCGATCTGCCCGAAATTCCCGTCGACTGGGTAGTGACCGATGCCCAGCTCTACCCATCCGATCTGGGAAATTCGGTCGTGCTGACCATGGTCACGGCAGATGACGAACGAGTATCCCTGTTTGCAGCAGAAGAAGACACATCCATTGGCGACAGCCCGTCGATGGAGCTGAACAACGGCGTTCCGGTTGCGTACTGGGAAGATGGCGAGGCCGCGCTCGCCTTGGTTGGGGAACTGGAGGGGCCCCGGTTACTGGAGCTTGCCACTACTCTCGATCGCGAATCCTGATCCCTGCCTCAGCAGATTATAATCAAGGCGCGATATCAGAGCCCCTCTCATTGAGCGCGTTGATTGCCGCGAGGACCCGTTTCTCGATCTCGGGACGGGGCAGCCCCGGTGGGATCGGTTCGCCGAAGCGGTAGATGATCCGACCCGGCTTTTTCAGCCGTTTGTGGTACACCGGCCCGCTATTCACGGCGACGGGGACCACTGGCAGACCGAGCATCTTGTAAAGTCCGGCAAAGCCCGATTGCAGCGGGCGTACCTCGCCATGGGGTACGCGCGTGCCTTCCGGGAAGATCACCAGCGGGCGTCCGTCAGCAACCAGTGCCTTGGCCGATCGGATCATCTGCATCAGTGCTTTGGCGCCGGCCTCGCGGGCCACAGGCACAAGGCCGAAAGACGCAGCGGCACGGCCCCAAAGCGGAATGTTGAAGAGTTCCTGCTTGGCGAACACGCTTGGCGTGTCGAACAGGGCAGGCGCATCGATCGCCTCGAAGAAGCTCTCGTGCTTGATCGCATAGAGCACCGGTTCTTCGAGCGGGGCGCCTTCCAATACCAGTTCGCAACCGAGCAGATTGACCAGACACCAGCGCTGCCACTGCGCCCAGTTGCGCACGCGCCGACGAAAGGCCTCGACGCTGAAGGTCAGGGCGATAAGCGATGCGGAGGTGATCAGCAGGCTGCCGATGTAGAAAGCGAAGTAAAAGGCGATATTGCGGATGAAGCGCATCACGGATCAGCTCGGCAAGCCTTGCGACACCACTGCGGCGAGCAGCTTGTTATATTCCAGAAACAGCGTCGCCAGGCTGGGGTGGGACGTGACGGCATCCTCCACTACGCGGATATCGGGTGGCAGCGTTTCCTCGAATTCCGAGCTGGCGCGGGCCATGTGCCAATCGGTCGTCACCAGACGGACGGAGGTAAACTTGTTTTCCCGCAGCCACTGGGCAGCTTCACCGGCATTGGTGCGCGTGTCCACAGCAAGGTAGCCGAGCTTTACGCAGCATTCCATCGTGCCGCGCGACACGTCGAATTCAGCGGCAAATTCGGCGGGACGAACCTCGGGATCGACACCGGACACGAACATTTCCTTCGCCAGCCCCTGATCCACCACCGACAGGCCGCGCGCAATCCGGCCTGGACCTCCGGTCAGTACGATGACGGCATCGGTCGGCTCGCCCGCGAGGGGCTTTGGCAGCGAAACGGCAAAGCCGAGAAAGCCGAATGCGTAGACCAGCAAAGCGGCGGCAAAGAAACGGAGGATCACAGAATTTTCCTGAGCGTGGCAAGCACGGTGAACCGCGCCGTCAGCACCGCTAGAACAACCGCCCCCACGGGGACAAGTGCCAAGACCAGCCAGTCCGACATTTGCAGGCCGCCCCCGGCAACCAGGCCGGAATCGAGTGCCGAGAACTGCAGGCCCATCAGCCAGACCGCTGCAGTGCCGATCACGAAGCCGAGCGTTCCGCCGACTGCCGCATCGGCAAGGATGGATCGCTGGAAGATCCGCGCGATCTGGTCGTCGTTACCGCCAAGCAAGTGAACGATCTCGATCGTGTCGCGATTGGTGCCGAGCGCATTGCGCGCTGCCAGCCAGACGGCGGCTGCCCCGGTGAAGGCCAGCAGGCCGATCAGCCCCAATGCCGCCCAGCCCAGTGCCGACAATGCAGACAGCACCGGCGCAAGCCATTGCGCCTGTGCATCGATACGCGCGGCGGGCGCACGCTCGGCCAGCAGGTCGCGCAGCCGTTCGAGTGTCGCCTCGTCGGCGTCGTCGGTCAGCCGCAGATCGATCAATGCCGGGATAGGGACGGTATCCTGTGGGTTGTCGGTACCCAGCCAGGGTTCGAGCAATTGCTCGACAGTTTCCCGAGGCACGATCTCGAGTTCTTCGACAGCGCCGTCCTGCGACAGGATAGCGGCTGCCTCCTGCGCCTGTCGGTCGCGCTGGCCCGGATCGGCTTCGACGATCTGCACTGTTGCACTGCCCGCCAGATCGCCACGTGCCCGATCGGATAGGTTGTCCAGCGCCAGCCCACCGCCCGCGGCAAGTACGGTCAGCGCCACCATGATCGCGATGACCCAGGGCATCGGCCCGCCCAGCCGGGCACGGGGCAGCAGATGAGCGGCGCGGCGCCCACGAAAGGGTGCGAGCCCGCGCTCCACGGCCCGGGTAAGCGCCGGCGGCCTAGTCATGTACCTGCCCCGACCCGGCGCGGGGGATAGCGAAGGGCACCGGTCGGATCGGCCAGCATTCCCTTGTCGAGCCGCATGATCAGAGAATCGGGAACCTTGCGCAGCAAATGCACATCGTGGGTCGCGACCACCACGGTGGTGCCCAGCCGGTTGAGCGCTTCGAACAGGCGGATGAGCTTGAGCGCCATTTCGGGATCGACGTTTCCGGTCGGCTCGTCAGCCACCAGCATGTCGGGCCGTCCGATTACCGCGCGAGCAATGGCGACACGCTGCTGTTCGCCGCCCGAAAGAGTGGCGGGCCGCGCATCGGCCCGCTGCGCGAGCCCGACCCATTCCAGCATGTCGGCAACCGGCGCCTGCAGGTCCGCTTCGCGCACGCCGGCAACGCGCAGGGGCAGGGCGACATTGTCGAAGGCGGACAGATGGTCGACCAGGCGGAAGTCCTGAAACACCACGCCCATGCGCCTGCGATAGGCGGGCAAACGATCGCGCGGCAGCGTGATCACGTCGGTGCCGAACATCCGGATCGCCCCGCGCGAGGGACGCTGGGCGAGATAGAGCAGCTTGAGCAAAGACGTCTTGCCGGCCCCGCTGGCTCCAGTGAGAAAATAGAAACGGCCCGGGAACAGAGTGAACGATACGTTGGACAGCACTTCGCGATCGGTACCGTAACGCAAGCCGACATTGTCGAATTGCACGATCTCATCTTCGGCCATGCTCACTGCCCGGCCAGTGGGATAAAGAGAAAAGGAGCACCCGCCATCGTCGCAAACAGCCTATAACCACGCTTGCATGTGGAAAAAAGCGGTTCTTGCGCTTTGCGAACAGGCCTGTCGCTTGTCGTGATTCGCATGGCACCTTAAGGCTTGGGTCATCATGATCATTGCCTGTCCTGCCTGTGCCACGCGCTACGTCGTTCCCGACAGCGCTATCGGTATCGAAGGGCGGACCGTGCGTTGTGCGAAATGCAAACACAGCTGGTTCCAGGATGGGCCCGATGCGGATCGGCTCGCGGCAGTTCAGGATATTCCTGCGCCGTCACCCGCACCGCCCGCTCCGCCGCCGGCGCCGCCCAAGGCTTCGCCACCCCGCACCAGCGCAGCGGTCTACACCGATCCCGCAGTGGCGGATCGCGGTAATCAGGCTCCCGCAGCAGAAGAGATGCCGCCGCGGGATGGACCGGATTTCGACGAGACTGCCCCGCCCTATGGCGATGTGCAGGACGATCTGCCTCCTCCCCCCAGGCCGGAAGACGAGCGCGGGCCGTCGCGCTTCGATCATGCCCCGCCCTTCAGGCGGCGGCTCAACATCAATCGCCTTTGGACTTGGGCGGCAGCGATCTTTGCGGTGATCGCCCTCGGGACCGTGGTGGCGGTCAATTACGTCGGCGTGCCCGAATGGGTGCCGGTCACGCGTCCACTGTTCGGCGCTGCCCAACCCGATCTCGAACTGTCGTTCCCCGTCGAGCAGCAGGAACGACGCACGCTTCCCAACGGCACCGAGTTTTTCGGGGCGCGGATCATCGTCAAGAATACGGCGCGCGAAACCCGGCCAATCCCGCCGATCCTGATCGTGCTGCGCGATCAGCGCGAACGGCAGGTCTACAGCTGGGTCGTGCAGCCGCCGCAGTCGAGCCTTGCGCCTGGCGAGGATCTGACGATCAATGAAGCGGTAACCGACGTGCCCAAATCGGCAGTTTTTGCCGATGTGGGCTGGGCACCGCGCTAGGTTTCCATTTCACGCAATAAAGATGCTTGCCGGGGCGATGCGCCACTGCTAGTGGCGCGCTCCTACCGACGGGGGCGACGCCAAGCGGATTCGCTCCCGAGCAGACTGTGTGCGGTCGTGGCGGAACTGGTAGACGCGCAACGTTGAGGTCGTTGTGGCCGCAAGGCCGTGGAAGTTCGAGTCTTCTCGACCGCACCAAACAGTCCATCCCCCTGACAATCGGCTCCGACGATGGAGCCATCGAATCCCGTTGATCGCGGCGCCGCGTCGACGGCGAATGCGCCGCCCGATCGCGTGCGGCCGGCTTAGATCAGTGGCGCTGGCACGCCGGCGATCCTATCCAAACTAAACCATAACCGGCGCGCAACTGTGCTATTGAGAGCCATTATCATTGACGGCACCATGCGATCCACCTAGGCGACTTGCGAACGATTCGCAGGAGGGTGTTCGTGAGGGGTTATCTATCGATCGGTGCGGCGGCTGTGGCTTTGCTTCATGCGCCGGCTGCAGCGAAGCCGGTCGAGCAGGGCGAAGCGGACCTAAGCCCGCATATCGGCGCGGCCGCTTCGGGTTTGCTCCATGCGCCAGCTTCAGCAGAGCAGGCCGAACAGGCGGGCGCCGACCTAAGCCCGCAGATGGGTGCGACCGCTTCGGGCATGCTGCATGCGCCAGCTTCAGCAGAGCACGCCGGACAGGCGGGAGCGGACCTGAGCTCGCACAACCGTGCGACATCCGTAGCTTCGCTTCACGCGCCGGATGCGGCGGAGCAGGTCGAACGCGATCAGGCGGCCCCAGGCTCACAGAACGGTGCGAGCGCCATTTCCGATGACGATGCGGATGCCATCGTCGTCACCGGGCGCGCGCAGAAGCTGTACCGGGTGGAAGAGACCAGCTCGGGAAAGCTCGACACCCCGCCCCTCGAATCCAGCCTCGTCATCACGACGATCACGGAGCAGTTGATCGAAGATCAGGGCGCACGCGATGCACAGGATCTCTATCGGAACATCTCCGGCGTGAGTTTCTTCTCCTACGCCGGAGTGACGGCGCGCGGCTTCCGGCAGGAGGAAATCTTCTATGACGGGCTGCGCGGCGACCCCTATGCCGGATTTTCCGTCCCGCAGCTGTTCAACGTGCAGCGGGTCGAATTCCTGAAGGGACCGAGCGGAATGCTCTATGGCCCCGGCGCACCGGGCGGCCTGTTCAACTACATCACCAAGAAAGCGCAGGCCGACAGGTTCGAAGGTCAGGTCAAGGCGATCGCCGGCACCGAAGATCGCTGGGGCGGTTCGGCCGAACTCAACGTGCCGCTTGGTCGAGGCTTTGCGGCACGTGGCGGCCTGTTCTACGAAGATCGCGGCACCTTCCGGTTCAATGCCGCTTCGCGCACGCTGATTGCCGATGGCGGGGTGTCGTTCGATCCCGGTCCGATCCGTGTGGACATCCAGGCGACCCGCTACGACCAAGAGCTCGACGCCAACCGCATTCGCGGTGTGCCGGTGGACGATAACGGCAAGTTCCTCACCGATCGGCGGTGGAATCACAACGAGCCGGGCGATTTTCTGAATCTCGAATCCGATGTGTTCCAGATGCGCATCGAAGCCGAACCGTTCGATGGCCTCTCGCTCGATGCGACGGCACGCTACAACAATGCGGTCGAGGTGCAGAACTATCACGAGCCGCGCGGCCTGTTCGATTCCGATGGGGACGGCGTGATCGATGCATCGATCCGCGAATTTCGCGACCAGATGCGCACGCAGGAAACCTGGTCGTTCGGGGGCAATGCGGTCTGGGCAACGCAGCTGTCCGACACGATCGGAAACCGTGTGCTTGCCGGGTTCGACCATTTCATTTCGGACCAGTATTTCCAGGGCCGCTCGCTGCGCGGGACAACGCAGGCCACGCCCGGCCTCCCCAACCCCATCAGCCTGTTCGATCCGCAATACGGCCTGTCCGACCCTGCAACCTACGAGCAGGGGCCGTTCAATGTGACGCTGACCGAAGGGACGCGCACCGGTTATTACCTGTTGAACGAACTCACGATCGGCAGGCTCATACTTACCGGGGGTATTCGCCGCGACAGCTTCCGCGACGATGCCGACGGAACGGTGTTCGAAGACAAGGAAACGACCTATCGCGCAGGTGCAGTCTATCGGATCACAGACGATATTTCCGCCTTCGGGCAATATGCCACCAGTTTCGAGCCGCAGAGTGCGAGTTCGCAGAACCCGCTGGCAGGCGGCCCGTTCGCACCGACCGAGGGCGACATCTACGAGGGTGGGCTGAAAACCGCGCTGATGGGCGGCCGAATACAATCGTCCCTTTCCGCCTATCGCATTCGGCGAACGAATATCCTTCAGACCGACCCACGGGGCGATATCGGCGATGACGGGGTCGACGATCTCGTGTCGATTGGCGAAATCACCAGCAAAGGGATCGAGTTCGATCTGGCAGCGGACATCACGCCCGATTGGGTGGTCACGGTTGCCTATGGCTATAACGACACCCGCATCACGGCGGACAATGGCGGTGGCGGCTTTTCGAACGCTGTAGGTGACCGTTTCGCCAACGCACCGGAACATCAGCTCGGCTTCTGGACCCGCTACCAGTTTCCCATGCTCGGTCTGGCGGCGGCAGTCGGCGGCGATTACGTATCGAGCCGCGTGAGCATCGATGGCCAGCCGGTCAACGCGTACATGGTGTTCGACGCCTCGCTCATCTACGAGACCGGCCCGATCCGGGCGATGGCGCGCGTCGACAATCTGTTCGACAAGACTTACGCCGCGTCGGGTTTCATCTCGCGCACCGGACACTTCCCCGGCGAGCCGCGTTCGGCTTTTCTCGAAATCGGTTACCGCTTCTGATGGAAATGGCGCGCACGCTCGGTAGCGGGGTACGCCCGCTCGACAAGGCCAAGCCCAGGCCCAAGGCTGCGCGCATATGGTGGGTCGTGCATCAGTGGACGGGGCTGAAGCTCAGCCTGTTCATGACCTTCATTCTCTTCACCGGGACGCTGGCCGTGTTGAGTGCGGAAATCGACTGGGTCCTCCAGCCGAGCCTGCGGGTTGCGCCATCCACTGTCGAAGGCCCGGTCGCCTGGGCGGACATCGCCGAGAATGCGTCCGGATATCCCGGCGTTTCAAAGGTCACATATATCAACGCGCCAACCGCTTCGGCCTTTGCTGCGAAAGTCACGGTCGAGAACAAGAATGGCGAGCTGTTCTTCCTGCACGCGCATCCCACGACCGGCGAAATTCAGGGAACCGGCCCCTGGGCAGGCGCGCAGCGTGTGCTCAGGAACATGCACCGCCATCTCAACTTGCCCACGTGGCTTGGCGTGCCGATCGTCACATCGCTCGCCTTCCTGTTGCTGATCACCCTGATCACGTCCTTCTTCGTGTACAAGAAGTGGTGGAGGGGCTTTGCCAAGCCGCTGCGCAAACGCGACGCCCGTACATGGTGGGGCGACTTTCACCGCCTGGCAGGGGTGTGGTCGCTGTGGTTCGTCGCGCTGATTTCGCTGACCGGCGTTTGGTATTTCATTGAAAGCCTGGGCGGCCAGGCTCCGCCCCAACCGAAGGTAGAACGCGAAGCCGTTGCCAGCGAGCGGACCGGCAGTGGAAACTTGCGCGCTTCAATCGATGCCGCGCTCGCAGCCTATCCGGGCCTTCGCGTGGAGGCGGTAGCCTTGCCCACCGACGATGCGGTGCTTCAGATCAACGGCGATTTCGAAGCGGTGCTGGTCCGCCCCCGTTCGAACGCGGTCTATGTCGACACCAGTACGAACGAGGTGCTGCTGACGACCGATGGACGCGATCTCAGCCTTCACCAGCGCATCGGCGAAATGGCAGACCCGCTGCATTTCGGATCTTTCGGCGGCTACTGGACCAAGCTGGTGTGGTTCCTGTTCGGTCTGGCGATGACGGCGCTGTCCGTTTCGGGGGCAGCCATCTATTCGCTGCGGATCGCACGCGAGCGAGGTGACAGGGTAGCGATCCGGCGGGGCTTTACAGGCATGTGGCAGGGCATGGGCCGCTGGCGTGCGCTGTCGGTGGCGCTGATCGGGATCGGGTTTATCCTGACCGCCTTCCTGATCCTGGGCATCCAGTAGCCTGCGGTCAGGCAGACCCGCCCCATCCGACTAGGCCGAGGATCGCGCCAGCAAGCCCCGGATATCTTCCAGGTCCTGGAGCTTGTCGACATCGACGGCAGCGAGCCCATCGGAAGCCCTAACCAACCGCGCTTCGATACCGATCCGCCGCCCCAATTGGGCAATGCCATCGCCCAGACCGAGACGGCCCAAGGCATAGGAGACAAGCGTGGACACCCCAAGCTTGCCGACTATCCGCCATGGCCGCTTGCGATCTTTTTCGACATTGTTCCACGTCGCAAGGGCGTGCTGGGCCCGGGAGGTTCGCAGGTAGAACAGATTGCAGCCCGACCATTCCCCGTCGGCAAATCGCAGATAGGTTCGCCGGCTTCCCGGCAAGGCGCGTTCGATGTCATCCCGTTTCGCCAGCGCGACGCCGAGATCGGCATCGTCCGGCGTCCCATTCACCAGTTCGCGTACCCATTCCGGACGCAGCAGGGCATGATCGGCGGTGGTCAGGACGAGCGGTGCGCCGAACCGGGCAAAGCCGATTGCGGCACTTTCACTCGGCCCCGCCCCTGTGGGCACAACCTCGCATTCCAGCAATCGGGCGAGGTCTGCGACAGGTCCTTCGTCGCATGACACGCCGATGCGCTCCATCCCGGCCAGTCGCAGCGCCGCCACGACCCGCTCGAGCAGCGGCCTGCCCTCTATCTCTATGAGCGCCTTGTGCGGTTTGCCTTCCAGTCCGGCAAGCGGATCGCCGCCGGCGCGCGTGCCGGCCAGCACCAGTGCCGATGTCACTTGGCCTGCTCCGCCTTCACCAGACTGCGCATCACATGCCACACGGTCGCGCTCATCAGCACCCACAATACGGCCATGCCGAAAGCTACCGCGATGCCGACGCCGATCGGTCCCATCGGTGACAGCAGCATGATCCCTACCCCTAGAACGGCGACAGCCGCCAGCCGGATCATCAGCGGATATTGGGCATGCCCTGTCGAATAGAGCATCGGCTCATAGGCGACAGATGCGAGTTCGAACGACGCAGCGACCGCCAGCGGGATGAGCACTGCCGCACCGGCGATATAGGCATCGCCGCCGATCAGCATCAGCAGCGGTTCGCCCAGGAAAATGGCGACCAGAGTGACACAGACCCCGCTCAACGCTGCAATCAGCGACACCTGGCGCACCAGCTTGCGGAACATGTCGATGGCCTGCGTGGTGCGTGCGACCGCGAATTCGGGGAAAATCGCGCGCGTCAGTATGCCCGACAGCTTGCCGATGCCCTGACCCAGCTGGTCGGCGAGGCGGTAGAGACCGGCCGCGCTCGTACCCAAGAGCAAACCGACGGCGAGCACCGGCCCCTGCTTGTAGATCGCATCGAGCGTCGAACTGCCGTAAGTTATGCCGAAGAATTTAGGCAGATCGGGGTGCGTCGACACGGTTTCGCGGAAATGGCCGAAGTTTTCGCGATTGAGCGCCTTGGGCACCAGGCGCCAGGCGACGATCCAGTAGAGCAATCCCGTGAGCAGATCGAAGAAGGCCCAGGCGAACAGAAAGCGCCCCACGGTCGGCCCGACCAGAATGATGATCAGCGACGCGATCAATCGGCCCGCAGGAACCACGGCTTCGACATAGGTGCCCAGATCGAACCGGTCGAGCACGCGAAGGATGCCATTGGGCGTCGTCATCCGCGACCACAGCAGGGCGACGTTGAACCAGAAAGCCATGTCGATGAATTCGGGATTGAGCGAAAGCGCTTCCCCGAAGCCGTAATAGACGACGAAGGCGACCATCGTTCCGAGCATCGCGCCGGACACATCGATGGCGCCGCACAGCCACACGATCCGCCCGAAACTGCGCCAGTCCTTGAGGCGCGACGGTTCGGCGCCGAACTTCACGACGGTCTGCCAGGTCTGGAAGCTCGCCACGGCGACCAGCGCAAGGCCGGTCGCGAATATGAGCGAGAAGTGACCGAAGTCCTTGAGACCGAGCGAGCGTGACAGAATGGCGAGATAGGCGATGGAGCAGATCGCCCCGAAGCCCTTGCCCCCCATCAGCCAGGCGACATTCTTGAAGATGTTGAGCAGACCGCCGCGCCGGTGCGGACCGGTTCGATCTTCCTCCATTGCCGCAAGTGTCATTCTCAATCCTAATGCGGCATGCGCGCCGATAGTCGGCGATGCGGTAGCGGCTGCGATCATTCTACGCAAATGCCGGGCGCTGGCTATTCACTTTGCATCGGCGGGCGGTTGCCCTATCCGCGCCGCCTATGGCCCGGGCAGTTTTCCTGTTCAATCACGATGCGGCGCATCAGGTGTCTCACCTCGCGCCGATCGCCGGCGCTATGGCGCGGCATCACCCCGAAGTCGAGACGACGGTCGCCTATGCCAGCCAGACCGTTCGTGCGCAGATCGAACGACTTGTCCGGCCGGAAGATGCCGCGCGCATGGGCTGGCACGAACTCGCCCTGCCCCGCCCCATCGCAGCCGCGACCGGTGTGCTGGACAAGATCGCCCCGGTGACGCGGCTCGCCCGTCTTCGCCTGCACCAACCGCTGTTCAAGGCGAGCGATGCCGTCGTTTCGACCGAGCGGACCTGCCTTAGGGTGAAACGCCGGCTGCGCCCCGGCACCGCACCGCTGTTCATCAGGGTGCCCCATGGCACGGGGGATCGCAGCGTCACATTCCACCCCGACCATCGCCAGTTCGATCTCAGCCTCGTTGCCGGACCGAAGTTGAAGGAACAGCTCGTCGCAAATGGCGTCGATGCGGCGAAGATCGAGGTCACCGGTTATTCCAAGTTCGAGGGCATCGATTTCGATGCGCAGCCCGATTTCTTCGCCAACGGTCGCCCGACCTTCGTCTACAACCCCCATTTCGATCCGCATCTGTCGAGCTGGTACGATGCCGGGCCCGACGTGCTGCGCTGGTTCGCCAGCGAAGCGGGCCAGGCCTATAATCTGATCTTCGCACCGCATGTAATGCTGTTCCGCAAGTCGGTCCACATCTCCCCTGAATACAAGGTAGGCAGGGTCCGCCCGGACATCCCCAACGAGGCGCGGGCGGCGCCCAATATTCTGATCGACACCGATGGCCCGCGCCTGTTCGACATGTCCTACATGCTCGCAGCGGACGGTTATATCGGCGATGCATCGAGCCAGATCTACGAGTTCCTCATGCGGCCAAGGCCGGTATTCCTGCTGGATCCGAACGCCGCGCTCGGCTCGCAGGGCGAGGAGGTGCTGCCCTTCCTGCGCACCGGGCCAAGGGTGGAGAGCGTAAACGATCTGGGATCGGCGATCGGCGGATGGGACGAGATCGGGTCGCGTTACCGTGCCGAGCAGGAGCGACTGATCGCACACACTTTCGCGCTGTCCGAAGTGCCCGCATCCCAGCGCGCTGCCGATGCCATCGCCGCCGCCATTGCGCGGCGAAATGGCGCTTTATGATGCGGATAGCCTACGTCATCAATTCGATGGAGGGCGGCGGCGCGCAGACCCCGCTGCCGAAGATCGTCGCCGCACTGGCAAAGGCGGGAGCACGCGTGCGTGTCCTCGCGCTCACCCGGCGAAACGGGCACGCGATCGAACGGTTGCAAGCCGCTGGCATCGATCCGCTCGTGCGCGACGGTGGTGAAAGCGACCAGATCGCTGCCTATCGCTGGATCTGCGAACAGGCCCGGGAATGGGGGGCGGATGCGATCTGGACCTCGCTGACGCGGGCGACGCTGCTGGGCCAGATCGCGGGCAGACGGCTGGGGCTCCCGGTCGTGAGCTGGCAGCATAACGCCTTTCTCAAGCCTTGGAACGAGCGGCTCCTGCGCTGGCGTGCGGATGCGGCCGATCTGTGGGTGGCGGACAGCGCGCAGGTGGCGGCCCTCACTCTCGACCGTCTCGGAGTAGCTGCAGAAAAGCTGGTCACCTGGCCGATCTTCGCCGCCGATCCCGATGCGCCCCAGGCCAGGCCGTGGCAGGCCGGAGAAACGTTGCGGATCGGGAGCCTCGGCAGGCTTCACCCCAACAAGGGCTATGACATTCTGATCGAGGCCCTCGCCAAGATGAACGCGGCGGCCACGCCAGCGATGCCGCCCTACCGCGTGGCGATCGCGGGGGAAGGGGCTGACGAAGCAAGCCTGCGCAGCCTTGCGGCGGACCGGGGTGTGGATCAGCTCGACTTCGTGGGATTTTCCGACACGAGCACCGATTTCCTGGCGGGGTTGCACCTCTATGTTCAACCCTCGCGCCGCGAAGGCTTCTGTATCGCCGCGCATGAAGCCATGCAGGCGGGCCTGCCCGTGATCGTTTCTAAAACCGGCGAAATGCCGTTCACGGTCGATACGCCCACTATCGGGCGAGTGGTGGAGGTTGCTGACGCGCAATCGCTGGCCGCGGCGCTGGGGGAATTGCTGAATGCGCCGCATAGCCTCGCCCCAATGGGAAGCGCGGCGCGCGAACGGGTGCTGCACAGATTTTCGCAGGAGAGGTTCGAGTTGAATGCGGCCGAGATCGTTCGCCGCCTCGAAGGTTTGGTCAGTCGGCGCTGATTATCCGCCAGCCCCGCGCTTTGGCTTTTTCCCTCTTGCGAGAACTTGCGCTGATGAAGATCGGCTCATAGGCCAGATCGAGCAGCGGCGCATCGGCGAAACTGTCGCTCACAAAGCGGAACTCTGCGTCTTCCAGCTGGTGATTTTGCTCCGCCGCCCATGCCCGGACCCGCGCCAGCTTGGTCTCGCCATAACAATTGCCGCCCACGATGGAGCAGCCATCCCAGCGCGTGCCGATCACGGTGTCGATATCGAGATGCCTGGCGAAGGCCGCCGCGTAAAATTCGAACGCCGCGGTCGCAATGGCGATGTGCGCGCCCTGCCTTCGGTCTTCCTCCAACAAAGCGAGTGTCGCCGGCATCAAGCCATCATCGGCAACGCGTCGATTGGCGAACTCCCTTCCGACATCCTGCAACGTGGCAAACCCGACCTTGCCGACCATCAGTTTCATCCCGCCGGTCTTGAGTGTCGTACGATCGTAAAGCCCGGCGCGATAGCCGATCATCATGGCTACCCAGACCGGAAGCAGCGCCAGCCTCCATGGCGCGATGCGCCGCGCCGCAAAGATCAGGAAAGGCGTAAAGGTCGCCCGCCGCGTCAACGTATTATCGAGATCGTATATGGCGATTCGCATTTGGTGGCGTGAGGCTTACTGGACCGTCGCCGGTGCGTCCGTAACAGCCATAAGGCACGCCAGCATGGTTGCCGTCGCGGATTCGATTTCTTCCGACGTCGTCGTGCTAAGCTTCAGCCCCATGATCGAATGATGAAGCATTTCGCCCATCCCCTTGGCCGTGATGCCACGGCTTTCGAGCGCGGCTTCGTACGGCAGAAGAAATTCGCACAGATTGCGACGGGCCTCGACATGGATGTCGGCGAGTTCTTCCTTGATGGTGGTGGCGAGTTCGAGCTCGAGCTCGGCGGCATGCGGCATCGCCTGCATGGATTTCCACGATTCGATCACGATCTCGTCGAGCAGTATAGAAAAGCGGGTCTTGCGGTCCTGGTCGGCGGAGCAACGCGTAAGGATGGCGTCCCATTTCGAGTTGAAATGAAATCGCACGACCCCGGTCAACAGGGCCTCGCGGTTGG
Source organism: Qipengyuania sp. L-5Y (assembly GCF_056859455.1). NCBI lineage: Bacteria > Pseudomonadati > Pseudomonadota > Alphaproteobacteria > Sphingomonadales > Erythrobacteraceae > Qipengyuania > Qipengyuania sp. L-5Y. The sequence continues at coordinate 125,917 of NZ_JBSXOM010000025.1, read as the reverse complement.
GAAATATGTTATAGACGGTCTGCCGCGATACGCCTGCCGCTTCGGCTATATCGTTCATGGTCGCCCGCCGTACGCCGTACTGGCTGATGACCGCATAACCAGCGGCAGCGATCTTGCATGCTCTCTCTTCCATGCAGGCAGATGGACATATGATGCAAAATTGTCAATTTACATTTGTATAGAAAATGTCAAAGCGCGCAATTGTCGAGCCGTCGGTGGGGCGGTGATTCGTTTTATGAGGGAACTCCATGTCGTTTTACCGGACACTGCTCCTGCTCGTGCTAGGGCTCGTGACTGCCGCTTGCGGATCGCAGGAAACTGCGCAGCAAGGACAGGCCGTTCCGGTGCGGACCATCACGGTATCCGCCACGAATATCGACAATGTGATCGAACTTCCTGGCCGTGTTCAGCCCGTCCGGGTTGCCGAAGTGCGGGCCCGTGTCACCGGCATCGTGCAGCAAAGAACCTATGAGGAAGGAACGGATGTCAGCGAGGGCCAGGCCCTGTTCCGCATCGATCCGGCCGAACTCAGGGCCAGTTACGCGCAGATCAAGGCTAGCCTCGATCGGGCACGCGCCACGGCCGCGAACGCCAACGCCGTCGTTACGCGATACCGGCCCCTTGTGGCGGAAAACGCCATCAGCGGGCAGGAATTCGACGCGGCCCAGGCTGCTGCACGTGAAGCCAATGCCAATGTCGCGCAGATCCAGGCTCAGCTTCGCGCTGCATCGCTCCAGCTGGGGTACACGACCGTGCGTGCCCCTATTGCGGGCCGTGCCGGCCGCGCCGTGGTGACGGAGGGCGCACTGGTTTCGCAGCCCGAAGGCACTCTGATGACGCGGGTCGAACAGATTTCCCCCATCTATGTCTCTTTCTCGCAATCGGCCATGGAAGTTCTCCAGATCAGGCGCGCCATAACCAGCGGCGAGCTCGACCTGCAGCCGGGCGATGCGGTCGAAGTTCGTCTGACCCTTCCCGACGGCAGCGAATACGGCACGCCGGGCCTGATCGAATTTCTCGACTTCTCGGTGGACGAAGCCACCGGCACGGTCCAGCTGCGCGCCGAATTCCCCAACCCTGAAGGATTGCTGCTTTCCGGCGAGTTCGTGAAGGCGCGTATCTTCGCAGGCAAGTTGACCAACATCATCGCGATCCCCCAGCTCGCCGTGACCGTGGCCGACGATGGCGGCACCGTCATGATCGTGGACAAGGATGGCAAGGCTGCCGTCCGCCCGGTCAAACTGGGTGAACTCGTGGGAGAGAAGTGGGTCATCAAAAGCGGGCTCAAGCCCGGCGATCGGGTTATCGTATCCAATCTGCAAAAACTGCAGCCCGGCATGCCGGTTCAGATCGCCAATGCCGCGACCGGCCGCAAACCCGCAGCGGCTGCCCCGAAAGCAACGGCCAAGGCTGACTGATCGTGGCACGCTATTTCATCGACAGACCCATCTTTGCGTGGGTCATCTCACTCGCCATTCTCCTGTCGGGATTCATCGCCCTGCGGGCCTTGCCGATCGAACAATATCCCGAGGTCGCGCCGCCGTCTCTGGCGATCAACGTCGTATACCCGGGCGCCGACGCATCCACACTTGAACAGAACGTCACGCAGGTAATCGAGCAGCAGCTCAACGGGGTCGAAGGCTTCCTTTACATGGCCTCGTCCAGCCTCTCCAACGGCACTGCATCGATCACGCTAACCTTCGAAGCCGGCACTGATATCGACATCGCCCAGACCGAAGTTCAGAACCGCCTAAGCACAGTCGAGGCGCGTTTGCCCGAGGAGGTCCGGCGACAGGGTATTACTGTCCGTCAGGCGAACTCCGGCTTCTTGATGATCGTCGCCCTGACGTCCAAATCCGGCGCACTGGACACGACCGATCTGGGCAATGTCGCCTCCAATCAGGTGATCGATGAACTGCGCCGCGTCGCCGGCGTCGGGGATGTCACGCTGTTTGGCTCTGCCTACGCGATGCGTATCTGGCTCGATCCGGAAAAGCTTGCTTCCTACAATCTCTCGCCCAGCGCAGTCGTGTCGGCAATTCGCGAACAGAACGCCCAGACGGCCGGTGGCGCGATCGGCGACCTGCCATTGCAGGAAGGGCAGCAGATCACCGCGACGATTACCACGGAAAGCCGCTTCCAGACTGAAGAACAGTTCCGCAGCATTATCTTGCGGGCGGATAGCGGGGGTGCCAGCGTTCGCCTGGGCGATGTCGCACGCGTGGAAATCGGCGCGCAGAGCTACGCCACCTCCACCACTCTCGACGGCCAGCCCATGGCGGGCATGGCTGTCCAGCTCGCTACCGGCGCCAATGCCCTGGCCACCGCCGAAGGCGTGAAGGAGCGGATGGAAGAGCTGGGCAACGGCCTGCCGCAGGACATATCCTGGTCGATTCCCTACGACACCACGCCCTTCGTCCAGATCTCGGTCGAAGAGGTCGTAAAGACGCTGGTCGAGGCCATGGTCCTCGTCTTCCTGGTCATGTTCCTGTTCCTGCAGAACTGGCGCGCCACGCTGATCCCGACATTGGTGGTGCCCATTGCGCTTGCAGGCGCCTGTCTGGGCCTGTGGCTGTTCGGCTTTTCGATCAACGTGCTGTCCCTGTTCGGCATGGTGCTGGCGATCGGTATTCTGGTCGACGACGCCATCGTCGTGATCGAGAACGTAGAGCGCATCATGCGCGAAGAGGGTCTCGGCCCTGTCGAGGCGACCCGCAAGGCGATGGATCAGATCACCGGTGCGATTATCGGGATCACGCTGGTGCTGGTTGCAGTCTTCGTGCCGATGGCCTTCTTCCCCGGATCGACAGGCGGCATCTACCGCCAGTTCTCGGTCACGCTGGCTATCTCCATCTTCTTCTCCGCCGTCCTCGCGCTGTCGCTGACGCCGGCGCTCTGCGCCACATTCCTGCGCACCAAGGACATCCAAGCCCACGACGCCCACGAGATCGACGAACACGCCGAGCAAGAACCGATTCCAGAAGGATGGCGCGGCCGTGTCGAAAAATTGCGGCGGCGCAGCAGTGGCTTCTTCGGAAAGTTCAACCGCTGGTTCGGGCACATGACCGAAAAATACGGGCGGACCAATGAACGCATTCTCGGTCGGCCCATGCGCGGCCTGGCCGTCTTCCTCATGCTGGCACTTGTCACGGCATTGCTGTTCTTCCGTTTGCCGGGCGGCTTCCTGCCGACCGAAGACCAGGGCTTTGCCATTACGATTGTGCAGTCCCCCACGGGGTCCACGCGGGAACGGCTCGATGAAGCCATCGCCCCGGTCGAAGGCTTCTGGTCTTCGCAGGAAGAAGTCGAACGGGTCGTCGTGGTGCGCGGCTTCAGCTTCTTCGGTCAGGGTCAGAACAATGCCATCATGTTCACCCCGTTCAAGGATTGGAGCGAACGCAGCGGCTCGGAAAGTTCGGCGGAGGCGCTGGTCGGCCGTGCGATGGGCACCTTCATGGGCATCGACAATGCGATGGTCTTCTCCATCCAGCCGCCCGCGATCCAGTCGCTCGGACAGGCCAGCGGCTTCACCATGAAGCTGCAGGACCGCGCCGGTGTAGGGCGTGAAGCCCTGACGGCAGCGCGCGATCAGATGCTCGGCATGGCTATACAAAGCAGCCTGCTCGCCGATCTTCGCCCCGAAGACCAGCCGCCTGCACCGCAATTGCATGTGGAAGTGGACCGGGTTCAGGCCCGTGCCATGGGCCTGTCGATGACCGACGTGAACAATGCCCTGTCGATCAATTTCGGTTCGGCCTACGCTAACGATTTCAACCGGGACGGGCGCGTGCTGCAGGTGCTGGTGCAGGCAGATGCCGAACACCGCATGACGCCTGAAGACGTGCTTTCGCTGCGCATTCCGAATGCCCAGGGCGAACTGGTACCGTTCAGTTCCTTCGCCATGGCGGAGTGGACGGCCGGCCCGCCCAGCCTTGCGCGCTATAACGGCTATCCGGCCATGACCATTTCCGGAACCGCCGCGCCGGGCGAATCGTCTGGCGCCGCGCTGGCCGAGATGGAACAGCTTGCCAGCCAGCTGCCGGAAGGCATCGGGTTCGAATGGACCGGCATCAGTTACGAGGAAAAACAGGCCGGCGGCCAGATCGGCCTGCTGCTCGGACTGTCGGTCATCATCGTCTTCCTTGTCCTTGCGGCGCTTTATGAAAGCTGGGCGGTCCCCTTTGCCGTGCTGCTGATCGTGCCGATGGGGGTTCTTGGCGCAGTCCTCTTCACCATGCTGCGGGGGCTGTCGGCCGACATTTACTTCAACGTCGGGCTGATCACGATCATCGGGCTTGCCGCGAAAAACGCCATCCTGATCGTCGAGTTCGCGATCGAAGAAGAGGCCGAAGGCAAGAGCCCGATGGAAGCGGTAAAGGCAGCTGCCAGATTGCGCCTGCGCCCGATCATCATGACCTCGCTCGCCTTCATTCTCGGCATGGTCCCGCTGGTGATCTCCACCGGCGCGGGCGCTGCCAGCCGCATCGCCGTCGGCACGGGCGTGATGGGCGGAATGATCGCCGCGACCGCGATCGGCATCTTCGTCATCCCGCTCCTCTACATGCTCATCCGCACGCGGATCGGCGGAAGACAGCCCAAGCCAGCCGGCACACTCGAAGGAGATGGCGCATGATCCGCAAGATATCTGCCAGCCTGATGGCGCTCGCACTGGCTGGGTGTGTGAACCTTGCCCCCGATCACGAACGGCCCGCCCTCGCCAGCGCGCCTGCCTATGATCCGGAATTCCGTCCGGATGGCACGGTGGTCGCCTCGACCCTGTCCTATCGGGAATGGTTCAGCGACCCGCGGCTCGTCTCGCTCATCGATACCGCAGTGGCGAACAATCGCGATCTCGTCGCCGCCACCGCGCGGATCGAACAGGCCCGGGCACAGTACCGCATTCAGGACAGCCGCCGCTTGCCCACCGCCGTGGCGGATGCCGCGGCAACGCGCAGCCGCATTCCGCTGGGCTCGATCGCGCCCGGTACGCCCGGCTCGGTAACTATCAACCGCTACGACGTAGGCGTCGGCGTTTCGTCCTTCGAACTCGATTTCTGGGGCCGCATCGCCAATCTGTCGGAGGCTGCCCGCGCGCAGTATCTGGCTGCCGAGGCCAACCAGCGCGCGTTCTACCTCTCGCTCATCGCCGATGTCGCGACGACCTATTTCGCCCTGCTCGAAAGCGAAGCGCAGATCGATCTGGCGCAGGCGACGCTCGAGAGCCGCCAGGAGGGCCTGCGGATCGCCCGGCTCCGGCTCGATGCGGGTGTCACCTCCGCGCTGCCCTTCCGGCAGTCTGAAACGCTGCTGACGACGGCCGAGCAGCAACTTGCCGCACAGCGCCTGTCGCAGGCCCAGCAGCGCAACCAGCTCTCGGTGCTCGTCGGCGGAACCACGCCGGAGAACCTGCCGGTTGCACTTCCGATGAGCGGTCAGGAAAACGGCATGGAGCTCGATCCCGGCACGCCATCCGATCTTCTGCTGGTACGTCCGGATATCGTCGCCGCGGAAGAGCAGCTTCGCGCAGCCCGCGCCAATATCGGAGCGGCACGTGCAGCCTTCTTCCCGACCATTTCCCTGACTGGAAATGCCGGTTTCTCGTCCAACGATCTCGACAACCTCTTTTCTTCCGACGGGCTGTCCTGGTCGTTCGGCCCATCGATCTCCCTGCCGATTTTCGACTGGGGGGCCCGCGAAGCCGATCTGGATCTGGCCAAGGCGCGCGAAGTGGAACAGGTCGCCGTTTATGAAAAGACCGTGCAGGAAGCTTTCCGAGAAGTATCCGACGCTCTTGCCGGGCGCCGCTGGCTGGCCGAACAGGTGGCTGCGCTGACGCAGGGTGTCGCCGCGCAGGAACGCATTACGCGGCTTGCACGCCTGCGCTACCGCGAAGGTGTAGCGGATTATCTCGAAGTGCTGGATGCCGAACGCAACCTTTTCACCGCGCAGCAGCAATTGCTCACCACCCAGCGCGCATTTCTGCAGAACGGCACGTCGCTGTTCGTGGCGCTCGGTGGCGGTCTGGCCGTGGAAACGCCTTCATAATCCGGGACTTTTCCAACTCGGCTCCCTGACAAAGACCTGCTAGGGGGCGCCGATGCTAGGAACGTTCCTTACCGATTATTCGGCCTGGATCGGCCTCGGCCTGTTGGTCGGGCTGTTCATTCTGTTCGCAACGGAACGGTTTCCACCGGTGACCGTCGCCGTGGGCGGCGCGGCCGTCATGCTGGTGCTGGGCTATCTTCCGCGCAGCGAGATGGAACAGGTTTTCGCCAATCCCGCCCCCATCACCATCGCCGCCATGTTCATCCTCTCGGGTGCTTTGATCCGTACCGGGGTGGTCGAAGCGCTGGCCAGCATCGCCGAACGCCGGACCGAACGCCATCCGCGCCGGTCGATCGCTGAACTCTTCGGCGGTACTTTCCTCGCCTCTTCGCTGGTCAACAATACGCCGGTCGTGATCATCCTGGTCCCGGTCATTCGCAAGATCGCAGGACTAGCGGGCAGTACGGCCAGCCGCCTCCTCATCCCGCTATCCTATCTCTCGATCCTCGGCGGAACGCTCACGCTCATCGGCACGTCGACAAACCTTCTCGTCGATGGCGTGGCGCAACGCTCCGGCCAACCGCCCTTCGGCATATTCGAGCTGACCGGCGTGGGCCTGGTCGCGGCACTGACCGGCACCCTCTTTCTTCTCGTCAGCGGGCGGTTTCTTCTGCCCAACCGGCCAGATGCCGCGGATCGCGACAGCGGACGACCGCTGGAGGAGCGCTACCTTACCCAGTTGCGCGTGACGCAAGACGATAAGGATATCGGCAAGGCCTATGGCGATCTTTCCCAATTCGGTCGCTCCGGGCTGCGCCTCGTCGGTCTGGAACGCGGCGGCGCCATCCTGCGCAGCGACCTCGACGAGCTGATCGTGGAGGAAGGCGACATCATGCAGATCGCCGCCGATCAGGCCGAAATGCTGTCGCTAGCCGCCGGGCGCGGGTCAGAACTCGGCCTTTCTGCGCGTGCCGCACCCGCATCGGATGAAAACCGTATCGTCGAAGCCGCGATTTCGCCCAGCCACCCGACCCTCGGCCGCAAGCTTTCCGAAGTCCCCTTCCTCACCAAGACGGGTGCCCGCATCCTCGGCCTGTCGCGCGCGCGGCACTTCCCCGGCCCCACCCTGTCCGATGCGCGGATCCGCGCAGCCGATCATCTGCTGATCGAAGGCAGTCCCGCCAGCATCGCCGCGATCGAAAACAATATCAATCTGATCAACATTTCCACGCCGGATACGCGCCCGTTCCGGCGTCTGCGCGCACCGATCGCGGTTGTGACGATGATGGGCATCATCGTGCTCGCCGCGCTCGGCGTATGGACGATCGAACTTCTGGCCATAACGGGCGTGGCTATCGTGCTGCTCTCGCGCTGCATCGATCCGGAAGAAGCCTGGCGCAGCATCGATGGCAATGTCATCGTGCTGATCTTTGGCATGCTTGCCGTCGGTCTGGGTCTGGAAAGCGCAGGGACCGTCGACCTGATCGTCGATGCCGCCCTTCCGCTCCTCGCAAATCTGTCGCCGCTTTACCTGTTGCTTGCGATCTACCTGCTGACCTCCGTGCTGACCGAAACGGTTACCAACAATGCTGTCGCGGTCATCATGACCCCGATCGTGCTGGCGCTCGCCACCGATCTCGGGGTCGAACCGCGCCCGCTGCTCTTCGCGGTGATGTTCGCCGCATCGGCCAGCTTCGCAACACCCGTGGGCTATCAGACCAACACCATCGTCTATGCCGCCGGCAATTATCGCTTCGCCGACTTCTTGAAGATCGGTGCGCCCATGAATGTCGTGGTAGGACTGGCGACCTGTCTTGCGATCAATGCGATGGTCTGAGAGGCTGACGCCCGTGACGCCTGCCACCCGACCTAGGCGAGCGGTTCGTCTTCCGGTTCTGCTGGCCAGTCCGCCTCTTCGTGCCCGCGCGTTTTCCATAGCGAATAGAGCACGCCCGCTGCGATCAGCACGAACGTCACGCCAAGGCTGATCCAGGCCGGGAATTTCTCACCGTCCATCAGGAAGTCCGTGACGAAGATCTTGCTGCCGATGAACACGAGGATCGCTGCCAGCGCATACTTCAGATAGTGGAAGCGGTGGATCATGGCGGCGAGAGCGAAATAGAGAGCGCGCAGCCCCAGAATGGCGAAGATGTTGCTGGTATAGACGATGAAGGTGTCGGTCGTGATCGCGAAGATCGCAGGCACGCTGTCCACGGCGAACACGAGATCAGCCAGATTGATGACGACCAGCGCCAGCAGCAGTGGTGTGGCCGCGCGGACCATCTTGCCCGTCTTCTCGTCCTGCACCTTCACCAGGAACTTCTGTCCGTGCAGATCCGGCGTCACCCGCATGTGACGGCTGATCCAGAGGACGACGGGGTTGCTTCCAACATCCATCGGCTCGTCGCCGGCGAAGAACATCTTGATCCCGGTGAACACCAGGAAGGCGGCGAAAAGGTACAGCACCCAATAGGCTTCGGCCAGCAGGGCCGCGCCCCCGGCGATCATCAGGCCGCGCAGGATGATGACCGCGATGATGCCCCACAATAGCGCCCGGTACTGATACTTCGCCGGGATGGCGAAATAGGTGAAGATCAGGCTGATCACGAAGACGTTGTCGATCGACAGCGCCTTCTCGATGAAGAAGCCTGTGAAATATTGCATGCCTGCGGTCTCGCCGCGCTCGAACCACACCCAGACGCCGAACAGCAGCGCCACGGTGATGTAGAAGACCGACAGCTTCAGGCTTTCTGCAATGCCCAGTTCCCGGTCTTCCTTATGCAGGAAGCCGAGATCGAAGGCCGTCAGTACGACGACGATTGCAAGAAAGGCGCCCCAGAACCAGACCGGGGTGCCAAGCCATGACGCCAGCAGGAAATCAGGCACTCGGCACCTCGTTTAGAGGTCTGGTCGCGGCGCGCGGAGCGGTGGCGAGCACTGTCATGCCGATCACCGCCGAAATCAGGGAACCGACCAGCACACCCATTTTCACCGCATCGATCTGGTCCGGGTCGATGAAGGCCAGGCCGCCGATGAACAGGCTCATGGTAAAGCCGATACCGGCCAGACAGGACAGGCCATAGATATGGCGCCAGGTCACTTCGGGCGGCATGGATGCAAGCTTGGTTTTCGCTGCCAGCCAGCATGCGCCGAACACGCCGATCTGCTTGCCGACCACAAGACCTGCCGCAATGCCGAGCGACAGCGGCGCAAACAGCGCCTCCAGCCCGGCTCCAGCGAACGAGACGCCGGCATTGGCAAAGGCGAAGATCGGCAGGATCATGAAAGCGACCCAGGGATGCAGTGCGTGTTCCAGCCTTTCGAGCGGCTGTTCGTCACCTGTCGCGATGGGGACGAACATGGCCGTCACGACACCCGCCAGAGTAGCATGCACGCCGGACTTCAGCACGCAGACCCACAGAAAGGCGCCGAGGAGGAAATAGGGAATGGTTCGCGCCACTCCGGCCCGGTTGAGCAACAGCATGCCCGCAGCCGGAACCAGTGCAAGCGCCAGTGCGCCCACATTCATGTTTTCGGTATAGAACAGCGCGATGATGGCGATCGCACCGATGTCGTCGATGATGGCGATGGCCAGCAGCAGCGCCTTCAGCGCGACTGGTACCCGGCTGCCCAGCAGAGCGAGGAGACCCAGCGCAAAGGCAATATCGGTAGCGGCGGGAATGGCCCAGCCGCGAATATTGTCCGGCGAACCGGCGTTGATGGCCACGAATACCAGCGCCGGAATAACCATACCGCCAACCGCGGCAAAAACCGGAAGCGATGCCTGCTTCCAGCTTTGCAGCTGACCGGTCACGATCTCGCGCTTCACTTCCAGGCCGATCAGGAAGAAGAACAGCGCCATCAATCCGTCGTTGATCCACAGCAGCAATGGCTTGTCGATAGAAACGAGTTCGCCCGCCGTGAAATTCACCGGCGTGGCAAGCAGGCTCTGATAGCCGGCAAGCAGCGCTGAATTGGCGATGACAAGCGCAATTGCGGCGGCAACGATCAACACGATGCCGCCTGCACTCTCGCTGGCGATGAAAGCGCGAAGGCGCTGCGTGGGGGTCTGTCTGGTCATATGAACAAAGCGGGCGACGGTCCGTCAAGTGTGGGGGGGGGGGAGGGAACGGACCGCCGCCCTATGCCGCAGCTAAGCGAAGCTGCGACCGTAATAATGGCGCTGTAATGCGACGATCTTGTCTTTGAGGCGCAGGCGCAGGCGCTTCAGCGATTTCAAATCGTCGCGCGCGCCGATCGCCTTGGTCGTGTCGATCAGTCGGTTGAGGGCGCGATGCTCGCGCACCAGCTTGCGCAGATACGGGATCATGATCTTCTCGTCGGGCGTCTTGCTCATCGCGCTCTCCTTCGTTTGCTAGGGTACATATGCGTGCTTCGCGGGCGATAATCCAATTCGAAAACTTGCCATCTATCGATAAGTTTTACTAATGGCATTGGCCATGGTGACGCTCAAACAGATCGATATCTTCGTAAGGCTCGCCGACATCGGCAATATGGGCGAAGCCGCCACTGCGCTCGGCATGACCCAGCCCGCTCTCAGCCAGCAGTTGCGGGCGCTCGAAAGAAAGCTCGACCTGCAGTTATTCGAACGCGTGCCCAAGGGCATGCAACTCACACCCAGCGGGCGCAAGCTGCTTGCGCAGGCCCGCACGGTCATTGCCAGTACGCGCGACTTCACCGATGCGGCCGATCACATTGCCGCTCGCCCCGCCGGCACGATACGATTTGGCGTCAGCCCTACGCTCGGCCCCTATCTCATGCCGCGCGTCATCAAGATCCTCCACGAACGCTATCCCGACCTGCGCCTCTTCATCCGCGAAGGCATTCCGTCGAAGCAGCAGGCGGATCTGGCCGCGGGGCAACTGGACATGCTGCTTTCGCCCATGCCGATCGAAGGCAAGGGCCTGAGGGTGGAACCGCTGTTCCGCGAACGCTTGCGGATCATCGCTCCGCCCGACGATCCGCTGGTGTCCTTGCCGGAACTTCGGAAGGAAGATTTCACAGGCCGCATGTTCCTCTCGCTCGATCATCGCCACCATTACCACCGCCAGCTCGAAGATATCTGCAAGAATCTCGGCGCCACCATTCTGGCCGATTACGAAGGCACCAGCCTCGATGCCCTGCAACAGATGGTCGGGTCAGGTCTGGGTCTGGCCATCCTCCCGCATTTCTACATCCGCTCGGAAGCGGGCGGCCTCGATGTCGTGCGCATCGCCGAACCGGCGGGGTGGGAACAGCATCGCAGCATTGCCGCTGCATGGCGCGCCAGCGCCGCCTTTTCGGATCTCTATGCCGAAGTGGCAGCCGTCATTGCGGAGGAGGGGCGCCGCCAGCGCTAGCCGCCACCACTTCGCCATCCGGGCTGGCTGCTGCCGAGTGGAGTGCGATGAACGCATTCGCGAGCGCCGCCTCGTTGTCGAGCAGCGATTCCCGGCTCGAGATCAGCTGGCGCTGCGCATCGAGCACATCGAACAGCGAGGCGAGCCCTTCGCGATACAAGGCGTTGGACTGGCCGAGCGCGGTCTCGCTCTGCTCGATCGCCTCGGATAGCGATCCTGCACGGGCGCGGTAGGCGGTGATTGCGACCAGTGCCGTTTCGGCCTCGCCTAGCGCCTCCAGGAAGGCCTGGCGATATTCGGCCAGGCTCGCATCCAGTTCCGCCCGCGCCGCCGCAACTTCGGCCCGCCGCCGTCCTCCGTCGAACAGCGGTAGATCCAGCGCTGCGCCGAGCGTTGCGAGAAATTCCGAGAACAGGCCATCGATCGAGCCGTCGCCGATGATGATCGAGCCCGGCACGACGAGCGAAGGCCTGAGATCCGACTGCTCGATCCCGACCTGCGCCGCCGCAGCAGCCAGCCTCGCCTCGGCCGCCAGCACATCGCCGCGCCGCCGCAGCAGATTGGCGGGCCCGCCCAGCGGTGGTCCATCGCCGTAATTGGGTATCGTCGTCTCGCTTTCGGGCTCCGCAATCACCAGCGTCCCCGGCGCTTCGCCAACCAGTATCGCGAGCGCATGGGCTGCCTGCGCCCGGGCGATTTCGATCAGGCCCAGCCGCGCTTCGGTCTGTGCCAGATCGGCTGCAGCGCGGCGCACGTCGAGATTGGCCGACAGCCCGGCTTCGAAGCGCAAGGTCACGATCCGCAGCGTCTGCCGCTGGAGATCGGTCGATTCGGCCAGCAATTCCAGCTGCGCCCCCGTTCGGCGGTATTCGACATATTGCGCGGCGATGGCGGCGGCGATCAGGCGGCGCTGGTCGGCGCGTATATATCCCGCCTCGGCATAGCGCGCAGCCGCCGCGCGCACTTCCGCGCGCAGGCGCCCGGAAAAATCGGGGTCGAACGTGCCGAACAGCCCGGCACTTGCACCCGTCCGCGAAGTCCCCTCGCCCACATCGACGCTTGCCTCGGCCGATCCGTCGATCGTGGGAAGCCGGTCCGCGCGCTCTGCCCGCAGCAGGGCTTCGGCGGCTGCCAGTCGCCCCTCCGCCGCTGCAATGTCGAGGTTCGCCGCAAGGCCGCGATCGACCAGCGCGTCCAGCACCGGATCGGAAAAGGCACGCCACCACACGCCGTCCATGCCGGCAGGCGGCAAGTCCGCCCGGTAGCTTTCCGGCGGAACGATCTGCGCCTCGGGCAAGTCGGTGGGAACCGCGGCACATCCGCCAAGCAGAAGCGCGAGCGCGCACAGATGGAAACGCGCAGCGATCATGCAGGCGCCATCGTCATGTCTTCGTCGATGTCGTCGATCTCTTCCTGCAGTTTGGCGAGGTCGACACTGCGCGGCTTGCCGAAGCGCGCCACGCCCAGATAGATCACCGGCGTCAGGAACAGGGTGAAGACCCCGGCAATGCCCAGCCCGCCGAAGATCACCCAGCCGATCGACTGGCGCGCCTCTGCACCGGCGCCGGACGCGAGGATCAGCGGAACTGCCCCGACCACGGTCGAGATCAGCGTCATCGCGATCGGCCGCAGGCGAATGGCCGCCGCCTCTTCCACGGCCTCGCGGATAGTGCGGCCCTGATGGCGCAACTGGTCGGCGAATTCCACGATCAGGATGCCGTTCTTCGCCATCAGGCCGATCAGCATCACCAGCCCGATCTGCGAATAGATGTTGAGCGAGATGCCCGACAGGAACAGCGCCAGGATCGCCGCGACGAGCGCGAAGGGAACGGTCAGCAGCACGACGAGCGCGCTCGTCAGGCTTTCGAACTGTGCGACCAAGACCAGGAACACGATCACCAGCGCGAACAGATAGGTCAGCAGGACGTCGTTCGACGTTTCCTCGAGGCTCTCCGCATCGCCCTGCAGGATCATGTCGGTATCGTCCGCGACCGTTTCTGTCGCCAGCCGTTCGATCTCGTCGATGGTGTCCTGCAGGGGTGTTCCCTCGGCAATATCGGCCTCCACCTCGATCGCGCGGCGCTGAGCGGTGCGGTTCAGTTCGGCAGCGACCCCCTGTTCCACGATCTGCGTGATGCTCGACATCGGCACCAGCGCATCGTCTTCGGTTCGGACATAGAGGTTGCGCAGATCGGAGGGATTGGTGATCGTCGTCGCCTGCGATGTCAGGAAGATCGGCACGGCCTGATCGCCGACGTTCAGATCGACGATCTCGTCCCCGCCGACCATCGCCCGCAACGTCTGGGCGACATCGTCGAGGTCCACGCCCAGATCCGACGCCCGCTGGCGATCGATGCGGATCGAAAGCTGCGGCTGGGTCGGCTGATAGGAGATGTCGGGGTTCGACAATATGGTGGATTGCGTGTCGATCGCCTCGCTCAGCTTCAGGGCAGAGGCGTAGATCTGGTCATATTCCGCGCCGGTCAGGGCGACTTCGATGTTTCCGCCGCCTCCGCCGCCGAAACTCAGTGTGCCGCGCCCGCGCGCATTGGTCCGCGATCCGGGAATTTCACGCAGCGGTCCGTTCAGCTCCTCGACGATGTCCGACTGGCCGCGATCGCGCTCGCCCCAATCGGCAAGCTGCGCGGTCACGCGCACCCGGTTGGGATCGTACCTGCCCACGATGGAAAAGGTGCTCTCGATTTCGCCGCTGTCGAGATAGGGCTGGAGGACCATTTCGATCTCGTCGAGTTCGCGGTCCATGAAGTCCAGTCCCACGCCGTCGGGGCCGGTCGCATCGACCTCGATCACACCGCGATCTTCATCGGGGACCAGTTCGCTGTCGAGCTGCGTGAACAGCAGCGCGGTCAGGCCCGTGACCAGCACCGCGCCGCCCACCACGGCTTTCCCGCGGTCTAGGCACCAGGCGAGCGCGGCGATGTAGCGATCGCGCATTCGCGATCCCCAGCGCGACAGGCGGTCGGATCGATCGCCGCTCGTGCGCAGGTCGAACTTGGCCGCCAGCGCGGGCACCAGCGACAGGGCGACGAAGGATGAAATGATTACCGCAAAAGACAGCACGAAACCGAATTCGCGGAACAGCCGGCCCGCTTCCGATGGCAGGAAACTGATGGGCAGGAACACCGATACCAGTACTGCCGTCGTGGCCACGACGGCAAAGAAGACCTGCCGGGTCCCGACAACCGCGGCCGCACGCCGTCCCAGTCCCTTGTCCTGCAGGCGCTGGGTATTCTCCAGCACCACGATGGCATCGTCGACGATCAGCCCCGTTGCCAGAACCAGCGCCAGCAGCGTCACCAGATTGACCGAAAATCCCAGCGCCCAGATACCGGCCAGCACGCCGATCAGGGCCACGGGGATCGTCGTGCTCGGTATCACGGTCGGCCGCCATGCGCGGAAGAACAGCAGCATCGTGCCCACGACGACCAGCACGGTGAAACTCAGCGTGATCAGCACCTCGCGCACCGAAATCTTGATGAAATCGGCATCGTCGGACACGATGCTGATGGTTATGTCCTCGTAACGCGCATTGATCCGGTCGACCGACGAGCGGATGGAATCGGAAATCTGAATCGTGTTCGAACTGGCCTGCCGCACCACGCCAAGTCCCACGATAGGGCGCCCGTCGAGCCGCACGAAATTGGTCGCGTCGGCGGGGGCCAGCGTCACGTCCGCGACATCGCCGATCCGCGTGTTGCCCGCCACGATGACGTCGCGGACAAGGCCCGGATCGGTCGCACTGGCATCGGCGCGCACGACCAGCTCCTGTGCGTTGGACCGGAAAGATCCTACCGGCACGTCGTACGGCGCGCCTTCCAGCGCTGTGGAAACGTCGCTCATGGTCAGGCCGAAGCGGTTGAGCCGCGCGGGATCTACCGAAACGCGCATCTGCAGGGCGCGGGTGCCGAACTCGTCGATGCTCGCCACGCCGTCGGCGGTAAGCAGTTCCGGCACGACATCGTTTTCGACCAGTTGGGTGAGCTCGGCCTCGCCATAACGTTCGCTCGACACGGCCAGCGTCATGATCGGCTGCGCATCGGCATCCGCCTTGACGATATTGACCTGTTCCACCCGGTCGGGAAGATCGCGCGTCACGCGGCTGACCGCCTCGCGGACATCGGATGCCGCCGTGTCAAGATCAACCCCGGGATTGAATTCGGCGCGAATGCGGCTGTTGTTTTCCTCGCTGGAAGAGCGGATCTGCCTCACCCCCGTTACGCGCGCGATCGCGTCTTCCAGGATGCTGGTCACCTCCCGGTCCATCGTTTCGGGGGCGGCGCCGGGAAAGGTCGCGGAAACCGACACGATGGGCCGGTCGACATTGGGCAATTCGCGCACTTCGATCCCGGCGAAGGCGGCAAGCCCGGCAATGACGATAAGCAGATTGAGGACGCCCACCAGCAGCGGCCGCTTGACCGCCAGCATCGGCAGGTCGGATCTATCCGCCATCGTTACCGGCTTCGGACTGGCCGCTGGGCCGCAGTTCGACGTCTTCGGCCGGCACACGGGTCGGCCGCACCAGGCGGATGGCCTGCCCGTCGCGGACCTTCTGCACACCCTTCACGATGACCCGGTCCTTGGCATTGACCTTGCCGTCGACCAGCACCTGACCGTCGCGGCGCGAGGTTATGGTAACCGGAACGCGTACGGCCTTGCCGTCGCGGACCACGAAGATATGCGATCCCTCACCGCCCCAGACTATGGCTTCTTCGGGGACGGAAGGGCGGCTGGTGTTGTTGCGCGTGAAGGTCACGCGAAAACTCATTCCGGGGCGCAGGCGATCGTCCGAATTCGAAATTTCTGCCCGCGCGGTGAAATTGCGGCTGTCGTTCGTGATGCTGCTGTCGGTCGAGATGATGCGAGCATCGCGCGTGGTTCCGGGTTCGGAAAATGCCACTGCCTCGACCACTTGCCCTTCGCGGAGCGAGGCGAACACCTCTTCGGGCGCCGGGAAGTCGATATAGAGGCGGCTACGCTGGTCGAGCTGTGCGATGGCGGTCGCGTCGCTCACCCGGTCGCCCGGATCGACATCGGTCAGCCCGATATGGCCCGAAAACGGCGCCCGGATGGTCCGGTCCGCCAGCGCGACCTGTGCCTGCTGCAAGGCCACTCGTGCAGAATCGAGTGCGGTCTCTCCCGCTTCGATCTGGCTTTCGGATATTGCGCCTGTATCTTCGATCCGCCGGTATCGCCCGAGCAATTGCTCCGCTTCGCGCACCTGGACGCGCGCGGCATCCACGGCGAGCCGTTCCTGCCGCGCATCCAGTTCCAGCAGCGGCTGGCCCGATTGCACATAGTCGCCGGCGGAAAACATCACGCGGGTGACGCGGCCAGCCGTTTCGGGAAAAAGCTGGGCGGATGTAACGGCCCGCGCAGTGCCGATTGCCTCGATCCGGGTCTGCTCCGGCAACAGGCGAATTGTTTCGGCCACCACCGGGATCGCCTCTTCCGCACGTTCTGCGCCCTCTGGCGAACAGCCTGCAAGAAGTATCCCGCCCAGAAGGCCGAGCGGTCGAATTATGGAACCCATGCCGCGTGGCGTAACCAATGCGGACACATAGCAAAAGCCCTAATCCGCTCAGGCCTCTATCTTGTTCCGATACGATGATCGCCAGACCCGGACATTGCCGGACCTGGCGATCTGTCACCGCGTCGATATCGACGGGTTATATATCGTTACTTGGCAGGGGCCGGCTCGCGCAGGTTCTTCGCTGCGTTCTTGTCGCCTTCGCCCTTGGCGAGATCCGATGTCGCCGGTACGCCGGCATAGCCCTTGATGGACTCTGCGCTGGCCATGCCGGGGGCCTTGGACTTGCCGCCGACCAGATCGCGCGTTGCCTTTTCGATGCGATCACCGATGTCCTTGTCCACATTCCGCCAGTAATCGAACGCACGCACGAGGATCGGCTCGCTGACCCCATCGGCAAGATGGCCGGCGACATTGTCGACGAACCGGTCGCGCTGCGCGTCGTCCATGACTTCGCGCACCAGCGCACCGGCCTGGCTCCAGTCGTCGTCGTCCTCGCGCAGCGTGTAAGCCTGGCGGACCATATCGCCATCGGACATCCAGGTCGCTTCGCCGCCCACCTGCGGCTGCGCGCCAGCTCCGCCATAGGAATTGGGTGCGTAGACCGGGTCGACGGCATTGACCGTGCGCCCCTGTCCCGCGCGGGAATAGCTGTGAACCTCGGCATTCTTCGCCTGGTTGACCGGGATCTGCTTGTAATTGACCCCCAGCCGGGCGCGGTGCGCATCGGCATAGGAAAATCCGCGGGCCAGCAGCATCTTGTCGGGTGACAGGCCGATGCCGGGGACCATGTTGTTGGGCTCGAAGGCCAGCTGTTCGATCTGGGTGTCCCAGTCGACCGGATTTTCGGTCAGAGTCAGCTTGCCGACTTCCATCAGCGGGTAATCCTTGTGCGGCCAGACCTTGGTCAGGTCGAACGGATTGATGCGGTAGGTCTTGGCATCCTCGAACGGCATGATCTGCCATTTCAGGGTCCAGCTGGGATGATCGCCCTTCGCGATGGCATCGAACAGGTCGCGGCGGTGATAATCGCCATCCTGCCCGGCCATCTTGTCGGCTTCATCCTGCGTCAGATGCGCATTCCCGTCGCCCTGATCGCTGTGCCAGTGGAACTTGACCCAGAATTTCTCGCCTTCTTCATTGACCAGCATGTAGGTGTGGCTGGAATAGCCGTTCATCTCGCGCCAGTTCTTCGGAATGCCGCGGTCGCCCATCAGGTAGGTGACCTGATGCGCGCTTTCGGGGCTCAGGGTCCAGAAATCCCACTGCATGTCATGATCGCGCAGGCCATTGTCCGCCCGGCGCTTCTGGCTGCGGATGAAATGCTGGAATTTCAGCGGATCGCGAATGAAGAAGATCGGCGTGTTGTTGCCGACCATGTCGAAATTGCCGTCCTCGGTATAGATCTTGACCGAAAAGCCTCGCGGATCGCGCCAGGTGTCCGGGCTGCCGCGCTCACCGGCAACCGTGCTGAAACGCGCTGCCGCTTCGGCCTTCGCGCCCTTCTGAAAAATCTTCGCCTTGGTGTATTTCGACACGTCCGCCGTGGTTTCATACGTGCCGAATGCGCCCGAGCCTTTCGCGTGGGGCTGACGCTCCGGAATGCGCTCCCGGTTGAAGTTCGCCATCTGCTCGATCAGGTAATGATCGTTGAGGACGATGGGGCCGTCGCGCCCGACCGTCAGCGAATGTTCGTCGCTCTGAACTGGAATGCCGGCGTCGGTCGTGGTGAATGGGCATTTGGGGGTATCGGCCATGGCAAGAATCCTTCGCGTTTGCGTACCCTTCCAGAACCGGCGCTGCCGATGGACGTTCCGCGAAGAATCTTAGTGCGCAAAGAAACCCTGTAATTACCCGTGCGCGCCGAACTCGTTGGCGATGGCAGTCGAGATTCGCAGGCACAGTGCATAGGCCTGCTCGATCGGATCGATATACTTCTCGCGGATAGCCGCATAGCCTTCGCCCGCGCCGATCGGATACTGTCCGGGCTCTTCCAGCGCGAAGTCGTCCTTGCGCGGAAAACTGGTCGGGAAGGCGCGGCGCAGCTGTGCCAGCGCATCGTCGATCCGCAGCGTGAAGACCATTTCCAGCACATCCGTCCGGCTTATGTCGTTGGCACGGCTGAAGGCCGGCACCGACACCACCTTTAAGAACATGTGCTGGAGCAGCGCCAGCCGCACGGCCTGCAAGACGCCGATCGCGCGGCGCACGCTTTCCCGTTCGGGATGCGGATCGTCGTCCGGCACGAGGTCCAGCAGCCGGTGCAGCTTGAGCGCATCGACGCGCAGGCGGGACGACAGGCGGCGGAACACGCCGTTGCGATCGTCCTTGATGAGATATTCGGCCAGCGCTTCGCAGGCTTCCGCCAGATGCGGCTCGGTCCCACGATAGGGGCGGCTAGCCCAATAGGCCGAATTGAACAATTCGCCGAACGCCGCCACTGTCTTGATGCTTGCAAGGGCGTTCGATGCCCTGATCAAACGTATGATCTGCATGCCTCTCGGGCTGTCGGCAAGCAGGGCGCCCATCTCCTCGATCTGGCTTTCGGCCGCGCTGCCGACCCCGGCAATGATGTTCACCGGATAACCCAGCTGCTGCAGAATGGCATTGTGCGGGATGGCGCGGATCTGCCGCAGGCTCATCTCGCGATCGGCGGATAAGTCGCTCTGGCGGCGTGATTTTCTGCTCCCCGTCTCGTTCAGCAGGCCCAGCCCGAACGCGGTGATCGCGCGGCTGTAGGTCCGGCTTTCCAGATGGTCGCGCTGGTGCTCCTTGATCGCCCGATAGAAATCCAGGCTGAGATCGGTCCGGCGATAGAACGGGTCCGTCGGTACATCCGGATCCGTATGCGCCGGACTATGCGCAACCACCTGCGTAAGCGTCGCCAGCGCAATGTCGGGGGTCGCGAACAGCAGATAACCGTCCCCGCCCTGAAAGCTTGCTTCGGGCTCGAGCGCGATCCCGGCGCGCGCGAAACGCCTCTGCGCCCAAGGGCTTAGCGCCCATTCGATGCGATCTTCGAAGCTGGAAGGATGCGCCCCGCGGCCCATACCTTCGCCATGTGTGTCGAAGATCAGGGCAGCCACATCGGTGAGATCGTTCGCCGCCATCGCTTCCGCCAGCCGACCCTGCAGCCGCTCGATCGCGAGGCTTGCAGGGATCTGGCCAACGAACCGACCCGCATCCGAAAAACCGGTCTGGATGGCAATCCGCCCACGCGCCTTCGCATAGGCCTGATAGTCAGGTTCGGAGAGCAGCAGGTCGAGAAAACGCCCCCCATGTTCCAGCGCGGTTTCGGTCTCGAACAGCGGCGAGACATCGACCCTGTCCGCGATGCCGAAGAGCCTGGCAAAATACAGTGCGGCGAGCACGGTCGACGGCTGTTCGCATTCTGCCACGAGCATGCGGATCGGCGCATCCGCATCGACGTGCTTCAAGATCTGCGTCATGACGAGAAATTGCCTGATCGCAGTAGAGCTTTCTACCGCAAGGCTGGCGAAATTGGCGCTTTGCGGTTCGACCTCGGCGAGCAATTCTCGCAGCGCCGCGACTGCCCCGCGGCTGGAAAGGTCGATATCCGCCGCATCGCCGAGCCGTGTACGAATGGCATTGTGCAATTGCTTGGCATTCACCCGGAAATGGATCCACCCCATCCCCAAGCCATCGGCTCGCATGGCTGCCGCAAGCGTGCGAAGCGCCACCGCCGTATCGACACCTTGATCGTCCGCCTCGCCTTCCAGGCACTCGATAAGCGGAGCCAGGGAAAGCAGTTTGTCGGGGTGATCCTGAGTAAGGCGATTGGCCGCGGCCGACATGTCTTCGGGGGCAGAAAGGTCGCCCGCGAATTCGTCCGCGCTGGCCTGCGCCCGCTCCTGCGCCGAGCGCAATGTGGCGATCAGTTCGTGCGAGGGATCGATCGCCTCCAGGCTGGCAGCGTAACGCCCCAGCCGCTCGGCCTTTTCAGCGAGGCGGAAAGCGATGGAAGTGTACCATTTGATGTCGGTACGCCCGTCCATGTCGTAGCCGACCCAGGTGGCGAACCGGAACGGCAGCGGTTGCAGTTCGGTCCACCGGGCGGGGAATGCCTCCCCCGCCTGACGTAATACTGTGGCGACTAACTTGTCACGCGCGTCCTGCGCATTGGCCATCGCTGACATCGCGCGCCCATGCTCGTACCGCAGGGTAATTTCCGGCCTTTCACCGTCTCGCACCGTCGCCTTGCCGCCATTGCCGACCGCGGCAGCAACCGCTTCGCTCTGCTGCGGCGATAACAGGAAGGTCGGGTGAGCGGTGAAGACCGCATGCATGTGCGGACGTTCCCAGAACGCTCTGAATGCTTCAAAATTTCCATTCGGGGCCGAGAGCTGCGAAAGCCTTTCACCTGCGCGATCAGGTCGAAGGAGCTTCTTCAATCGTGACGCGCGAGCATCGAGCGACTGCGCTTCGAGTTCATCGACCAACCCGGCAAGCTGTCCGATATCCAGTTCGCCATTCTCGAGCTTTCGCGAGATATCGAGCGAAAGCTGGAAAACCGGATTGAAGAGCGGAGTCTCGCGAGTTTGGCGATGGAGCACCCTGAGGCGATCGCTCAGACTTGCGAGGGTCGGTTCGATTGTCGTTTCTGCCATTGCTCTACTCTACCCCTGGATCCGGGTGCGAGTTCCGCGGCAAGGCGGCCTTTGTGTCAAGATACGAGCATCGTGGGCCGCATGAATACGGATGCAGGTGACATTATCCGACCGCGCGGAGCAATCCCCCGACATCCCGGCAGTTGATGAGCGCAGCCACATCGCTCGCAGGCACCGGCCTGCTGAGCAGGAAGCCCTGGATATATTCGCACCCTTCTCGCCTCAGGATTTCCCGTTGTTCGGCATACTCCACGCCCTCAGCCAGCGTGCGCATGCCCAGCGCTGATGCAAGCGTGGTGATCGCCCGAATAACCGCGTGGGCATTGTTCCCCTCCACGTTCAGATCGCGCACGAAGCTCTGGTCGATCTTGACCTTGTCGAACGGGAAACTGCGCAGATAGCTGAGTGAGGAATACCCGGTGCCGAAATCATCCAAGGCGATGCGGACCCCGAGATCCCGCAATTTGTGAAGCGTACTCAATGTCTTTTCGACATCGGCAATGAATATGCTCTCGGTAATTTCCAGCTCCAACCGGTTCGGTCTGAGGCCCGATTGGGTGAGCGCCTGCAAGATCGTCGTCGTGAGGCCGGGTGTCGAGAACTGTTTAGCTGAAACATTGACGGAGACCGACAGATGCTCCGGCCATTCGCGTGCCGATCGGCATGCTTCGCGCACGACCCATTCGCCTATTTGCAGAATGAGGCCGGTCTCCTCGGCCAAAGGTATAAACTCTGCTGGGCTGATCATGCCGCGCTTGGGGTGGTTCCAGCGGATCAGAGCCTCGAACCCTTCCAGCTCTTCCCGCGCGAGACTGTAAAGCGGCTGGAAATAGAGCTCGAAGCCGCCGTCTTTTATGGCCAGGCGAAGATCAAGCTCCATCTCCCGGCGGACACGGGCTTGTTCATCGAGCGAAGGCTCGAAGAAATGGAAGTCCGATTTGCCCCCACGCTTGGCCCGGTAGAGCGCAAGGTCAGCATGCTTTAGAAGGTCGACACCGGTTTCGCCGTCTATGGGCGCGACGGCTACGCCCACGCTGGCCGAACAATCGACCGTATGGCCGCCGATCTCTACCTGTTGGGCAAAGCAGTTCTGGATATGCTGAGCGATCGGGAGCAGACTTTCGTTCTCGTTCTCGACCACCGTAAGAACGGCGAACTCGTCCCCGCCCAGCCGCGCAATTCGCGCATTGCCGAGTTCCGAGTTGAGCCGCGCGGCAATCTGCCGAAGCAGGGCATCGCCTGCTGGATGGCCCAATGTATCGTTGACCACCTTGAAATCGTCGAGATCGCAATATGCGACGAGGACTCGTTCGCCATCCTTTCGCCGCGCCAAAGCCTGACCCAGCTGTTCGACGAACAGCTTGCGGTTGGGCAGGTTCGTGAGCCCGTCGTGCAAGCCGATATGAATGATCTCGCGTTCGCGTTCCGCAATTGCCTCGACCATGGAATTGAAACTTGTCGCAAGCCGGCCGACCTCGTCGTCGGTTTCGGCCTGCAATACGGCTTCTTCGCCGCGGCCGAACTGCCGGACGGCATCGTCAAGCGCGGACAGCGGTTTGGTAATGCCGCGTGCGATCCGCCACCCAAGTGCCACGACCAGCGCCAGTCCCAATGTACCGACCAGCACGATCAGATATTTCAGAACGGCATATTCCGCCATCGCCGATGCCAGCGAGTGGCGCAGAACGAGGCGAGGATCCAGTCCATCCTGCAGGCTTGGAAGAACGCTGACGCGGAAAAGATTTCGGGCTTCGTCGTGAGCTTCGATCACGGTCCCCGGCGGCTGTGAGGCTGCTATTTGCGGCAAGTCATCGTGGAGCAGGACTTCCGAATGGAAATCGACTGCCGCCAATTCGCCCAGGCGTGCCATCTCCGCCTTGTCGAGCGGCGATGCCAGGACCAGCCAGCCCATCAGATCCGGCACCTCGATCGGCGACGCAGCGGCAAGCGCAAGCGTGTCGCCGAGCTGGATCACCCCTTTGTTTTCGCCAGAATCCAAAGCGAACCAGATCGGTTCTGCCGGAGGAAGTGCGCCCGAGCCATCACCGATGATGTCCCCGTCGAGCCCCACGACGAATGCGGAACTGGCATTCGTCCGGTCACGTACATTACGCAAGGCGCTGGCGAGTGTGGCCTCATCCTCCGTCGCCAGGGCTTCCCGAAATCCATAATCGCGCGCCAGGACATCTGTCGCACCGCGCATCTGCCGCGCGCGCAGTTCGATAATCTCGTCGAAAACGCGCGCACTGGCGGCGAGATCGCGGCTCGCGCTGTTCTCCCCGAAACGCTCGATGCTGACGTTGACCAGCGCCAGCACCACCGCCAGCACTGCCGCGAAAAGGCCTGCGTAAAGTATGGCAATCCGCAGCTTCAGCGACGCGAAGCGCGGCAACTTGATTTTCGTGAGCATGGCCATCACCGCAGACGCACCGCCACCTTGTGATTACCCGATGCGGAAATCTGCTTCGACATTTCACCGCCCGGACCGCGCAGTCGGGGATGCCAGACGGTCAGCTTGGCCGATCCCGACGGCACATTGGCTAGGGTCACGTAGCCATTGGCATCGGTTTTGCCTGCAAAGGGCGTATCGACCACGCGGATATAACCGCGCATCTCATCGTGAATATTGCACCCGAGCGCCACGGCGCCGGCAATGGGAAAGGTATGGGTTCGGGTCTGGTCCCGGCCATAGAGGTCGATCTCGAAACGCGCAGGCTTCGAAAAGCTGTAGATCGAATGGCGCACCTTATCGAGGTTGGGAAAGGCCACGGTGCTGCCACGTGCGACCACCAGTGTACCGGGCGCGAATTGTTCGTTCCGCTGCGCCATCGCCATCCGCCAGGGGAAGGTAATGCGCCCTGCGCGTCCGCCTGCAGCATTCAGTTCGACCACGGCATCGCGCACGGGCAAACCGCGTTCATCGACCACCTGGACCCGGACCGGGCCGATAGAGGCCGCCCATGCAAAGGAAGCCGGTATCGCCACAAGGGCTGCGAAAAAGGCAAAACGCGTCCACATCCCCGGTATCGTACGGGGTCAGGAGTTAAGAAAGTGTCCGCATACGGTTAATAACTTTTGCACCACATCCTGCCATCAATTGCGCATGACCCTTGTTTTCAATCGCTTTGCCCCCTGCTTGATGGTGGCGCCTCTCGCTCTGCTGCCGATGTCGCTCTGCGCTCAGGAAGTGCCTTCGGATACGCAAACTGTCGACCAGGCCGGAACCTTCCCGGAATACAATGCCAAACTGCTGCTGACCAACGCGGTCAGCGCTGTCGATGGTGCGAGTGGTGGCGGCATTTCGAACTGGGCGACCATCGCAGGACGGCAGGAAACACGCGGCGTGGGCGTTCAGGCTCATGTGACGGCAGTACTTCTGCCGGACTTCTTCTATCAGTCGTATGGAGTGGCGCTGGGAATCGCCGACAGGATCGAACTGAGCTACGCACGGCAGAATTTCGACACGCAGGATGTCGGTGCCGCGCTCGGCATTGGACAGGGCTATATGCTCAATCAGGATGTATTCGGCGCCAAGGTCAGACTGTTCGGTGACGTCGTCTACGGCAATACAATGGTCCCTCAGGTCGCTGTGGGCGCACAGTATAAACGCAGTCTCGACGGCGCCGTCGCGAGCGCAGTGGGGGCAGCGCATGACGAAGGTGTCGATGTTACATTGAGCGCGACCAAGCTTTTTCTCAGCCAAAGCGTGCTGGTCAATACGACGGCGCGGCTGACAAAGGCCAATCAGAACGGCTTGCTGGGGTTCGGCAGCGTTTCAGACGACAGTTACGCGGTCCAGTTCGAAGGCGCTGTCGCTTATCAGTTTTCCCGTCGCTTCGTTCTGGGGACCGAGTTCCGCACCAAGCCGGACAATCTCGGTCTTGGCGAAGGCGACTGGTTCGATGTCTTTGCCGCCTATGCGCCCAGCGACAATCTGACCGTGACCGCAGCATATGCCGATCTTGGCTCAATCGCGACATTCACGGGTCAGCGCGGCGCATTCCTGCAGGCGCAGATCGCATTCTAGGAGTTATGCCCATGTTGCTCACTGCCACCCTCTCGCTTTTGCTCATGCAGCAAGCTCCTGCAGAAAATGTCGACTGGGATGCCGAATTCGGCGTCGAAGAGGTCGAACGCGATCCTGCAACCGGGGAAATTCCCGTCGAATCTTACGAACAGAAGAACGAAAACGCCGGCGCCAGGCCATTCACAGGCACTGACATGGCTGAAACGTTCGGCGGCCGTGACGGCATCCGCCAGATCGCCGAAAGGTTCGTCGAGATCAATTTCGCCGATCCGCGCATTCAGGGCATATTCGCCGGCCACGACGAAGTCCGATTGCGGCGCACGATTTTCGAACAGTTCTGTTACATCCTGAACGCTGGCTGCGACTATACCGGACGCGATATGAAAAGCTCCCACGAAGGGCTTGGCTCGCGCAAGGCTGATCTCAATGCCATAGTCGAGAACCTCCAGCAGGCGATGCGGGAACAGGATGTGCCGTTCGCTGCCCAGAACCGTTTCCTGTCCAAGCTGGCACCGATGAGCAGGGACGTCATCAACCGCTAAAGGGCTGGACACAAAAGGTCGCAAGGCCCACCCGTTACCGATGGCCGGGATTATGCGAGACGAAGAAAACTCATGAGCGATTGGACGATCGGCATCATCGGGGGATCTGGGCTCTATGCCATGGATGCCCTCGAAGATGCGCAATGGATCCCGGTTCAATCGCCTTGGGGCGAGCCCTCCGATGAAATCCTGTGCGGCAAGATCGGGCATGTCCGCGTCCGCTTTCTGCCGCGGCACGGACGCGGCCACCGCCTGGCCCCTTCTACCGTCAATGCGCAGGCGAACATCGATGCGCTCAAACGCGCAGGCTGCACCGACATCCTTGCCGTGAGCGCAGTCGGATCGCTTTCGGAAGAACTTTCTCCGGGCCGGTTCGTCACCATCGATCAGTTCATCGACAACACCCGCGGGCGCCCATCGAGCTTCTTCGGAAATGGATTTGTTGCCCATGTGTCGATGGCCGACCCGGTGTGCCCACGGCTGTCGAAACACGCTGCAAAGGCCGTTGCCACCGCTGGCGGTGAATGTGCGCAGGGCGCGACTTATGTCGCTATCGAGGGCCCGCAGTTTTCAACTCGTGCCGAAAGCCGCCTGTACCGGCATTGGGGTGCCGAAGTGATCGGAATGACGGCCATGCCCGAAGCCCGGCTCGCTCGCGAAGCGGAACTGCCCTATGCCCTTCTGGCTATGGTTACCGACTACGACAGCTGGAAGGACGATGCCGATACGGTGGACGTTGCGCAAGTGGTCGAACAGATGCGCGGCAACGCGAAACTGGCAAGGAAAGCGATCGAAGCTTTTTGCAAAGGCCTGCCGAAGAAACGTAGCCCGTCCCCCATCGATCATGCCCTTACCGACGCCGTCATCACCGCGCCCGAAAGACATGACAAGGCGGCACTTGCCAAGCTCGACGCAGTTGCAGGGCGGTTGTTTCGGCAAGGATGACCGATAACTACGACCTCCTCGTCATCGGCGGCGGGATCAACGGCGCCGGGATCGCGCGGGATGCTGCAGGGCGCGGCCTGAAGGTCCTACTTGTCGAGAAGGATGATCTGGCATCGCATACATCTTCCGCCAGCACCAAGCTGGTGCATGGCGGCTTGCGCTATCTCGAACACTACGAATTCCGACTGGTCGCGGAATCCCTTCGCGAACGCGAAGTGCTGCTTCGCAATGCGCCGCATATCATCTGGCCCTTGCGTTTCGTGATGCCGCACGAGCCCAGCATGCGCCCGAAATGGATGCTGCGCCTTGGCCTTGCCCTTTACGATCGGATCGGCGGCCGAACGAGCCTGCCGAAGAGCAAGAGCGTCGATCTGCGCGTCGCTCCCCACCGCAATACCCTCCAGGGGCGGCTGAAGTCCGGTTTCGAATATTCGGATTGCTGGGTGGAAGATTCCCGCCTGGTCGTGCTGACGGCGAAGGATGCGGAGGAGCGCGGTGCCGAAATCTTGGTTCGTACCGAATGCACCGGTCTGAAACGCAATGCGAGCAATTGGACTGCATATCTGCAAAGCGGGGCAGGGGAACGCAGCGTAACTGCGCAGGCTGTCGTCAATGCGGCCGGCCCCTTTGTCGACCGGGTCGCCGTGACCGCGCTCGGGCAAGGAACGCCAGCGCACTTGCGACTGGTGAAGGGCAGCCACATAATCCTTTCGCGTCGGTTTGCCGGAGATCATGCCTATATCTTCCAGCAACCGGACGGGCGGATCGTCTTCGCCATACCCTACGAACGGGATTTCACACTTATCGGCACCACCGATCTCCTGTACGAAGGCGATCTCGATGACGTGGCCATTTCTCCAAAGGAAATCGCGTATCTAATCGAGGCGGCTTCGCGATATTTTTCCAGTGCGATTACCGAAGACGAGATTGTCTCGTCCTACTCTGGCGTACGTCCGCTCTACGAAGATCATGCCGCCAGCAACTCCACCGTAACCCGTGATTACGTCTTCGAACTCGATAACGAGGGCGGCGCACCAATCCTGTCGGTATACGGCGGCAAAATTACGACGTACCGCAAGCTTGCAGAACATGCGCTGGAAAAGCTTGGGAGAGTGCTGGCCTTGCCCGGAAAAGCCTGGACCGCTAACGCCCCGCTACCTGGTGGTGACATGCCGGATGGCGATTTTGCAGCCTTCCTGTGGCGCATTAGCGAACGCTATGAATGGCTGCCGCCGGAAATGCTCCTTCGCCTTGCACGCGCCTACGGTACGCGGATTGAAGCCGTCATCGGCTCGGCCGGCTCACTTGGGGATCTTGGAGCGCATATGGGCGGAAATCTCTATGAGGCCGAATTGCAATACCTTGTGGACGCCGAATACGCTCGTACGGCGCAAGACGTATTGTGGAGACGCAGCAAACTCGGTCTCCATCTGCCCGTTGCCGCCCAGCAGGCGGTTGCAGACTGGTTTGCGGCGCAAGCCTCATAAGCCGCTACGGAACAAGGACGTTTCACAAAGCTTGTAAGGGAAACACGGCAGGTCCAAGGGGCTTGCTTTAATCCTCCTTTCCTTTCGGAGTCGTATGGCCCTGCACGATCCTGTTCGCCTGTCCCCCATCTCCCGCCAGTCCGTTCGCGAAGCTTACCGAGCGGAAGAAAATACCTGTGTCGCGGAACGCATGGCACAGGCATCCGGCGCAAGCGCCAAACACGCGGAAGCAGCGCAGATAGCCATCCGGCTGATCGAGGACGCACGCAAGCGCAAAGCCAGTGGGATCGATGCATTCCTGCAGCAATATGGTCTGGCGACGGAAGAAGGCGTAGCGCTGATGTGCCTCGCCGAAGCTCTGCTGCGTGTGCCGGATGCGGCGACGGCCGATGCATTGATCCGGGACAAGATAGGTCACATCGATTGGGCGGAGCACATGGGCGAAAGTTCGTCCACCTTCGTTAACGCAGCGACATTCTCGCTGATGCTGACGGGAGAGGTTCT
The DNA here is from genome assembly GCF_056859455.1 of Qipengyuania sp. L-5Y. Taxonomy (NCBI): domain Bacteria; kingdom Pseudomonadati; phylum Pseudomonadota; class Alphaproteobacteria; order Sphingomonadales; family Erythrobacteraceae; genus Qipengyuania; species Qipengyuania sp. L-5Y. The sequence goes on along the minus strand of NZ_JBSXOM010000025.1, from coordinate 96,831 downwards.
TGAGCGCCCCGAAGAAGCGCAGAAGGGGATGGGCAAGACGCTCAAGCGTGCGGTCAATCGGCTTGGCGAACCCGTGATCCGCACGGCCACTTTGCAAGCCATGCGCATTCTGGGTGGGCAGTTTGTCTATGGTCGTACGATCGACGAAGCGCTCAAGCGTGCCAAGCCAGAACGTGCAAAGGGCCTGACGCACAGCTTCGACATGCTTGGCGAAGCGGCGATGACCTACGACGATGCCGAACGCTATCGCGTCAATTACCACAAGGCGATCGACCGGCTGGTCCGCGAAGCGACAGGAGATGTCCGCACTTCGCCTGGTATCTCGGTCAAGCTTTCGGCACTGCACCCGAAGTACACCTTCCTCCACGCAGATCTCGCGATTGCCGATTTGCTGCCGATCGTACGCGATCTCGCCACGGCCGCACGCGATGCGAACATCCATTTCACGATCGACGCAGAAGAAGCTGACCGGCTCGAACTTTCGATGGATCTCATCGAAGCCTTGGCACGTGATGACAGTCTCTTCACCCGGCCGGACGGCAGCCGTTGGGAAGGTTTCGGCCTCGCTATCCAGGCCTATCAGAAACGCGGCGTGCCGATGGTCGACTGGGTTGCTCGCCTTGCTCGAAAGCATGACCGCAAGTTCTTCGTCCGGCTTGTGAAAGGGGCCTATTGGGACACCGAGATCAAGCTTAGCCATGTTGGCGGTTTCAAGGATTTTCCGGTGTTTACCCGCAAACTGGGTACCGATGTCAGCTACCTTGCATGTGCAGAAAAAATGCTCGCGGCCGACGATGCGATGTATCCGGCATTTGCAACGCATAACGCCTACACCATCGGCGCGATCAAGGCGCTTGCGGGCGAAAAGCCCCTCGAATTCCAGCGCCTGCATGGCATGGGCGAGGATGTGTACGGCGCATTGGCGCAGATGGAAGGCAACAAGCGCACGAGCGTGCGTATTTATGCGCCTACCGGCACGCACAAGGACCTGCTCGCCTATCTCGTACGGCGATTGCTCGAAAACGGCGCCAACAGCTCGTTCGTCAATCGGATGGCGGATGCCGAAGTGCCGGCAAGCGACTTGGCTACCGATCCCGTGGCCGACATGGCGGCACTCGAACCATACCGTAATCCGACCATCCCCCTGCCCGCCGACATCTTCGCAGACCGTCGCAATTCGGCAGGGATCGACCTGTCCGATCCTCTCGTACTCGAGCCTTTGCAGGAACGCTTGGCCGAACTCGAAAACAAGCACTGGGTTGCAGAGCCCACGTTCAAGTCGGGTTCCGAAGCGGAAATTGCGCCTATCAACAAGCCGCACGATCTGACTGCAGAAGTCGGAACACGTCGCGACACGCTCGACTTCGAAGTGGAAGAAGCAATCACACGTGCCCAGGCGATCCAGCCTGGGTGGGACCGGCTCGGCGGCGAAAAGCGCGCGGTCCTGCTCGAAGCTGCAGCAGACCTGTTCGAAGAGCACACGGACGATTTCCTAAGCCTATGCCAGCGTGAAGCCGGCAAGACACTGATGGATGCCGTTCTGGAACTGCGCGAAGCAGTCGACTTCCTGCGGTTTTATGCCAATGAAGCGCGGCGTCAGTTCACCCGCCCCATCATTCTTCCCGGACCCACTGGCGAAGAAAACCGGTTGAGCCTGCATGGTCGCGGCGTTTTTTCCTGCATCAGTCCATGGAACTTCCCGCTCGCCATCTTCATCGGCACACCTGCGGCTGCGCTGGCAGCAGGCAATACGGTCGTCGCCAAGCCTGCCGAACAGACCCCTTTGATTGCCGCACTGGCCGTGCGCCTTTGTCACGAGGCCGGCATCCCTGAGGAAGCATTCCAACTGCTCCCCGGAGCGGGCGAGGTCGGCGAGATGATAACTTCGGATCCACGCATAGCAGGCGTTGCCTTTACCGGCTCGACCCAGACGGCACAGGCCATCAATCGCAGCCTCGCTTCGCGTGATGGGCCCATCGCGACCTTGATTGCTGAAACCGGCGGTCAGAATGCCATGATCGTCGATTCCACGGCCTTGCCCGAACAGGTCACGCGCGATGTCGTCGCGTCGGCCTTCCAAAGCGCTGGACAGCGCTGTTCGGCACTGCGTGTTCTGTACATTCAAGACGATGTGTACGACGAAATGCTGCGCATGATCCGCGGCGGTTTCGAAGCTCTGACGATCGGCAACCCGGAACATCTGGCGACCGATGTCGGCCCGGTGATCGATCCGGATGCGAAGTCTTCGCTCGAACGTCATATCGCCCGGCGCAAGAAGGGTGGCCGTCCGGTGTGGCGTCGCCGCCTGCATCGCGGTGCCAACGCCGGCTGCTTCGTTGCCCCCACGATCATCGAGATGGATTCGATCCTCGACCTCAAGCGAGAAAATTTCGGTCCGATTCTCCACGTCGTTCGATACCGTGCGGCCGATCTCGAGCGGGTGATCGAAGACATCAATTCCACCGGTTTCGGCCTAACTATGGGTCTTCATAGCCGCAACGACGACACCCGTGCCTTTGTCGAAGCGCGGGTCAAGGTCGGCAATTTCTATGTGAACCGCAACCAGATCGGCGCGGTCGTCGAAAGTCAGCCCTTCGGCGGCGAAGGACTGTCCGGTACGGGTCCGAAGGCCGGTGGCCCGCATTACGTCCAGCGCTTCGCGACGGAACGCGTGGTGTGCGTTGACACGACGGCGGCGGGCGGAAACGCTACCCTTCTTGCCAGCTAAAGGCGGATAAATCGCCCCGGCCGCTTGCCCAATGGCGGCGGCTGGGGAATCGTCCCTGTATGGCGATTCTTTCCGATAAGTGGATCCGAGACAAAGCGCAGAACGAAGGCATGATCGAGCCTTTCGTCGAAGCGCAGCGTCGCGAAGGCGTGATCAGTTACGGTCTATCGAGCTACGGCTACGATGCGCGCGTTGCTCCCGAATTCAAGATTTTCACCAATGTCGATTCTGCGGTGGTCGATCCCAAGGATTTCGCGAGCAACAGCTTCGTCGATCGTGAAACCGACATCTGCGTGATCCCGCCCAACAGTTTTGCTCTCGCCCGGACGGTCGAATATTTCCGCGTACCGGAGGATGTTCTCGTCATCTGTCTCGGCAAGAGCACCTATGCCCGGTGCGGGATCATAGTGAACGTGACACCGCTGGAACCGGGCTGGGAAGGCCACGTGACCCTGGAGTTCTCGAACACCACGCCCCTGCCGGCAAAAATCTACGCGAACGAAGGGGCGTGCCAGTTCCTGTTCCTTAAAGGGAATGAACGCTGCGAAACGAGCTATAAGGATCGTGCTGGCAAATACATGGGCCAGCGCGGGGTGACGCTGCCTCGGCTTTAGGCAAAGCGGCCCTGACGCTGCGTTTTTGACTCTCCCTTCCGGCACGCGCAATCATGCCGGACGAGGAGAGAAGTGTTATGGCAGATCGTGAATTCGACATCATCGTCTATGGCGCCACGGGCTATACGGGACGCCTGGTGGCAGAGCATTTCTTGCGCGAATACGGCTCGACCGTCGATGGCCCCAAATGGGCGATGGCCGGCCGCAGCTTGAGCAAGCTGGAGGCTGTCCGCGACGAGATCGGGGCACCTGAAACCATCCCGCTGGTCGTTGCCGACGCCGATGACAGAACCAGTCTCGACGCGATGTGCAAAAGGGCCAAGGTCATCCTGACGACCGTTGGCCCTTATCAGTTATATGGCGACGCACTGGTGGCAGCCTGTGTGGCAACGGGCACGGATTACGCCGATCTCTGCGGCGAACCGGCCTGGATGCGGGAGCAGATCGACCTTCATCATGTAGCGGCCGGGAAATCCGGTTCGAGGATTACCTTCTCGTCCGGCTTCGATTCCATACCCTTCGACCTGGGTGTTCTCATGCTACAAAAGGAAGGTATCTCCCGCCATGGCTCGCCGGCCCCGCGCGTTCGCGGCCGCGTACGCAGCATGCAAGGCACCTTTTCCGGCGGAACCGCAGCCAGCCTGACTGCGACAATGAAGGCCGCCGCAAGAAACCCGGGCATCATCAAGGTACTCAATAATCCCTTCGGCCTGACCCCGGGCTTCGATGGCCCTGACCAGCCCGGCGGAATGATCCCTCATTACGAGGACGATCTGGGCAAATGGGCCGCTCCCTTCATCATGGCTACGATCAATACCAAGAACGTCCACCGCACCAACTTCCTACTCGGCCACCCGTATGGCAAAGATTTTCGTTACGACGAAATGATGCTCACAAGTCCTGGCAAAGCGGGCAAGGCCGCTGCCAATGCTGTGGTAGACATGCTGAAGAACCCGTTCGGCGCCAAGCCCCCCAAACCTGGCGAAGGTCCGAGCAAGGAAGAACGCGAGAAGGGTCATTACGACGTAGTGTTCATCGGCGAATGGCCGGATGGGCAGCGCCTGCACTATGGCGTGAAAGGCCGATACGATCCCGGCTATGGTTCAACCAGCCGAATGCTCGCCGAAACCGGGATCGCACTGCTTAAAAGCGACGCCGAAGGGGGTGTGGGCACGCCGGGGGCATTCCTGGGCGAAGCACTGGTCGAACGCCTGCAGGAGCACGCCGCACTGACCTTTGCGGTAGAAGAGTAGGGAACTACATACCCTCAGGTGCTTTCAAACCATATCCAAGGGGAGAAGCATCAATGGCTACCATCGCGGCACTTATCGGGCGCATACTGCTCGGCGCACTGTTCGTTTTCGCCGGGCTCGGCAAGGTTATGGATCCGGCAGGCACGGCAGCCTACATGGAAGCGGAATCGCCCTTCCCCGGCAGCTTGGCGCTCGCCGTCGGCGTGTTCGAGATCGTTGCCGGCCTGGTTCTGGCAAGCGGCTTCATGACCCGTATCGCCAGCGTCGCATTGATTGTTTTCACGGCACTGGCCACTTTGTTCTTCCACGAACGGGTCACCGATCAGGCACAGGCGGCAATGGCACTTAAGAACCTGGCCGTGATCGGCGGGTTGCTCATGGTTTTTGCTTATGGTCAGGTTCGTGGCCAGGTCGGCGTATGGCGAGAACGGGACCGTGCTCATGATGCCGAAATCAAAGCGGCGCGAGCAGAAGGAAAGGCCGAGGCTACGACCACCGTAGTCCACGATGATCGTCCCACACGTCCAGCCTGATCCAGATTGAAGTGCGCGAACGTAACGTCGGCGGCTCACCACCGCCGACATAGCACTGCGCCTGACGCGCACGCGCATGAGATACGTCTCGAATATCCGGAGAAACTGGAGCGGGCGAGGCGATTCGAACGCCCGACCCCAACCTTGGCAACTGCCTCTCGGCATTTTCGCTATCGTTTTCGTATTCAGTAAAATCTACGATATTCCAGGCAATATCAATTGCTTGTTTCTCACATCGAGTCCCCATTGGTACGCTGCGATTTCCGGCGGTTTCCCTCCTACTGCTTCCCCCCTGCTTCCCCGGCCATGCTGCACCTGTGTGGGGAAGCAAATATCAAGCGCGTGGGCCACCGGAGCGCAGGAGCAACTTCGAAAGGAATGACAACTCAAATCAAGGACAAATCGCATGACCAGACTAACTAAACGCACCGTCGAGGCGCTCAAATCCAACCGAGAGCGCGACACCTTCCTTTGGGACAGCGAACTGCGCGGTTTTGGCGTTCGCGTTAAACCCAGCGGCACCAAAACATTTATCATCCAATATCGAAACCAAGAGGCGAGGACCCGTCGCTGTGTTATAGGCCAATATGGTGTTCTGACTGTCGAGCAAGCCCGCGACCTCGCCCAAAAGAAGCTCGCCGCTGTGATCGACGGGGCCGATCCATCCGCCGAACGGCACTCGGTCCGTACGGGGCTGACAATCGCAGCAGTTTGCGATTGGTATCTTGCCGAGGCCGAAGCCGGTCGGCTGATCGGACGAAACCGCCGCCCCATCAAGGCGTCATCGGTCGCAGGTGATCGAAGCCGTATTGAACTCCACATTAAGCCGCTGATCGGCAATCGCGTGGTCAGCCAATTGAAATTGGCAGATATTGAACGCTTGCAAGGTGATATTGCGGCTGGTCGAACCGCCCGAGCGAGGCGCACAAGCCGAGGTGGGCAAACGGCTGGCGGCTCAGGCGTTGCTGCCCGCGCCATCAGCACGCTTCGCGCTCTACTCAATCACGCCCGCCGCCTCGGCATTATTGAGGTTAGTCCGGCAACAGGCGTGCGCATCATGGCCTCGCAGAAGGTGAAGCGATATCTGAGCGCTGGCGAAATCCGTCACCTTGGCAAGGTGATGACGCAGATGGAACGCGAGGGCGAACACCCGGCCGGCCTCGCTGCGATCCGCGTCATGCTTCTCACCGGTTTTCGCCGCATGGAAGTGCTGGCAATGCGCAAGGCATGGGTTCAGCCCGACGACAATCTCGTCCGTTTTCCGGATACCAAGTCCGGTCCGCAGATCCGCGTGGCCGGAGACTCAGCAATGCACGTGCTGGAGGCTCAGGCTTTGTCCAGTCATTCGCCCTTCATCTTCCCGGCGGATTGGGGCGATGGGCATTTCGTAGGCGTCGTTCGGGTGCTGGGCCGAGTCTGCGCGCGTGCAGGCCTGGACAAAGTGACACCGCACACCCTGCGCCACAGCTTTGCCAGCATGGCAGCGGCGCAAGGTTTCAGTGAACTGACCATCTCGGGCCTACTCGGTCACGCCCCGCGCGGCGTAACCCAGCGCTATGTGCACCTGGATACCGCGCTCATCATCGCGGCGGATCAAGTGGCGGCAGAGATTGCGCGACTATTGGACGGTGGCGAGTTGCGGAGCGTGCGGGAGATCAAGCAAGCGCGCACACTGGCAGCTTTGCGTGCAGTTGCATGACGCCTACTTGGCTAAGATTGCCCAAAAGTCAGATTGAAAAACTGCGGTAGCTCGTGGATAGCGCTCCAAATCAAAGCCCGTCTCCAGAAATGGGGATGGGCCTTGTGGATAAGCCTGTGGTCTGTTCGGACTATCAGGAACCGGGATTCACGGACTATCAGGAACCCAAAGCTCGGACTATCAGGAACCGAAACAGGCCTCAAACCCGCAGAAATGCTTGGCTCCAGCATCCCTTAACAATGCTAACGACAATCCTTCTCGGATTGTTGCTAACACTAGGCACAGCGGCGCGCGGCTCCTCAGCGCTTTGGGGTGCGCCGTCACTGCGCGCCTTATGCACTCGGCAGGTGCAAGCTTCGCGGCTGCTTGCTAGAGATTAAACGATGAAGACCGACCTCGATCATCTTCCCCCGCAAAAGCAGCGCGAGATCGAGCGCGTCGTGCAGCTTATCTTCGAAGAATTCGACGATGCCTTCGCGCTCGCTAAGCATGAGTGGAAGAAGGCCGGGCGGATACTTAAGGTCATTCTTTACGGCAGCTATGCTCGCGGGACCTGGGTCGACGAGCCTCACACGGCCAAGGGATACCGCTCCGACTTTGATCTTCTGATCATCGTCAACGACAAGCGACTCACTGACAGGGTGAAGTACTGGGCGAAGCTCGATGACCGGCTAATGCGCGAATATGGCGTTACCGGTACGCTCCAGACGCCGGTCAATTTTATCGTGCATACCCTGCAAGAGGTGAATAACGGGCTGGCACATGGGCGCTACTTCTTCATGGATGTGAAGGAGGACGGGGTTGCGCTCTACCAATCCGACGACACCGACCTGCATACGCCCAAGCCGAAGACGCTGGAACAGGCGCTGGCGATGGTTCAGGAGTATTTTGACGAGTGGATGCCGTCAGCCGAGCAGTTTCTCATCCAGGGGAACGAGGCCACGAAAAGAGGCTGGAACAAGAAAGCAGCGTTTGAACTGCACCAAGCGGCTGAGCGCCTTTATCACTGCGTTCTGCTCGTTTGCACCTTCTATACGCCGCATAACCACAATCTTGCATTCCTGCGCACCCAGGCTGAACGGATCGACCCGCGTCTTACTTACGTCTGGCCGCGTGAAACGAAGCGTGATCGCGCACGCTTAGAGAAGCTCAAGGAAGCTTACGTGAAGGCGCGCTACTCGAAGCACTGAGGTGGACCCGCCTTCTTGGACAGGTTGGCGGCGAAGTTAAGCTAATCCCGGATGTGATTATGCCGCCAGTTTGGTCATCAGATCACGGGGGGCATGCCCCCCGTGATCTGTTTCTCTGATCCGCCCATAGGCCTCCGCCGGGGTTCGCCCGGCCAGACCCGAGTGCGGTCGCTGCGTGTTGTAATAGGTGATCCATCGCCGGAGGCCAGTGCGCAGCTCCGAGCCGGTCTCGAAGGCGTGGAGGTAGACGCATTCGTATTTGAGGGATCTCCACAGCCGCTCGATGAAGACGTTGTCCATCCACCGGCCTCGGCCGTCCATGCTGATCCGCACCTCGGCGTCCCGCAGCACGCTGGTGAACGCAAAGCTGGTGAACTGGCTGCCCTGATCCGTATTGAAGATTTCCGGCTTGCCGAAGCGCGCCAGTGCCTCTTCCAGTGCTGCGACGCAGAAGCCAGCATCCATCGTGTTCGACAGCCGCCAGGCCAGCACCTTGCGCGTCGCCCAGTCCATGATTGCCGCCAGATAGAGGAACCCGCGCCGCATAGGGATGTAGGTCACGTCGGCGCACCACACCTGGTTCGGCCTGTCGATCATCAGCTTGCGCAGCAGATATGGATAAATGCGGTGCTGTGGATGCGGATCACTCGTGCGCGGTCGCTGGTAGATCGGCGACAAGCCCATCTTCGCCATCAGGCGCCGCACCCGACGTCGGCCAACCTGGTGGCCTGCACGTTGCAGATGCCGGACCATTTGGCGGCTGCCATACCACGGACAGTCTAGGAACGCGGCGTCGATCACCCGCATCAGCGCCAGCGTCTCTTCGGCTTCAGGCACCGGCGCATAGTAATAGGATGACCGGCTGATTGACAGCAGCCGACATTGCGCCGTGATCGACAAGCGGTGGTGAGCAGGTTCGACCATCGAACGCCTCCGTGCCACGCTCATCGACCGGAGGCTTTGGCTAAAAAATCGCGTTCCACGACCAACTGGCCGATCTTGGCGTGGAGCTTCTCGACCTCGGCCTCGCTGGCTGCCCTGGCATCATCGCTTGCCCCGCAGAAGGTGTCTGCCATACCTTCGACCGCCTGCCGCTTCCAGGCCGCGATCATCGTATGATGAATGCCATGCTTCGTCGCCAGCTCCGCCAGCGTCAGATCACCCCGGATCGCCTCCAGCGCCACCTTCGCCTTGAAATCCGCGCTATAGCGCTTCCTCGTCTTCTTCATTTCCCGTCCATTCCTCAGGTCGGGATTAGCTTAGCACCCTGTCCAGTTTTCCGGGACCACCTCACCACGATCGACATAGCCCGGCGAAAAGCTGCGCATAATTATGAGATGTCGTCCATCCGTTGGCACCATGGTTTTCTCGACAGCCTCGAGCTTCAGGACAATTGGCGACCAAACAAGATCGTGAGCAGCCTTCTATTCCACCAGGTACCGGCGGGGCAGAAGAAGGTCCTCATCGAGGAGATCTGGAACCTGCTCGAGCCCGGCGGGATGGTCTTGATCGCGGATTACATGAAGCAGGAAAACCCGCTGATGCGGGCGCTGTTTCGCGCGACCGTCCAAAGACTGGACGGATTTGCGGACACCCAGCCCAACGCCGACGGCGTAATGGAAAAGCATATCTCTGCCCGATTTATCGACAGCATGAGGTTAGCCCGATTCAATACGCCGACAGGTGCCATTTCTCTGTGGCGCGGCTATAAGGCAAGGACCAGCAATTGACCAGCACTGCCCCTCCATCGGCCCTGCGCAGACCTCTCGCGAGTGCTTTGTTCGTTATTCTTGCCGCATGTTCAAACGTCGCGTAGGCCGCAAGCTACACGACGGGAGTCGAGGGCTATGTCATCGAGGGACATGTTCCAGATGAAGCCATTGCGAGACTGCTGCGCGAGCGACCCGACGGCGTGGCCGGGCTTGCCGTGCCCGGCATGGAGGCTGGCGGCCGCAGGCAGGCATTTGAGGTGTTTGCGTTTGGCCCGCGCGGACAAAGGGTTTTCGCAAGCTACCCCTAGCACGAAGCGAGTGGCCCGCCTGTCCGAGAACAGGGCAACCGAGATGGACAGCGAACCAAACGGGGCGCTCTGTAGTCGAGCCGAGGGAACTGAATTGACCAATATCACATCTGGTAATCAACCCGAGCGGAATTCCAAAGGGCATGCCGTCCGACCCTATACGCCGGCCAGGCATTTAGGATCAGTCGCCAAAGCCGACTCGATCGCAGATAAACACGGGACGCATGAGGCAGGCCGCTGCCCGTTCGCTCTCATGCCGGCGATCGTGAAGATGCGTCCTGCCCCCTCGGGCGCAGTTTCGCTTCGTTTCGAAGTTGGAGAGTTGTGAGCAAGATGAATCACGAGGGACATGCGGCATCGACCGGGACCCAAAGCAGCAAGAGCGAATCTGCCATAAGTCTCGCCGGGGGCGTGGCTATGGGCACGGGGGTCATGATCGGCGCCGGAATATTTGCTCTAACCGGTCAGATCGCACAGCTGGCCGGGCCGCTGTTCCCGCTTTCGTTCGTCGTGGGAGCTCTCGTGACGGCGCTTGCAGCCTACAGTTACATCAAAATGTCGAACGCCTGGCCTTCATCTGGCGGCATCGCGATGATCTTGCAAAAGGCCTATGGTCCGGGAGTCGTGGCGGCCTCTTCCTCACTGCTCATGGCGCTCTCGATGGTGATCAATGAAAGCCTGGTAGCCCGTACCTTCGCTGCCTACGCCTTGCGTCCGTTCGGCCAAGAGGAGAATGCCCTTTTCCTGTCTATACTCGCGCTAGCTCTGATCGTCTTCGCCTACTTCGTAAATGCGTCTGGCAATCGTTCGGTGAGCGGCTTTTCGCTCATCATGTCCGTGATCAAGGTCGGCGGCATCGTCGTTTTCGCAGTGGCGGCGATCTGGGCGAGCGGTTTCTTTTCTGGCGCTTTTTCCGAAGACATTTCGCAATCCGGTGGCGGCGCATTTCTGGCGTCCGTGGCATTTTCCATCCTCGCCTTCAAAGGCTTCACGACCATTACGAACAGTGGCGGCGATATTGTTGATCCGCATCGCAATGTTGGTCGCACGATCGTCATCTCGATTGTCATCTGCGTGGTGACGTACCTGCTCGTGGCACTGGCTGTCGGAGCAAGCCTGACGATCAGCGAGATTGCGCAAGCGCGCGATTATTCTCTGGCCGCCGCGGCCAGACCGGCGCTGGGTCAACTGGGCTTCTGGTTCACCATCGTCATTGCGCTATCGGCAACTACCTCGGGGGTGATCGCCAGCGTGTTCGCGGTATCGCGCATGCTGGCGATGCTGACTGACATGAAGATGATCCCGCACAGTCATTTCGGCATGAAAGGTGGGATACGAAGCCATATGCTGGTCTACACGGTCGTCGTAGCCGGCTCGCTCGCGGTGCTGTTCGATCTGTCGCGCATCGCCTCGCTTGGGGCGTTCTTCTACTTGGTCATGGACATGCTGGTGCATTGGGGTGTCTACCGGCACCTACGAAAGGAGATCGCGGCAAAAAGCTCCGTTCTGCTCGCCGCGATTGCAGCCGACGGTGTTGTTCTTGCTGCTTTTACTGCCACCAAACTCGACACTGACCCGCTTATTGTTGGCATCGCTGCGGCCCTCATCGCCGCTGTTTTTGCTCTTGAAGCTCTCTTCCTGCGTCGAATAGGCGGAAAGGATGAGAACCCCGGGTCGAAACTAAGTTGAAATCGACTATTGGCCCGGATGGCGGGACGCGGTTGATCCCCGATGACGCACGCATCTTTTCATCAGATGGTGATGGGCTCCAAGTCCGTCCCCGCTGCCCCGGAAGCGGCCGACTTGCTTGATGAGCCGCTCGAGGTGTTATTGGCCATGCGTCATCGGCACGGATGCACTGCTGTCCGGCTCCAAGCTTCAGGATGTCCTGGCCCTCACCTCCCGCGGTTTCATGTATCCGCCCGTCTTGATAGATTGCTTCCTCAATCCAGGAGTTTCGACCTATGACAGATCAAAAGAAGAGCGCCGCCATTTCGCGATGGGAAGACGAGGGCGGCGCCATGCCGTGCGGCCCTCAGGAAGCTTTGGCAGCCGCTTGCGACGAGTGGGATATTCCCGCACTTTCCGATGCCGAGATCATCCAGTTGCGAATCCGAGTAATCGCATTGGAAAATATTGTGCTAAGTCTGGTAGCCAGGGCCACTGACGATCAACTGACGCAAATTGCCGAGATGGCGGAATTCATCACCCCGCGTCCCGATACCACTCAACATCCCCTCACCATTCACGCCGCAACCCAGATGACCCAGCTCGTGGAGCGCGCCAAACATTTTCGATAGTAAAGATAGTCGAGCGCACTTTGCTTCCCGATCACATCAAATCCATGCGGTGCTCCTGCCAGAATCGCGGCCAGTTTGCGCGCGGGCACAGGAAGCCATTCGGCAGTGTATTGCTAAATTAGCGGCAGCGCTCTTTGTATCAAGACATTCGCGGCAACGTGTACGGTGAAAGCCCCGTAAGCAAGGCGCGATCCCTCCGCGGGGAGGCGAACCGCGCAAAATCCCTTCAGGACTTCATTGGGTCCATCCCGCAGGGCCGCGGCTTGCAGTCCAAGCGCGGTATCTTCGACGAAGGCGCGCGCCGTCGATTCCGTAATCGCGTCCTTGACGGACCATCTCTCCCAGCGGACGATATGTTCGTTCAGGCGATTGTTTGCGCCGCGCGCGGCACCGAATTCCGCGATCCCCATCTGCATCAGAGCGTGATAGGCGGGGTGGAACTCAACTTCGTCCAGGCGCTGACCGAAGCGGTCAAAACCTTTAAGGGGTGGCGGGTTCTCATTGGCGAGCCTACCAAGCTCCAGCGTCTCGGCCCGGCCCACCAGTTCGCCGAAGGCGCCCAGACGGTCCTTGTGCAGCCCCGCTCCAGAACCGGATACACCATCCTGAATTGCCCGGTCGGCGTCAAAAGCATTGAAATCGACGAGCGGCGGCGGCTGATTGCTGACCTCGTGGGTTTCGAGTGCTGTAAGGGGACGATAGGGTACCATGACAACAAATGTGCATCTCGCGCGAGCGGTCATCAAGGTCGGATTTCGCATCTGTGCTTGCCGACCAATGTTGTTGAAATATTCCAGGAGCCGCCGCGTCCTTGGAGATAACCCCCAAAATGCCGCCAGGAGACCCGATGCAAGACAAGTCAAAAGCGCTCCAGGCGGCGCTACGTGCCAATTCCGTGTGTTCCTGCATTACGCTCGACCGGGACATGCTCGAGGCCACATTGAACAGCCAGACCGGACGTGAAGGTTTCGGGGAGCAGTTGGCGATCTCGCACCCGCACCTGTTCGCGAACTCGCCGGTGTTTATCGCGCCGGAGACAGTGACGATGATGGTACGCGTCGTCACGGCGGTGGAGACCGCCGCAGCCCTCGCGCAATATGGTGAGGCGGTGCAGAAGTGGGCACCGCCCAGCTCCGCCCCCGATCTGGGACCTGCCGGTGCGCTGATGGGGTATGACTTTCATCTTTCCGAATCCGGACCGGTTCTGATCGAGATCAATACCAATGCCGGGGGCGCGTTCCTCAACGCAGCCCTCGCCAGGGCGCAGCGTGCCTGCTGCTTCGGCTCCGATGGCTCGAATGGATCAGTGGAGGATTTTGGACCGGCGATTGCGAGAATGTTTCGCAGCGAGTGGTTACGCCAGGGCCGCACCGGGACACCCAACATGATTGCGATCGTCGATGACGCGCCCCTTGATCAGCATCTCTATCCGGAGTTTCTGCTCGCCAAGGCAGCGCTCGAGCGTCAGGGAATTTCGGCGGTCATCGCGGATCCAACGGCTTTTGAGGCTTCCGGCGGTGAACTTTTTGCGGATGGCTGCAAGATCGATCTGGTGTACAATCGTCTCGTCGACTTTACCTTGGAAGAGCCGGATCATTCCGTCCTCAAGGACGCTTATCTGAATAATCTGGCAGTGGTCACGCCCAACCCATACGTCCACGCCATGCTGGCCGATAAGCGAAACCTCTCGCTCTTGAGCGACCCCGCGCTCCTGACCCGCTGGGGCCTGGCAAAAGAGCAGACTGAGGTTCTTGCGACGACTATTCCCGCTACCACTCTGGTAACACCTGATAACGCCGCGTCGCTTTGGGCGGAACGTCGGCATCTCTTCTTCAAGCCGGCGCAGGGATATGGCAGCAAAGCCGCCTATCGCGGTGCCAAGCTCACCCGCAGCGTCTGGTCACAGATCCGGGACGGTGACTATATCGCCCAGCAATACGCGCCGCCGAGTCTTCGCAAGGTCAAGTATGATGGAGAGGCTGTGGACCTCAAGGTCGATGTGAGGCTCTATACCTACGCTGGTTCCGTATTGTTGAAGGCGGCGCGGCTATACAGGGGGCAGACGACCAACATGCGCACACCGGGTGGCGGTTTTGCGCCAGTCCTGGAAGTCTGAATTTTCACTGAATCCTCTTCGTGCTCGCAAGTTGTGATGTTCGCTCGGGAAGGCTTCCGGCTGTTCGGATGGGTATGAGCGGCCATACCCGCCCGCTCGCTACGCGTGTTGGCCCCGGCAGCGGCATTTCGACAGCGAGCGATGAGTGGGAGTTCGGCCCTCGGTAAGGGATCCCGTGCCCTTGTCAAAAGCGGCGTCTCGAAGGTCCACAGCGCTGGACAGGGACGGTGTGTAAGATCGGATCGAGTGAAACGTCAAAGACAACAAGGAGTGCTTTTTGATCCAGCGCAAGCGCTCGATTGCAACCGGACCAGGATGATCAGATGAAGTCGGTTTTGCTCCACATAAACCAGGATCCTGGCCAGGCCGCACGGTTAGCTGCTGCCATGGAAGTCGTTCGCGCCCACAACGGGCAGCTGATCTGTTTGCAGGCAACCCCTCTCGATGCGTATTTCTTTGTCGGCGATCCGTTTGGAGGGTCATACGTTCCTTCCGGCATCTTCGAGACTTTTCGCCAAAACGAGAAACTTGAACAGGTGCGGATCGAAGATACGCTCAAACGGGAGGGAATCGATTGGCAATGGCTTCACGCCGAGGGATCAGCGGCTCAGACCATCATCGAACACGCGAAGTTTGCCGACCTCGTCGTTCTAAGCCAACCCGAAGAGAAGGAAACAATTCTCCCGCGCAGGGCGCCGCTCGCCGCCGACGTGGCGCTCCATGTTCAATCGACCGTACTACTCGTGCCGGCTGCCGGGCAACGCTTTACCAACAGCAGTGCTGCCATGATCGCCTGGAATGGCTCCCCAGAAGCTGCCAACGCCATCCGGCAGAGCCGTTCGCTTCTGCGCGCCGCGCCCAAATTGCATATCGTAAGTGTCAGCGAGAAGGGGGAGAAACCTTCTTTGGACGATGTCCGCAATTATCTGGCGCGATATGGTGTCACCGCCGAAAGTCATGATTGGCCGCTCGACGGAGACACCGTGGCCAATGCGCTCATTGCGGCCGCAGCGGGTCTCGAAGCAGAATATATCGTGCTCGGTGCCTATGGCCATTCACGACTCCGCGAAACTGTTCTGGGCGGCGTCACCCAGGATCTTATCACGACGAGCCCCGTTCCGCTGATTCTCGCGCACTGATATGATCGGCGTACGGGCCCCGCGATATGCACATGGTTTCTCCTTACCAGCCCCTCAAGCAAGGGGTAGTCAAGGGAGGCGTCGGCAATGACCCCTGTCCAGCTCGTTCCCCGCTCGGTGGCCAAGGTCTGGGGTCGCCGTCAGCCTGGCTTCGGATTTGCGCAGGCAGCAAGCGGCGACGATCCGATCGGTGAAATCTGGTTCGAAGAACCCGACCACCGCTCAGGCGCCCTTCTTGTCAAATACCTGTTTACGAGCGAGCGGCTCTCTGTCCAGGTCCATCCAGACGATGCCGAAGCGCGAGCGCTCGGACATCCGAGGGGCAAAGACGAATGCTGGGTGATCCTGAAGGCTGAGCCGGGTGCGCAGATCGGCCTGGGGCTGAAGGCAGTTGTCGCCATCGACACCCTGCGCCTCGCAGCGCTCGATGGAACCATAGAGACGATGCTTGACTGGCGCGAGGTGAGCCCCGGCGACGTCTACTATCTGCCCGCAGGAACCATCCACGCGATCGGTGCGGGAATTACCCTCATCGAGATCCAGCAAAATGTCGATCTTACCTACAGGATGTACGATCATGGCCGTCCGCGCGCCCTCCATTTGGAAGCAGCGCTGCGCGTGGCACGCCCCGAACCCTGGCAGGCTCTCACACAACCATACGTTCTTGCCGATGCTCGCCGGATAGTCGCCGAAGGACATAAATTCGTGGTCGAGCAATGGAGCGGCGCTCGCGCCGGTACACTCGCGCCCGGCACAGCGGCATGGATTGTACCGCTTTCAGGACACGGACGTATAGGTGATGCCCCCGTGGAGCCGGGCCAGGCATGGCTGGCCGATGAGCAGCATTCCCTCGACTACAATGGCGAACTGCTCGTTGCCTATCCGGGCAGCAAGGTGACTGAGGGCCTCTGGGTGTCGTCCCGTTGAATAAGCCGAATTGAGCAGCGCAGTGCCCTATTATCAATCTTGCCAGCCACTTCACTTGGATCGGCATGCGGAACCCTGATCACGAACCGGGTCTCTATCGGGCTCGGCTTTCGTTCCTAGATAGACGCCTATGCCGGCGAGGACCACGCCGATCATCACCATGAGAGTGAGCGGCTCGGCGAAGAAAAGGGCTCCGATCGTAATGCCCAGAAACGGCACGAGAAAACTGAACACGTTCGCTTTTGAAAGAGGCATCGAGCGCAGAGTCGTTTGCCACAGCCAGAAGGCGAGTGCTGTCCCTGGAAGTGCAAGCCCTACGAGCGAAACTATGAAGCCCGGCGACCAGACGACAGCACGTGGATGTTCGGTCAGCACGGCGATTATCATCAGCGGAATGGCGCCGATCAGCAATTGAAGGCCCATCGCCATCGCCGCGTCGACCCGGTTGGCAAGCTTCCTGATTGCGACATTGCCAGCGGCAACACCGAGCGCGGCCAGGAGCACGTACATCAGGCCAAGTCCGGTTGAGCGCTCGTTGCCGGCGAAGACCTGGGGGGCAGCGACGATGATGACGCCAAGAAAGCCGATCAGCAGGCCGGTCCATCCGCGCAACGCAAGGCGTTCCCCGATCAGGCCGTATGCGAGTACCGCGGCGAAGATGGGTTGGGTATTGGCCACGACGGTCGCCAGGCCGGGAGCGACAAATTCGGCTGCATGGAACATCCCGAAGTAACCCAATCCGGTCATGCCAAGTCCTGCAAGCGCGATCCACCCCCACTCCGCCCTGTCTTTCGGGAAGGGTTTGCCCAGGCAAAGCGCGACCAGAAGCAGCGCCGACCCTGCCGTAACGGCGCGAAGACTTGCGAAGGTCAGATGCGGGGCGAAATCGAGCCCGATCGTGATCAGCGGGTAGCATGAGGCCCAAAGGACCATCACGAGAATGGCAGACAGCCTCGGCGGAATCAAAGCGTCATCGACCGGACGGTGTTCAGGGTATTGCATCGCCGCACAGGATACAGAGCTACCCCCACATTGGGGGTCCTCTTTGGGTACGCGCAAACCGCATCCGCGGTGCAGCAGCACGCTGCTGGCCCAAATTCGATCGTCTGGAATCCACCGCTTGTCCTGCGCTCAGCGCCAACCAATACCAAAAAACCTGCCCTCACTCCATAGTGGCAAGTAGCCGGTCGATGGGGACGGTGGCAAATGTCGTGTAACTATCCGCAATTGCGTAGGGAAGAAGAAGCACCCCGTCATGCACCAGGCTGCCGCAGCTATAAACCACATTGGGCACATAACCTGAACGTTCGTCCGCTTGCGCACGCAACAGCGGTTCGCGGGTGCGCGCCAGAAGTCTGGAGGGATCCTTCTTGTCGAGCAGGCACGCACCAATTGCGTAGTTTCGTACTGCACCGACGCCATGAGTGATCACGAGCCAGCCCTCGTCCAGTTCGATAGGCGAGCCGCAATTGCCGATCTTGATGAACTCCCAGGGATAGCGCGGCGAGACGACAGTGACGCTTTCGCCCCAATGGTGAAGATTGTCTGAGAGCGCCAGCCAGATGCTTTCGTCGTCGTGGCGGCACAGCAGTGCGTATTTCCCGTCTATCCGTCTCGGGAAAAAGGCGAGGCCCTTGTTGTTAGCCCCCGGTCCTTCCATTCTGTGGAGATTGAAGGTTCTGAAATCGTCGGTTGTGAGAAGTTCCGGCGCGATGGCCCGGCCGTCATAGGCAGTATAGCTGCCCAGATAGCGCGATGAGCCATCATCCTCGACAAAGCGAACCAGGCGCAGATCTTCGATGCCGTTGCGTTGCTGCGCCGTTACCGGGAAGAGGACACGTTCGGAAAGATCATCGCCTTCGTTGCAGACGATCCGGATGCTCCCATCGCTAGCGGATGGATTGGGATCCCGCTCGAGCCGGTGCGCGACGACCTGGCGGCTTGGCGCATCGATGGTGAGTCCGGTTTTGATATTGTAACTGCCGGTCCTGAACGTGACGGACGAAATATGCCCCTCCCCCACGCCGCGCAACGATAGCACAAATCGTAGGCTGCCTGGCGGCAGACCCGTCTGATCGGGATGCGGGACGGCACTCGGATTAAAAAGCGCCGCCGCCTCGTAGGAATATTCCTGGTGAAAGAACGCGCCGATGAGCAACGCCTGTTCACGCGTAGCGGAGCATTTCGCGATGATGCGACCGTTGATCTCCTCGAAGCGCGCCAGCAAGAGTTTCTCGACGAAGTAGCTGCGGTCTTCGAAAGGGAGCAATGTCTGCGCAAGGTAGGCCGAGACGGCTGCATGGTCCATCGAGAGCACCCTGTCCACGATGCGCTGCAGCCGCGAGCGTTCCGGCATGGTCAGGGCAAGGGGATCGTCAGCCGGGAAAAACGGCCGAATGACGACCCGCGATGCATCGGGATGCAATTCGACCGGCAGCCGCTTCATGATCCCGGGCTGCCCGCCGCGCGATCCAGTCGCTAATGATGGATTGCGCGTCATACGCATTCGCCCACGCGCAGCGGGACGGTTTCGGATTCGACGCGCTCGTTGAGCGCCTCATCCGCCCAGTGCGGATGCCCCTTCCGCGGATCGGAATAGAGATAGTCGCGCGTCAGGGGAACGGCGTCGCGCTCCTTGGCAAGCTGTACCTGGAATACCATCAGGGTTCCGTTACGGAACATCATCTCACAGGCAGCGAGATAATATTCCCACATCCGGCAGAAGCGTTCGTCGTAAAGTGCGTGCGCCGCGGCGCGCCGCTCCTGGAATCTCTCGTACCAGTGGCGCAGCGTCTCTGCGTAATGGAGGCGCAATATTTCGATATCGGTCACCCAAAGGCCGCTGCGCTCGATCGCCGCGAGTGTTTCCGACAGGGCGGGAACATAGCCGTCCGGAAAAATGTACTTGTCGATCCACGGGTCGCGCCCGCCAGGCGGTTCCATGCGGCCGATCGAATGTACGACGGCTATTCCGCGCGGCGCCAGGTTCTGCTTGATCGCCTCGAAAAAGGTACCGAAGCTCGCCGCACCGACATGCTCAAACATTCCCACCGAGACAATGCGATCGAATTGCTCGTCGATTTCGCGGTAGTCGGCCAGTTTGAAGGCTGCGCGATCATCGACGCCCTGCTCGCGGGCGCGGTCCCCAGCGCGGCGATGCTGTTCCTTCGAGAGGGTGATCCCCGTCACCTGCGCATCGCAGTTCTGTGCCAGTTCGATCGCTAGTCCGCCCCACCCGCAGCCAATATCGAGAACCCGGTGCCCTGGCTGAGGCAGGAGTTTCTTTGCAATGTGCGAACGTTTGGCAGCCTGCGCATCCTCGAGCGTGTCACAATCCTCGCCAAAATAGGCGCAGGAATATTGCCAATCCTCGTCGAGGAACATTTCATAGAGCCCGCTCGATAGGTCGTAATGGTGCGCAACATTCGCTTTGGCCTTGGCCTTGCGGATGGGCCGCAGGACATGCGTCAAACGCCCCAGCTTCGTGCGCAGGCGCGCCAAAGGCGCTTCATCCAGCGCGGTCAGGTTCGATGAGACAACAAACAGGAAGTCGCGCAGCGTGCCTTCCTCGATCGTCCATTCTCCATTCATGTAGGCTTCGCCAAGCGTCAGCGAGGGATTGATGAGCAGGCGCAGCGGAAGGTCAAGTCTGTGCAGCCGTACGGTCACTCGCGGACTATCCTGCGGCGTGCCGAAAGTCATCCGGTTGCCTGCGGCGTCGATCAGCATGAGTTCGCCCCGTTTGACAAGGCGTCGAAGCAACGGAGCCAGAATCGCGAGCAAACGCCGGCCAAGTACGGCATGGACTTGTTTGGATCTGCGCATTTCGGTTCCCACCTTGCTGGATGACTTTCGAAAGACGCCGCCAAAGGCGATCTATTACAGGACATCGCTCCAAGGTAGTATGGCTTCAAGGCCGGTGCGCCTGGACGGCCAGTCATTATCCGGGAATGGCAGATTGAATGCGGTCGCCGCGTGCGCGGCGATTTTCAGGCATTGAGAATTGGTGCGATGTGGGCGCTTTCTTCGCCGAGGCGACCGCGCTGAAAGGGGCGCGCAACCCGCGAGCGTTTGGCGCTGTCGGCAATATTCGACCTCCCAGGACGGGCAAGCCGGGCAAGCATGCCGGATCCAGGATGCGCTCGCAGACTTCGGTAAGCGACAAGCTCTGCGCTCCGCATACTGGCTGCGCGCACCCTGATCGACAAGGCTAATTACGAGCAATCACTGCCGAGGAAGCTCCGCCAATGCTCCGCGCGGGGGTGGTGAAGCGTTCAAAGGAGAGGGCCGAAGAGCCGTGCAATGTTCTGCGCCAAGGTCGCGAGGAAGGACCGCCTCCTCCAAGCCTCCAGGCTGAGCGTATCGCTAACGGCCAGATTGCGCTGCTGTTCCATCCTGAGATCGACAGCAATCTCTCGATCGTAGCAAACTAGGCTGGCCTCGGCATTGAGATAAAAGGAGCGCATGTCGAGATTGAGCGATCCGATGAGGACGATCTCGTCGTCAATACTGATGTGTTTGGCATGCAGCAGCCCCTCGCGGTAAAGATAGATCGCGACCCCGGCGCTCAGAAATTCTCCATAATAGGATCGCTGCGCCAAGCCTACGAGCCAGGAATCGCTAGCATGCGAAAGAATGATCCGCACTTCGACCCCGCGCATCGCGGCTGTTTTCAGAGCCTGGAGAAGCGATTCATCCGGAATGAAATATGGGGTCGTCAAAGTGACACTGCGCCGCGCGCCATGAACCAGGGCAACCACTAACGGACCTGCGCCCGCCAGGGGATATTCCGGACCGCTCGCCAGAAGCTGAGCGGCGTATTTGCCCTTGGCGCGCCCATGTGGAAAAAATTGGCTCCGGTCGAGCACCTCCCCTCGTTCGAGAAACCAGTCGGCGGTAAAGACCGCTTGCAATTCGAGCACGATCGGCCCTTCGACGCGCAGCACAAGTTCCTTGTTGATCAGGCCCGAGGACGCCTTCTTGTCGATAACATTCTGCGAACCGATGTAGCCCACCTGCCCGTCGATCACGACGATCTTGCGATGATTGCGAATATCCGCACGCACCTTGCCCAAACCTGGAAATGCGACGGGGAACGCGCGAGCGACCGCGACACCTCCCGACCTCAGTCTGCGCGTGACGGAAGATGCCCAGGAAAACGAACCCATCGCATCGATCAGCACGCGGCAATCGATCCCGCGCTTCGCGGCATGCAGCAGCGCCGACATAATCCGGTCGCCACTTGCGTCATCCGCAAAAATATAGGTCGTCAGATGAACATGATCGCTTGCCTGTTCGATATCCTCAACAAGCCGATCGATTACCCCTTCGTAATCAGGTAGAAAATGGATTGCATTTCCGCCCAGCACCGGAAATCGACTGAGGCTTTCGACGAAGCGCGTGGCTGATTCCAGATGACCCGACACCGCCGGCCGCAGGCAATGGCGCGAATGGACGATTTGCCGGGCCGCGCGCGCAAGCAGGATTTGCCCCTCGGCGAACCGCCGCCGACGCCAGCGCGGTGCCTTCGGTTGGCCGGCGATAAGATAAAATAAAAACGTCGGGATCGGAAGAAAGAGAGCGAACAGAAGCCAGGTGCGAGCTTCCTCCGGCGAGCGCCGTGATGTGACAGTCACGAGCATGACAAGGCGGATCGTCCACTCCAGCGTCAGGTAAGCGAGCGGAATGGGATCTGTCAGGTTCATGCCGGGCCGGCCGCACTATCAGTGCAGCCGATCCGGCCATCCCAGAACCTGCCACCGTCAACGAGAATGCCCATTGGCGCCAGTTCCGCAAGGACGACAGATGAAAGGGCGACACGCCAGGATTTGGACGTGCCGCCCTTCCCCGTGCACGGGATGGAGGAGTGGGGGGCGTCCCGTGCCGGGCAGTCGGTATTCGGAGAAATTGGCAGCTCCGTGTTGTTTGCATCTCGGATCCCACGCTACCGGGCCATGCGCACTCCGGATGAATAGCATCCCATTCTGGACCGCCTATCAAACGCCCACAGGGACGATTCGATGCGCGACTTCTTACAGTTGTCATACGGCGCGCGGCGCGCGGCGCGCGCTTTTCGTAAGGAAAAGTCTCACTCCGCGTCCTTGTCAATATCCAGGGGACGAACCTTGCCCGAGAGCATCGGCAACCGCCTCGTCCTACCACACAGACCGAGTGAAGAATCCACCATGCATCCAGTCAACGTCGTGAATGCCAGCCCTCAGATCGCCATGGTCGGCAGCTATGTGCCCCGGCAATGCGGAATTGCCACCTTCTCACAGGATTTGCGCGGCGCGATCGTGCACGGTTTGCCCAAAATGGGTTGCAGGATGATTGCGGTCACCGATCAAGCTGGAGCGTATGATTACCCTGCGGAAGTTGGTCTGGAAATTGAACAGCAAAATGCCCGGACGTACACCGACGCCGCCGAGTATCTGAACTCCTCGCTTGTCGATGCCGTTCTCCTGCAGCACGAATTCGGGCTTTATGGCGGTCCGGCGGGATCCTATCTCGCGAGCTTCCTGCGCCAGCTTCGCAAACCTCTGGTCACCATCTTGCATACAGTTCTGAGCACACCGGATGACGATCAGCGACGGGTCATGGCCGAACTGATTAGGCATTCGGCCCGTCTCGTCGTGATGGCCGAAAAGGGCCGTGAGATGCTGGAACAGATCTATGCTGCACCGGCAGACCAGATTGCTGTTGTGCCGCATGGTATTCCCGACCTTGCTCTGTCCGATTCAGAGCGCGCGAAGCACGCGCTTGGCTTCGGCGGGCGCTCGGTTGCCATGACGTTCGGCCTGCTTTCACCGGGGAAAGGGATCGAGACGATGATCGCCGCGCTGCCGCAACTGGTCCGGACCAATCCCGACCTTCTCTATGCGGTCGTCGGCGCGACCCACCCGCACCTGCGCGCGAGCGAGGGGGAGCGCTATCGCGACAGTCTTCGCAAACTGGCGGACGAGTTCGGCGTAGCCAGCCATCTCCATTTTGTCGATCGCTATGTCGATCTGCCCGATCTGCTGCAGCTGCTCGCAGCCTGCGATATCTATGTCACGCCCTATCTTAACGAGGCGCAGATTTGCTCTGGCACGCTTGCCTATGCCGTTGGCCTGGGAAAGCCGGTCGTCTCGACTCCCTATTGGCATGCGCAGGAGTTGCTGGCGGACGGCCGCGGCATGCTGGTGCCGTTCAGCGACCCGCAGGCGATGGCCGGTGCCGTCGGCCGCCTCCTGTCGGACTTCAGCTTGCGACGCCAGACCGAGGCACGCGCCTTTGCGCTCGGCCGCACAATGACCTGGTCGGCGGTGGCGCAACGTTATGCAATTATAATTGGCGATGTTGCGAACCGGCCCATCCCGCTACAACAAGCGGAACCCCACTTTGAGGCCCAACCACAGACATCCTTTTCGCAGGCCGGCTCCAGTGATCCCCTGCGCGCAGATGCGCCACGGCTTGTCGTGAATGGGCGAGTGTGAGGGCTGAATTGGAGATCGCCGGATCTGCGCCAAACGCGACCCCAGCGCGCGCGCATCTCGTTTTCGGTGGCTATCCCAATCTGAATTCGGATTTGAAAGAGCGTCCATGAAATCGATCGCCATATTTGACCTCGACGGGACTCTGGCTGAAAGCAAGCAGCCGATTGATGCCGAAATGGGTGGCCTTCTGGCCAGCCTGCTCGATCATATGGCGGTTGCGGTCATCTCAGGCGGGGACTGGCCCCAATTCGACAAGCAGCTGCTCGGACGGCTGCCCGATGTCGCTGACCTGTCCCGGCTCTTTCTCTTGCCCACTTCCGGAAGCAAGTTTTTCCAATATGAGCGCCGCTGGCGGCAAATCTATGCCGATGAACTGACTGAAACCGAGCGCAGCGCGATCTACACAGCGCTGCAACAGGCAATCGAGGCGCTCGGAGTGGATGCCGGGCAGAGCTGGGGCGATCGGATCGAGGATCGAGGTACGCAGATCACCTTTTCCGGTCTCGGCCAGCAGGCACCACTCGACAAAAAACGAAGCTGGGATCCCGATCTTCGCAAACGTCAGCGGCTCAAAGCTATCCTCGAGCCAAAGTTGCCAGCCTTTTCGATCCGTATCGGTGGAGCGACTTCGCTCGATATTACACGGCGCGGCGTCGACAAGGCCTACGGGCTTGCGCGCTTTGCCGAGGTGGTCGGCATTCGCAAAGACGACATGGTGTTCTTTGGGGATGCAGTGTTTGCAGGCGGCAATGATGCGCCCGTAAGAGCAGCGGGAATCGCAACTGTGCCGGTTGCCCTTATCGGTGAGACCAAAGCCGCAATAAGGACGATCATAGCCTGCGGCCCGCCGCTTTCCACACATTTCTGAAGCTCGGAAACCTCCCGGCAAGCCGATCTTCCGGCCGCCCGGATATCGCAATGCGCTCGGGAGGGTCGGCTTTTGTCGTCCTTTCCAGCTTCCATGAAGTTTCACCCAGCTCGTCGACACGGCAAGTTGGCCGATCCGAGTACGCTATCATGACCATCGAAGATTTCGAACCGCGCCCGCGCACCACGAGCCAGGTCCGCGCGCCGTGCAACAGGTGCTCGTGTAATTCCTGTGCCCTGTACGCGTCTGTTTTGATGGCCCACCTGACCGCTCAGCATGGGTCCGCGCGGCACGCAAATGGAAGGCATTTCACATTCTCACGCTGAGAACATGGCTTTTCAAAGCTTCCTGGGTTCTCTGGACTCTAAGCTTCGCGCCTCTGATTCCTGTTCTCTGGCTCAGCGGAAGACCTCCGCGAGTTGTGCGCAGAATTACGCGGCTCTGGGCGCGAGGGACCTTGGCACTCCTTGCCGCGTGGACCGGTATAGCACATCGCGTACACGGCGATTGCCATGTTCCTCTCAGACCAGCCTTGATTCTGGGGAATCATCAGTCGCCATGGGAAACGATCGCGGCACTCGTGTTATTTCCCGATCTGGCCATAGTCGCGAAGCAGGAACTTCTCAAAATACCCGTTCTGGGTTGGTATCTTCGATATTCTCCCATGGTCATCATCGATCGAGGCGACACCACCGGCTCGGTGCGAAGCATGGTGACAGCGTGCCGGGATGCTCTTTCCGACGGCCGATCACTGTTGATTTTTCCAGAAGGCACACGCCAACCGGTCGGATCGCCAATCATTTTCAAACGCGGCGTGGAACTGTTGTATCGTACGCTTGGCCTGCCCGCGCTTGTTTTCGTTCACGATTCCGGGCGCTTCTGGCCGGCCGGATCTGTCCTGCGGTCCGGCGTCATTACAGTTTCGCTTCTACCTCCGATTCCGCCAGGCCTGGACGCTCGGGAGTTCTTCCAGCAATCGCAGCGAATGTTGGCGGATGAGGTCGCCCGTCTCGCCGGTTAGCAAGAAAATGCCGCTACCCAATTTAGCGGCTCAGAGTTAGGTGAAGTGGCGGCAAGTTTATTGGCCACTTTTACCGGATAATGTTCGTGGCCTCGGCATGATTTAGCCCCGCGCCGTGCGACAGTGATCGAACTGCCGGAGCCCGCGATCCATTGTCACGACGCCAGCATGAGCGCAAAGATGATCGTGCCCGAGGCCAGCGCGTAGATGAGCATCGGCAGGAAGGTGAAACGAATGATCGTTCCTTCCTCCCTGATCAGACCAACCACCGCGGCTGCGGCTACCACGTTCAGCACAGATACCATGTTGCCGGCATTCGCACCGAGCATTTGTCCGGCGAGCACCAGTACTGTTGGCATGCCGACCTGCTCAGCGGCCTGCGTCTGCAAAAGAGCAAATGTCATATTGCTGAATGTGGCGCTACCTGAAAGAAAACTGCCAAGGGCGCCAAGCAACGGAGCGACCAGCGGCCATTTCGTCCCGACACCGCCAGCGGCAAAGCTGGCAAGCTCCATCGGCATGCTGCGAAGACCAGCGTCGTTTACGCCTGACTGGATAAAAATGCGTACCATCGGCACCGCTGCGCCCAGTGCCATCGCACTCGTTCCGACGATTCGGGCAGCCTCATTGAGCGAAGTTCGGACCTGGGCAAGGTTCATCCGGTGCATGCGAAGCGTCAGCACGGCGATGACAACAAACATGGCGCCTGGCAGGTAGAATGGCGCGACCGAGACACTGATCTCTGTCCCGAAGATGCCGTTCCATTGAATGGAAACCTTGTTCAACCAACTCTTGAACGGCAGGATTTCGATCCGCGTAACGACAAGCATCACCGCGAGAAGCAAATAGGGTGACCAGGCACGCTTGAGTGACATCGGGGAGGCGACGAGGGTGCCGTGCTCTAAAGTTGGTCTCAGCCCTCCATCCGGCAAAAGCCATCCCTTCCGGGCAATCGGAACGATGATCGCTAGACCACAAAGAGCGCCGATGAGCGCGGGCAGCTCGGGCCCGAGCATTGCCGCCACGCCAAGTGCGGGCAGCGTGTAGGCAAAGCCGGCCGCCAAGGCGAATTTCCACGCCGCGAGACCGGCCTTCCAACTTTGACGCACATCGAAGAAACGCGTGAAGATCAGGATCATGATGAGAGGGATGAGGCTGCCGACAAAAAGATCTATCATCGCTGCCTGAACCGCGACTGCCTCGAGCATGGTTTCCAAACTTTGGTCACCGTCGGCCGCGATTGCCGCATCGACCTGTCCGTCTTCCTCCAGACCCTGCGCGAGGCCTATTGCGACGGGCGTGCCGATCGCGCCGAAGGAAACAGGGCTGCTGTCGGCAATCAGCGCAAGCACCACGGCTGCCATTGGCTTGAAGCGCAGAGCGACAAGCAAGGGTGCGGTGATCGCGGCCGGGGTTCCGAAACCAGCAGCACCTTCGAGGAAGGCCCCGAAAAGCCAGGCGATGACTATAATTTGCGCGCGGGGGTCAGGGGCAATGCGGGTGAACCCGTCCCGGATGACGGTCATGGCTCCGCCTGCCGTGAGAACCTTGAGCAGGAAAATCGCCCCGAAGACTATCCAGACGATCGATGCCGCGATCACCGTCCCCTCGGCGGCGGCAGCAAGAACCTGGATTACCGGCACACGCCAGATGACGACGCTCACAAGGGCGGTAACGAGAAGGCTGATAGGCATCGCCACGGCGGCAGGCAAACGAAGCATGACCAGCAGTCCGAGGACCGCAATGAGCGGCGCAAGCGCGGCAAGGATCAAGGCTATTGTGATCGGGCCAGCACTCCCCTGCTGTCGGGCGTTGCACCTCCGGCGCCCATTGAGACGCTTGGTACGGATACGTATTACACTGGAACCGCGAGCTCGTGGGTCCCCTTATCCGTGACATCAGTCTTCCCGATCACGCAAGGTTGCCTTATGTTTGGGATCTTTGTCTGCGCGCGGTACGCACTCTAGTGTGGCATCTTTGGAAGTTCCCAAGCATGTGTCGATCGAGACGGGTCCCCGCCGAATGTGCGAGGGTCGATTGAGAATGAGCGCGTGAATTTGCGGGGGTAAGGTCAAATATGTGCTTTTCGGCCACAGCTAGTTTCACCGCCGGAGCAGCGTTGCTGGTTACCGGTGCATTTAGCATACGCCTTGCGCGGAACCCTGCCGAGCGGCCATATGCAGCGATACCGCTCCTGTTTGGCGTTCAGCAATTGATCGAGGGCGCACTTTGGCTGACATTCCCTGACAAGACGCAGCTTCTCAGTACCGTGCTGACTTATGCCTATTCGATATTTTCACACGTACTCTGGCCAATCTTTGTCCCGCTCGCCGTCTATTTTCTCGAACCTGTGAAATGGCGCCGCAAGGCGCTGCTGGTGGCGGTTGCGGGAGGAACAGCAGTGGGTCTTTATCTGCTCTATTTCCTCATCCGGCTTCCGATTGTGGCTACAGCTGCCGAGGGACACATCGACTACGTATCCCCCCACTTTTACGTTAAAATCGTCATGGCTCTGTACATTTTGGGAACCTGCATAAGCCCTCTTCTGTCGAGCCACCGCTGGGTGCGATGGTTTGGCATCGCAGCGATCGTGTCATTTCTTCTTGCCGGCATCTTTTATCGAGCCTGGTTCATATCGGTCTGGTGTTTCTTTGCGGCGATCATGAGCGTGATGGTTCTGATTTTCTTCTTACGCCGTTCGCCGGCGCTTGCCTCCGGCGCGCGAATGGACACAGCAAATTCCGAGCGCTTCCTCGCCGAGTGACGGAATGGCGTGGCGCTGGATCGGGGAAAGTTTTTAGTCTTCCTGTTGGTGGAGGAGGGAGGCAAAGCGATGCGAGGTGACGCGTCTCAAAATTCCTGATGCTCCTTGACCCTTATCGTCCGGGTATCTCGAAGACCCACCTACGAGCGAGACGACCGTTACCGGGTCGCAGATCGGCAGCGTGCGAGCAACTCGCTTCAATGGCAGCTATTCGAAAGGCTTAACTGTTGGATCACGAAATTCCCTACTTGAGGGAAATTTTTGTTTTTCTCGCGGCTGCCGGATTGGTGATCCCGACTGTCCGTAAACTCGGCATCAGCTCTGTCCTCGGATTTCTATTTGCCGGTCTCCTGATTGGGCCGCACGGTCTGAACCGCAT
Source organism: Qipengyuania sp. L-5Y (assembly GCF_056859455.1). Taxonomy (NCBI): domain Bacteria; kingdom Pseudomonadati; phylum Pseudomonadota; class Alphaproteobacteria; order Sphingomonadales; family Erythrobacteraceae; genus Qipengyuania; species Qipengyuania sp. L-5Y. Next base: position 67,805 of record NZ_JBSXOM010000025.1, on the reverse strand, counting down.
TGTCGTGGATGTGCCACTGCTCGCCTATGTGGTCATCGCGGATGTCGACGGTGTCCGTCGCGTCGCTGAGCTCGGCATAATCTTTCTGCTGTTCATGATCGGGCTTGAACTCTCAACAAGGCAATTGTGGGGGATGCGACGGATCGTTTTCGGTCTTGGCACCGGGCAAGTCTGCGCATCCGCTGCCATCATCGGGGCGATCGCCTACGCCTTCGGCAACTCCATGATCGCATCCGCCATTTTAGGGCTTTGTCTGGCATTATCATCCACCGCGCTCGTCATGCAGAGTTTGACTGAGACAGGGCGTCTTGGCACCCGGTCCGGGCGCGCAGCGTTCGGTATCCTCCTGTTTCAAGACCTCGCCGTCGTCCCCATCCTCTTTCTCGTAGGCGTGGCCGGCGCGGAAGGTAGCGAGTCGCTGGCCGGAGCCGCTACACGGGCGATCCTTCAGGCTGCTATCATTATCGCCGCCATTCTGGCCGTCGGACGCATTGCTATTCGGCCGCTGTTGCGGTTCGTCGGCGGCAGCGGCAGCCGCGAGGTGTTTATGGCCGCCGTCCTGCTGATTGTGCTTGGAACCGCTGCACTCACGGCACAGGCGGGCCTTTCGATGGCGCTCGGCGCATTTCTGGCTGGGCTGCTGTTCGCAGACACCGAGTATCGTCACCAGATCGCCAGTGATATTGAGCCCTTCAAGGGCCTACTCCTGGGCCTCTTCTTCATGTCCGTCGGCATGAGCCTTGACGTGAGTGCCGTCTGGCAGTTGCTGGGCTGGGTCGTACTTTCAGTGATTGGCCTCGTCGCACTCAAAGCTGGGACCCTGTTCGTGGTTTCGAAAGCGTTCCGGCAGCCCACCGCCGTCGCTGCGGAGACTGCGGTCCTGCTCTGCCAAGGCGGCGAATTTGCATTCGTCGTCCTCGCTGCCGGGCTTGCGGTCGGTGTGCTGGACCCAACTGTCGGTCAGTTCATGCTTATGGTGGTTATCTTGACGATGTTTCTCACCCCGTCCCTTTCCGCCGCCGGCCGTCTGTTGGGCCGATTTTTGGAGAAGCGGGAGAATGGCACCCTCGTACCTGCCGACCTCGGGATTACAGGGGAAGCCCACGTGATTATCGGCGGCTTCGGCCGGGTTGGGCATCTTCTGGCTGATCTGCTGGACGCTCAGCGCATCAGTTATGTCGCGCTCGATACCGATGCCGAAATCATCGCACGTCAGCGTGCGAAGGGAATGTCGGTTGTCTTTGGCGATGCCAGTCAGCCGGATCTTCTTCCGCGTCTAGGTATCGAGCGCGCTGCGGCGTTCGTGACCACTATGGATGCGCCCGGCAGTGCCGAGCATGTTGTCGGCGCGGTTCACCAGCTCTGGCCGCATGTGCCCATCTACGCAAGAGCCCGAGATGCGGAGCATGCACGCCGGCTGCAAGCACTCGGTGCGTCGGGGACGGTACCCGACACCGTTGAGGCCAGTCTGCAATTGTGCGAAGAACTCCTGACCGGCATCGGCTTCCCCGAGGAAGCTGCACGTGCCATCGTCAATGAGCGCCGCAACGATCTATTCGCGGCGCGAACCGTTTGAGCCGATCTGGTGCGACGCGGCGAGCCAATTGGTCGCGCCGCGATACCGTGAAAGAGCGAATCCGAACTCACGGTGTAATTCCGTCGGTGTTCAAGCGTCTTTGCCAAGCGAGCAACGAATCCGCAGTGCACGCTGCCGGACGAGAGAACGAAAAATCTTCTGGAGGTTGGTTTGGCAAATGTGACGCTTGAGGTCGGCGGCCTCTTCGAGGAACTCGATCATCTCGGCGTAGAGAAACAACTGGAAGCCGAGGACGGCGTCAGTCGCGCTGTCGCCAATCCGGCTTCGGGAAGCGTTACGATTGATTTTGACGGGGGTTTGACGAGCGAGGAAAAGCTGCGCCAGACCGTGCTCTCTTGCGGCTTCCGCTGCCGCGGCGCGGTCCATCCCCGACATGTCGGCAAGCCAGGCCCCGACCCGGTACCATCCGCTCATGCCGGCCACGAAAGAGTTGCGGCTGCCAGCAAGGCGCACGCGCAGGATGCCATGGCGCACGAGATGGGACACGGCGCCGGTGCCGACATGCAAGCGATGGTCCGCGACATGCGCAACCGGTTCTGGGTGGCTCTCCTCTTTACCATTCCGATCTTCGTCTATTCGCCAATGGGCGGCATGTTCACGCCGCCTGCTCCGCCTTTCGGGTTGGGCCTCGATCTGTGGCTGTTCTTCCTCGCGAGCGCTGCGGTCATCTATCCCAGCTGGCCGTTCTTCGTCGCCGCCTGGCGCGCGCTGCGCAACGGGATCCTCAATATGGCGGTGCTTGTCGTGCTGTCGGTCGGAACAGGCTATCTCTTCAGCGTCGGCTCGACCTTCCTCTTTCCCGGTGTGCAGTTCTACGAGGCAGTCGCGGTCCTGCTGGTCTTCATCCTGCTCGGCCACTGGCTCGAAATGCGCGCGCGCGCCGGGGCGTCGCAGGCGATTCGCGCACTGCTCGATCTCGCGCCGCCGATGGCGACCGTCATTCGCGAAGGCCGCGAAGTGGAGATCGCCACCTCCGAAGTCCAGGTGGGCGAGACGATCATCATCAAGCCTGGCAACAAGATCCCCGTCGACGGGGAAATCGTCGAAGGAACCTCGCTGATCGATGAATCGATGCTTACCGGCGAGTCGATGCCGGTCAACAAGGCGGTCGGCGACGAAGTCATCGGCGCATCGATCAACAAGAGCGGCAGCTTCCGGTACAAGGCAACCAAGGTTGGTGCCGACACCGCGCTGGCCCAAATCGTCAAGCTCGTCCAGGAAGCGCAGAATTCCAAGGCCCCGGCGCAGCTGCTTGCCGACCGCGCGTCGCAGTGGTTGGTCTTGATCGCGATCCTTATCGGACTGGCGACCTTTGCGACATGGTTCTGGTGGCTCGGCGCGCCATTGCTGTTCGCCGTCACGCTGACGATAACCGTCTTCGTCATTGCTTGCCCGGATGCTCTGGGACTCGCGACCCCGATGGCGGTCATGGTCGGGACCGGGCTCGGCGCGACCAACGGTATCCTGTTCAAGAATGCCGGCGCGCTCGAGGATGCGACCAAACTCGACGTCATCGTGTTCGACAAGACCGGCACGCTAACGATGGGGCAGCCGCATGTGGTCGACATCGTCGCTGCGGAAGGCCGGTCCGACGAGGATGTTTTGCGGCTCGCCGCCGCGGTCGAGCGTGGTTCGGAACATCCGCTCGCACTCGCCATCCTTGACCGCGCAGGAGATCTCGCGCTCGACGACGTCCGCGACTTTCACAACCGGGAAGGCATGGGCGCAGAGGCGCTGGTCGGTGGCAGCACGGTGCTGCTCGGCAATCGCCGACTGATGGACGAGGAGAACGTCCCACTAGGCGCCTTGTCCGAAGCGGCGGACGAGCTGAAGGGTGCCGGACGAACGGTCGTTCACGTCGCGCACAAGGGCGATCTGGTCGGTCTGATCGCCATCGCCGACGCCCCGCGCCCCACCGCTGTTGCGGCGGTCGCGGCGCTGCGCAAGCGCGGGGTCGAAGTGGCAATGCTGACCGGCGACAATGAGGGCACGGCAAAGCGCGTGGCGGCACAGCTGGGCATCGGCACCGTGCTCGCCGACGTCCTGCCCGGACAGAAGGCCGATAAAGTCAAGGAGTTGCAGGCGCAGGGCAAGCGCGTCGGCATGGTTGGAGACGGAATTAACGACGCGCCGGCGCTGACCCAGGCCGATGTGGGTTTTGCGATCGGGGCCGGCACCGATGTCGCTATGGAAAGTGCCGATGTCGTACTTATGCGCAGCGATCCTTATGACGTGGTCGGCGCCATCGTTCTTTCGAAAGCAACCTTGCGCAAGATGCACCAGAACCTGTTCTGGGCTGTCGCTTACAATGTCATTGCCTTTCCGGTCGCAGCGGGCGTCCTCTACCCGCTGATCATCAGCCCGGCGATCGCCGCCATCGCCATGTCGGGGAGCTCCGCGCTCGTGGCCGTGAATGCACTGCTCCTCAAAAGGACGCGAATGGAAGGTATCGGCAGCAGCGTAGCGGAGTCCGGAGAAAGCGATCGGAGCTCCACGGCGAGCCCGATTCCTGCGTGATGCTGTGCTACCCGCAGCATACCGCTGGCGCATTGCCCCCCTGTCGAAGCGGGATCATTCCAGCGATTGAGCAGCCGACAACGCCCGGACAGGCACGAACAAATGCGGCAGAGAAATCAACGCGGGGCAGTCGCGTTGTAATAACAGTCGAGCGAGCGCGTCTGTATCCATCAAGCGGCGCGGTGTGCCGCTCCACACCCGAGGAAGGCGCCAATGACCTTGCAACTTACTTTTCTGGGCGGTGCCGGTACGGTCACCGGATCGAAATATCTCGTCGAGACCGGCGACTGCAAAATCCTTGTCGACTGCGGCCTGTTCCAAGGTTTCAAGCAGCTACGCCTGCGCAATCGCCAACCGCTCCCGGTAGCGCCGGCCGATATCGATGCCGTTCTCCTCACGCATGCTCATCTTGATCATTCGGGTTTCATTCCGGCGCTTGTCCGCGACGGTTTCCGTGGCCCCGTGATCAGCACGCACGCGACCTTCAAGCTGTGCGAGCTCCTGCTCCCGGACAGCGGCTATCTCATGGAAGCGGACGCGCGCTATGCCAACAAGCGCGGGTTCAGCAAACACACGCCGCCTCTTCCACTCTATACCGAACGCGATGCAAAGGCGGCGCTTGCATCCTTCGCTCCGACCGGCTTCGACGAACCGACGAGCGTTGCCGAAGGCTGCAGCGCGATCTTCCGGCCAATGGGGCATATTCTCGGGGCGGCCAGCATCGAGCTGAACTGCAACGGGAAGCGGATCGTCTTTTCGGGCGATATCGGCCGCTACTCCGCAGCAACGATGATCGATCCGGTGTGCGTTCCGCGAGCAGACTATCTCGTCGTCGAGTCGACCTATGGCAACCGACACCATGACGAGACCGACCCCGAAACCGCGTTGGAAGATGTCATCAACCGCACCATCGGGCGCGGCGGAAGCGTCATCATCCCGTCATTTGCGGTCGGACGCGCGCAGACGCTGCTGTTTCATCTGAGCCAGCTGCGTCGCCGCGGACGGCTTGGTCATGTACCGATCTTCCTCAACAGCCCGATGGCGGTCAACGCAAGTTCGATCTTCTGCGACCATGTTGGAGAGCACCGCCTAACGCAAGACCAGTGTCGGGAGGCCTGCGGCATTGCCGAATACGTCCGTGACGTCGAGGACTCAAAGCGCCTCAATCGCGACCCCATGCCCAAAATCATTGTCGCGGCCAGCGGGATGGCGACGGGCGGACGGATATTGCATCATCTCAAAGCTTATGCCCCCGATCCCCGCAACACGATCCTCCTGGCCGGTTTCCAGGCCGGCGGGACGCGGGGCGCAGCCCTGCGCGATGGTGCGAGCGAAGTGAAGATCCACGGAGAGTTCATTCCTGTGCGCGCAGAGGTTGCCAGTCTCGACATGCTGTCTGCCCATGCCGACCAGGGCGAACTCCTGCGATGGCTTGGCGGCTTCGAGGATCCGCCGGTCCAGACATTCGTGACCCACGGTGAGCCGGAAGCCTCCGATACGTTTCGCCGTTGCATCACCGAACGGCTTGGGTGGGAGGCGCGGGTCCCCGAACACGGCGAGCACGTGGTGCTCGCGTGAGGGCGAGCGGGCCTCAGATGCTTACCGACCAGCCAGTGGCGCCTCATGGCCTGCGCGTTCGGCGCCTCGGCATCGAGACCGGCGGCGAAGCGATCGTGTTCATGCACGCCGACTGTCCAGTCGCCCGTTCGGAAGGGTTCGCGACGCGGACGCGCGTGGAAGTCCATGCGGGAGGCCACCGCGCACTCGCAACGCTCTTTTTCACGACAAACGGCCTGCTCGACCCCGACGAAGTCGGACTGCCAAACGCTCTTTGGCGCCAGCTTCATGCTGGCGATGGCGATGTCATTGAGGTGCGTCATCCGCAGCCACTCGCTTCGATGAGCGATGTGCGCGCCAAGATCTACGGCCATCGTCTCGAGCAGGACCGGCTTGCGCGGATCGTCGCGGATATCGCCACCGGCCGCTATTCCGACGTGGAACTCGCCGCCTTTGTGACCGCCTTTGCCGGGCAGCCGCTCGACGTGACAGAAACTGCGGCGTTGACACGTGCCATGCTCGAAGCGGGTGACCGGCTCGACTGGCCCGATGAACTGGTTTTGGACAAACACTGCGTCGGCGGGCTCCCGGCCAACCGCACCACTCCGCTCATTGTGGCGATTGTCACCGCTGCCGGCTTCACCATGCCCAAAACCTCTTCCCGCGCCATCACCTCGCCGGCAGGGACAGCCGATGCGATGGAAGTGATTGCGCCAGTCAATCTCGATCTGGGAGCGATGCGGCGCGTGGTCGAGCGTGAGGGCGGATGTGTCGTCTGGGGCGGCAATGTGCGCCTGAGCCCGGCTGACGACATCCTGATCGGCGTCGAGCGCGCGCTCGATGTGGATAGTGAGGTCCAACTTGTCGCGTCCATCCTGTCCAAGAAGCTCGCCGCCGGGGCGACGCATGTCCTGCTCGATCTGCCCGTGGGCGCAACCGCCAAAGTGCGCTCACCAGCTGAAGCAGCCAGGCTCAGCGCGCATCTGGTCGCGGTCGCGGCGGAATTCCATCTCTCGGTGACCCCGGTGTTGACCGACGGGACACAGCCGGTGGGGTCGGGCATCGGGCCAGCACTCGAGGCGCACGATGTTCTCGCCGTCCTGCGCAGAGCTCCCGATGCTCCGGCGGACCTGCGCGAGCGGGCGATTGATCTGTCAGGCAGAATACTCGACCTCGCCGGCGGACCGCCCGGGCGGGGGCGTGCGCAGGCGAGCGCGATCCTCGACGACGGCCGGGCGCTCGACAAGTTCATGGCGATTTGCGAAGCTCAAGGGGGCTTTTCCGAACCGTCCACCGCACCGCTGCGATATACGATCAGCGCACCTCGCAGTGCCAGGGTAGCGGCATTCGACAATCGGACGCTGGCGCGTGTTGCCAAGTTGGCGGGTGCACCGCGATCCAAATCGGCAGGTATATCGCTGCATGTGAAGCTGGGTGCGACAGTGGCGCGGGGAGAGCCGATCTTCACCGTTCACGCGGAGAGCCGCGGCGAACTGGACTACGCGCTGGCCTTCGCCGCCGCCAATCCAGACGCCATCCGATTGGCAAGCCTATGAATCCGGTCCTGTTCTCGCTCAGCGCCTCGCCCGGCATGGCGGCTCACTTGTGTGCCGAGACCGGCATGGAGCTTGGAGAAATCGTCTGGCGCCAGTTTCCGGACGGTGAGAGCTATGTGCGTCTGTTGTCCTCCGTCCGTGAGCGAGACGTCGTTCTGCTGTGCACGCTCGATCGGCCCGATACCAAGGCCTTGGCCCTCTTGTTCGCAGCCGACAAGGCACGCGAAATGGGCGCGCGCCGCGTTGGCCTCGTTGCGCCCTATCTGGCCTATATGCGCCAGGACAAGGCCTTCAATGAAGGCGAAGCCGTAACTTCGGTCACTTTCGCGCGCCTACTCTCGCGCACGTTTGATGCGCTCATCACCGTCGATCCGCACCTTCATCGTCACTCGGACCTCGGCGCAGTTTATTCCATTCCGGCCATTGCGGTTCAGGCCGCGCCCGCAATCGCCGGGTGGGTACGCCAGGAAGTTCCCAATCCGGTCCTTGTCGGTCCCGACGAGGAAAGCGGTCAGTGGGTCGAGGAGATCGCCGGCCTCGCCGGCGCTCGCTACGCAGTTCTCCGCAAGGAGCGCAGGGGCGACTATGACGTCAGTATTTCCGCCGCCAATCTGCCCGATTTATCCAACCTTACACCGGTGATCATTGATGACATCGCCTCGAGCGCGCGCACCATGATCGAAGCGGTGCACATTCTTCGGGAAGCAGCTGCCGCAGCGCCGATCGCGATCGTCGTCCATCCGATACTGGCGGGCGATGCCTTTGGGAAACTGCAGGCGGCGGGCACTGGCCGGATTGTCAGTACCGACACCATCGCGCATCCATCCAACGCAATCAGTGTCGTCCCACAAATCGCCGCAGCGCTAAAGGCGTGGCGCAATGAAACAGCCCGGCCGGAATCTTCGTCGGCGGGTCGTCAACGCGTCAACGAAAGCCCTTCGTAGTGATGCGGACAGAACACCCGCCACGAAGCAGCGACCGTGGTGATGGGTCAGACAGTCGGTATGCAGGAGATTTATCGAGATTCGGTGTCGTCTTCCCATGAGCGGCCGCCGTCGTCCCAACAACATGCCAGCTGCTTGTTCGTTTCAAGTGAGCGAAAACATTCCTCCTCCCGCCCGGCAGGTATTGTCAACCAATGTCCCGGACGGCCCACTTGCCACTACGCCCCGGAGAACCGCTCGAGACCTGCCAGATATCTGCCATCTCTAATCAGCCGAGAACCCTCCCACATGGGCTCGAAGCGAGGACTCTGCATGGGCACATTCACAATCAAGAAAGCCATGCTCGATGCACCTGCGGCACATCTGCAGGAGTCGGGTCTTCAGCGCACGACGTGCGCGGTGCAATCTGACGGTCACATTGTTGACCGTCGTGTCGAGACTTTTCGCGATCTCGTCCCGCGGCTCTTCGAGCAAATCGGCGCGCCAGATGACCTCCGCATAGACAGGTTTCAATGTCGGCAGGAGCCGGTAAAGGCAATTGCACACTGTCTGTTCAAGATCCACCTCCGGTTGCGTGTGCGCATGGCTGCTCTCGGCAAGCTCGTGCGGATCGACACCGATCTCCTTGCTGCGCCGTCGGATGACAGTCCGCTGGAAATCGGCAATCGTCGTTGCCAGAACGCGCGAAAGCCAACCTTTGACCGACTTTGCCTCGCGAAGCTCTCCCGCGCGCTCGATCGCCTTGACCATGAAGCGCTGCAGAACCTCCTCCGCTTCGTGGGAACTGCGAAGACGCCGATTCAGGAATTTGAGAATGTCCTGATGACTGTCCACCAGCGCCCGTCGGACGGCTTCGTCCATCGGCCTCAAGGCATCGTCGCCGGCAGCCGCCGAAGTGGCAGGATCATCATCCATCGAGCTTTCCAATACGAATATTCTCGCTGAGGATCGCCTACCTCAAACTTCTGCAACAGAGTGCCACACTACAGGAAGCTTTAACATGTTTAACCCGAATCGATTGCTCACAATCCAGGCTTATCGTGGACGACTCAAATGCCGATGACGACCAGCGCCTCGTCTCGTCGTCGGGATCACCCGGGCAACGCAGCGAGCGTGCGCGGGCTTCAGCTTGCGGCCGTGAAGGATGGCAGAAGATGATCGACTTGGCGATCACCGTCCACTTGCTGGCGCTGACCGACGATACGGGTCTGGCCCAACACGCCCGGCATCATTTCGTCGACCGTTCTCACGGCTACTGTCTCGATGACAACGCGCGAGCGGTAACGGTAATGTGCCGTCTGGCCCACCTGCGCACGCTAAGCGCCGCAGAGCAACACGCTCTCGCCGCTTATGCCGCGTTTCTCGATCATGCTTTCGACCGGCAGGCACGATATTTCAGGAACTTCATGACGTATGATCGGCGCTGGCTGGACGAGGAAGCGGCTGACGATGCTTGCGCTCGCGCCGTTCATGCCCTGTGCGTCATGATCGCGATGCCCCCTCAGGACTGGATGCGGATCTGGGGACGCGATCTTCTCGAAGCGGTCCTTCCGCGCCTGCACGAGCTCGCTTCGCCGCGTTCGTGGAGTCTGGTCCTGACGGGTCTGGACACATTACTACGCAACAGCTCTCCCTGGAGGCAAGCGGAGCAGCTACGCGAGCAACTGGCGCATGAATTGCTTCAGCGCTGGCGGGACGCGGTGCAACCTGCCTGGCCCTGGTTCGAAGACGGGCTGGCCTACGACAATGGACGCCTGGCCGAGGCCGCGATTACGGCCGGCACGGTGCTGGGCATGGCTGACCTGCGGGAAGCCGGACTATCGGCCCTGCAGGCACTCTGGGACTGGCAGTACGATGGACAGGTTTTTCACCCGGTCGGTACGCACAATTTTGGACGCAGACACCAATTGCCGTGCAGGTTCGATCAACAGCCCATCGAAGCCCATGCCATGGTCGATGGGTGCCTCGCAGCCGCCAGTTCAGGTGCCGACACCGCCCTCTGGCGCGAGCGCGCGGATATCGCGATGGCATGGTTTTTCGGACGAAATGATCTTGGCCGCGCGCTCGTGGAACCGGAAAAAGGTCTGTGTCATGATGGCCTTCACGAAGACAGGATAAATGCCAATGCAGGCGCGGAATCGACGCTCGCCTATATCGGCGCGTTCCTCTCGATGGCTTCGCTGGAGAGACAGAGGTGACCGGCAAGCGACTCGAGACTCCTCCAAAGCCTTGTCCAAGGACCCAAATAGGGAAGCTTGGGGAAACACGACGCTATGACAACCGGCATTTTGACCTCAGCGACCCGCCTTTCCAAAAAGCGCAGCGAGTTCGGCGAATTTGGCGCGCTGCGTTTCCTTGTCGCCGCTCTCGATCGCTTCCTGAACACAGTCCTGGGCATGAATGGCGAGAACCTTGGCTCTCGTTGCCCGCAAGGCGGCTTCCATCGCAGCGATTTGATGCAGGATATCGACGCAGTACCGCTCGTCTTCCAACATGCGGATCACACCCCTCGCCTGGCCCTCGACCCGCCGCAGACGAGCGATTTCCTTGGTGAACTTCATCTCTCGATCCCTCGTCGCCTCAGGGCGTATCGTACCAAATGCACCGCCCTTCCTTACCCTACCGGGGTAAAGTTTACAAATGTCCGCCTGTCGGCTACCGGAGAATGGGTGTCGAAGCACTAGCCTGTCCGTCGGAGCGGGACAAACCGCGAAGCACGCCGAATTTGCCCGGCCGGAAGCAAGGAGCCGATCATGACGCAATTGTCCATTCCCCGCGCGATCCTGGTCTGGGGCACGGCTTTGAGCCTGTTCCTGATGATCAGCCTTATCGCCTGTATTCTTTACGGTTTGGCCCTGCCTTCCGGATTCGAAATGCACCGCGCCTGGTCGCCCTGGCTCCCCGGGTTCGAATGGCTGACACTCGGCGGTGTTCTCGCGGGTCTGTTTTGGTCCCTCATCTACGGTTTTTGGGCGGCGGCCCTCCTCGTCCCCCTGCACCGCCTCGCAAGGCGTTGGTTCGGAGTTGCAAATGACTGATCGCAAGGCCTGCTGCGACCCTGCCAGCGGCGCGCTGCCGCCCGAAGGAATAGCGATTGATCCCGTTTGCGGCATGAGCGTTACGATTGCCGGAGCCAAGCACAGCGCCGGGCACGACGGTGCGCGGCATTACTTCTGCTCCGCGCACTGCCAGCAGAAATTCGTAACCGATCCCGAAATGTACCTGAGCGGGGCGCATCTGCAGGCGGTCGAGGACGTGCCGGAGGGCACGATATACACCTGCCCGATGCACCCGGAAATCCGGCAGCAAGGACCAGGCTCGTGCCCGATCTGCGGCATGGCGCTCGAACCGGAAACCTTCAGCCTCGATGACGGCCCCGATCCGGAACTCATCGACATGAGCCGGCGCTTCTGGATAAGTCTGGTCTTCACTATCCCGTTGTTCGTCTACGCGATGGGCGATCTGATTCCGGGGCAGCCGTTTTCACAGCTTGTCGAACCGGCCTTGGCGCAATGGATACAGCTGGCGCTGGCCACACCTGTCGTGCTCTGGGGCGCTTGGCCATTCTTTACGCGCGGTCTGCAATCGGTTCGGACGATGAACCTCAACATGTTCACGCTGATCGGGCTCGGCGTCGCCATCGCTTACGCGTTCAGCGTCGTGGGAACGATTGCGCCGCACATCTTCCCGCCCGGTTTTCACGATGCCGATGGGCGGGTGGCGGTCTATTTCGAAGCGGCGGCGGTCATCGCCACGCTCGTCCTGCTCGGGCAGGTGCTCGAACTCAAGGCACGGGGCGCAACATCGAGCGCTCTGCGCGCGCTGCTCGAACTCGCTCCGCCGACCGCGCTAAAACTCATGCCCGACGGCTCGGAGCGTGAGGTCGCTCTCGATCAGGTCGCGACGGGCGACCGCCTGCGCGTCCGCCCCGGCGACAAGATCGCCGTCGACGGCCGTATTCTTGAAGGCTCGAGCAGCGTCGATGAATCGATGATCAGCGGCGAGCCGCTACCGGTGAAAAAGTCAATCGGCGACGAGGTGACGGGGGGTACGGTCAACCAGACCGGCGGCTTTGTCATGACTGCGGAACGCGTGGGCAAGGACACGATGCTGTCCAAGATCGTGCAGATGGTGGCTGAGGCGCAGCGCAGCCGCGCGCCGATCCAGCGTCTGGCCGATCTTGTCGCGGGCTGGTTCGTGCCCGTGGTAATCGGCATCGCCATACTTACCTTCGCTGCCTGGGCGGTCTGGGGGCCGGAACCGGCGTTCGCGTATGGCCTGGTCAATGCCGTAGCCGTACTCATCATTGCCTGCCCCTGCGCCCTGGGCCTCGCCACGCCAATGTCGATCATGACCGGGACCGGCAAGGGTGCGCAAAACGGTATCCTGGTGAAAAATGCCGAGGCGCTCGAGACCTTCGAAAAGGTCGACACCATCGTCATCGACAAGACCGGGACACTGACCGAAGGCCGACCGGAGCTGGTCATGGTCGAACCTGCACAGGGCATCGATGAATCGGAGATGCTGCGCCTGGTGGGCGCCGCCGAAATCGGCAGTGAACACCCGCTCGCCGAGGCGATCGTCAAGGGCGCTCGCGCGCGCGGCCACAAGTTCGCGGCGGCGAGCGATTTTTCCTCCGTGACGGGCGAAGGTATCGAGGCAAGCGTCGGCAAGCGACGCGTCGCGATCGGCAACGCAAAGATGATGCGCCGGGTCGGTGCCTATGACCCGATCATGGCCGACGCCGCCGAAACCGCCCGAGCGAAAGGGCGGACGGTGATGTTCGTTGCAATCAACGGTAAGCCGGCCGGGCTGATCGGCGTCGCCGATCCGATCAAGCCGACCAGCGCGCGCGCCATCGGCCGTCTCCACGCAGCAGGTATTCGGGTGGTCATGCTGACCGGCGACAGCGAGGCAACCGCGCGCGCCGTGGCGAACGAAGTGGGGATCGACGAGGTCCATGCCGATGTCTCGCCTGCGGACAAGAACCGCATCGTCGGTGAATTGAAGGCGGCAGGCAAGACTGTCGCAATGGCGGGCGACGGGATCAACGATGCGCCTGCGCTCGCCGCGGCCGATGTTGGGGTGGCGATGGGAACCGGCACCGATGTCGCGATTGAAAGCGCCGGCATGACCCTTGTGCGCGGAGATCTCGAAGGCCTGGCCCAGGCGCACCGGCTTTCGAGTGCAACCATGCGCAATATCCGGCAGAATCTGTTCTTCGCCTTCGCCTACAACTCGCTCGGCGTGCCGATTGCCGCTGGCGTGCTGTTCCCCTGGTTTGGCATATTGCTGAGCCCGATGATCGCGGCAGCCGCGATGAGCCTCTCTTCGGTGTCGGTTATCGGCAATGCGCTGAGACTACGGACGCTCGATCTCAGAAGCGAGCCATGACGGTGTGAATATGCTCTGGCGCCCTGTCCGTCGGCTGATCCGCTGGAGGCTGAGCAGGTCGGCGCGCAAGGTGCTCGAAACGAGAACTCTCGAGCGGTTAGATGGCGTGTGGCTGCGCTGGTTGCCGGATGAGATTGATCTGTTCCTCGCGAACCTGGAGCCACAGGCGAAGGAACTGCGCCCCTTGTCCGATCTTGGTCAACTTCCGAGCGCAGGCAATCGCCTCATGGTGGAGCTAGCCATCTATACCGCCGCGGCCTATCGGGCCTTGCTCGAAGCAGGGCTTTCCAGAGAATCGTCGCGGAGCGCGGTCGCCGACATCGGGTGGAACGTCTATGCGCTTCTTCTCCGGCTGAATTCGCTTCCCTTCCACCTGGTCACCCAGGATCCCGGCAAACGGCTACGCGGCACGATAGGACTGCTGCTGCGCTTTTCATTCAGCGCACCGGGTTACGCGGTCGAGGCGCGCCGGGGAGGCGACGACCGTATCACCCACTAGACCCACTGTCCCTCGCAGACCTTTATACGGACCCTCGTTGCGGAAGCGGGCGACCGCGGCGATCTCGAAACTTTTTGCGAAAGCTGGTGCCGGTACGACTCGCCCGGCGCCGACATCATCGCGGATGACGGCGGCCGAGGTCAACGTAAGCGGGAACAGGCGAATGCAGCCCACGCTGGCAGCTCTCGAAAAATTCACACCGGGTTTTTGGCCGTCTTCACGGTCGACGCGCGGTAAATCCGCTCAATGGCTTCGGCGAGCACGCGATTGAATTCCTCGTCATCCATCCCGGCGCGCAGATCCTGCAGGAGCGCACGGCTGAAGCTTGCCACAAGCGCATGATTTTTCGCCAGCTCGTTGCAAGCCTCTTCTTGCGAATACCCGCCAGAAAGCGCCAACACCCGCGCACAGCTGGGATGTCCCACAAGCGGCGCAAATAGGTCTGGCGCTGCTGGCATGGAAAGCTTGAGCATCACCCGGCGACCAATTGGCTGCTTATCGAGTGCCTTCGCTAGTGCGCCAAGGAGTATCGCGTCGCATTCCGCGCGCGACTTGCTTTTCAGGTTCACCTCCGGCTCGACGATTGGAATCAGGCCCTTATCCAGAATGCGATTTGCGATGTCGAATTGTTGATCGACAACTGCGCCAATGGCTTTGGTGGACGCCTCGTTGATCAGCGAGCGCATTTTCGTACCGAAAACGCCCTTGGCCTTTGCGCGGTCAAGCAAGGTCTCGAGACCCCGGATCGGCTTCATGAGCCGAACACCGTCATTCTCGTCTTCCAGACCCTGATCGATCTTGACGAAGGGCACGATGCCACGCTGCCGGAGCAAGTCCGGCACGGGCGTGCCGTCCACCTCGCCATCCATCGTTTTCTCGAACAGGATCGCACCCAGGATCTTGCGGCCATCGAACGACGGAGCGGTAATGAGCCGGCTCCGCATCTGATGGATGAGGGCGAACATCTCTTCTTCACCGGAATAATCGTGAGCGCTGATGCCATAGTTTGTCAGCGCAGTTGGCGTCGAACCGCCGGACTGGTCGAGCGCAGCAACGAAGCCGGCACCGCCAATGATTTGCGCCATCAATACCGGGTCGTGCATGCACTGCCTCCGTTCATCCGGGCGTGGGCTGCTTTTTTGCGTGCCACTTCCGTCCGGCAGCAGCTGTCGCGCCTTGCACTCCGTTTGAATACGCCGTGCTCGCGACCGCCAGGACCTTCGGCCGGAGGAACCGGAAAAGGTGCATTACCGCGCCCGTTGGAGCTGCCAGCGGGTATGGTCATCGGCGCTCACCCATGAAGCGGAGCAGAAACAGGAACAAGTTGATGAAATCTAGATACAGCGTCAGTGCACCCATTACGATCGCCTTGCCGCGGAAATCGCCGCCCTTAACCTCAGAATAGATGTTCCTGATCTTCTGGGTGTCATAGGCCGTGAGCCCGGCAAACAGCAGAACTCCAATGCCGCTCACGATCATGTCCATCACCGAGGATTTCAGAAACATGTTGACGAGCATGGCGATGATCAGCCCGAACACGCCCATGATCAGGAACGATCCCCACGCGGACAAATCGCGCTTGGTCGTATAGCCCCACAAGCTCAACGCGGCAAAGGCCGATGCCGCCACGAAGAAGGTGCGGGCGATGCTGACCCCAGTGTAAGCAAGGAAAATGGTAGCGAGCGACACGCCCATGAGTGCCGCGTAGCTCCAGAACATCGCCTTGACCGCCGTCTCGGAAAACCGATTGATGCCAAAGCTCAGGGCAAGCACCAGCGCCAGAGGCGCAAATACAGCGACCCATCCCAATCCTGTCGGCGCTCCGGTTGCAGCAAAGAACAGTGCGCGTACACTGTCCGTGCTGGCCACGAATAGCGCGACCAAGCCGGTGAGCAGCAATCCGCTGGCCATATAATTGTAGACGCCGAGCATATAGGATCGCAGCCCCGAATCGTAGATTTGCGCGGGCGCCCCCGCGCGGGACCGTAAGGGGTGCTGATCTAGAGTTTTGAGTGGGTCTGCCATTGTGAAGTCCTCCTGCGCCGGACCGCTGACGGTGCCGAATTTCTGCCGCCGCCCTCTGAAGACGTTTGAGCCTCCGGTGAATTACAGTTTGCTGTCGCTATGCAGACCCGCGCTTTAGACGACAAGAGCGCCATGGAAGAGGAAGGCCTCCGTCGTCGCTGGAACGCACCTGTCAACCGTCCGGGTTGCCGCGCAACATGCTTCAATCATGGGTATAGGTGAAATGCACCGTCACAGACGGCTTGCGATGCATCGCGTGCGGAGTCTGCTTCGATTGCGACGGCAGCATGTGCGGCGGGCGGTCCACGACAATTCCGATCCGGTAATTAATGCCTCGGGCAAAGGTTGTGTACCCGCCGAAAGTCAGCGCGCCCGCGACAGTCATCGGTTGCAGGCGAACCGATCGTTGTATTCCGCCAGGCTCGAGGATATGCGCGGTGACATTCGCGTCCTTGACTCTGGCCCCTGAAGCCTTTTCGAAGACAGCGGCCGTGATGTGCATGCTGTGAGAGCTTGCCGGCGTGCCGCCATGCATCTCCGCCTCGGGATGGCCGGTTGGATGACCCTTCACCACTGCCGCCGGCACCACGCCTAGATACACCGTGAGACCGCCCGCGCTCTGAGAACCATCGATTACACCCGCGTTGGCTGTGACCGGAGCGAAGAGCATTCCTGCTAGGCCCAGCGTAGCGCGCTTGGCGCCAGAACGATCTGTATCTCATAGTGAAGGCATCTTCCTCTTTGTTACGTCCGGGCAAGGGGCAGGACTGCATCGGCTTGCCCTACGGGTTACGCGTTGCCGCCACCAGGCGCATCTTTTTGCTTGGCTAGAGTCTCGAACAATCCTCCAAATTCAATGGGGAACGGGAAAACGATGGTCGAGCTCTTATCTCCGGCAATTGTGCCCAAAGCACCCAGATAGCGCAGCTGCATGGCTTCAGGACGTGCGGAAAGAGTTTCCGTCGCTTCCAGCAGCTTTTGCGCCGCCTGTTGCTCGCCTTCGGCATTGATGACCCTGGCCCGGCGCTCGCGCTCGGCCTCAGCCTGCTGGCCGATCGCACGGATCATGCTTTCCTGAATATCGACATGCTTGATTTCGACATTGGCGACCTTGATTCCCCACGCGTCGGTTTGTGCATCGAGAATTTCCTGGATGTCCTTGTTGAGCTTGTCCCGCTCGGAGAGCATTTCGTCGAGTTCGTGCTTGCCGAGCACCGAGCGAAGCGTGGTCTGCGCTAGCTGGCTGATTGCGTAATCGAATTGCTCCACTTGAATGATCGCACGCTCCGGATCGATCACGCGGAAGTAGATCACCGCGTTCACGTGAATGGAGACGTTGTCGCGCGAGATCAGGTCCTGGGTCGGCACGTCAAGAACGATCGTACGCAAATCAACGCGTGCAATGGTCTGTACAAACGGGAAAATAGATCAGCCCGGGCCCTTTGACCCCAGTAAAACGACCGAGCGTGAATATAACCGCGCGCTCATACTCCCGCAAAATGCGGATCGAGCCTGCCAAAACTGCCAGCGCAATGAACAGGATGACAATTATGGTAAAGATGTTGCCGCTCGCGTCGTACTGCATCTCGTTCTCCGATCGCTTGGACACTGTCATGTGCTGCTTGCCCCAATAGGAGGCAACTACGCCGTCAAAGACGCGCCGGAATTCGAAATCTTACAGAGCCATGGAATGAAGGAAGGTCGCCGGACCATGAATCGCCTCCGTCCATGGCAGATCGGCGTATGGGCTCAAGACCGGGAGGCTGGAAAACGACCGATATGCTCGATTGGACCATTGCTGACCCTTTGAGGCGACGCAGGCTAAGAAATCAGATTCCACGTGTAAGAATCGTAGAGAAGAACGCCAGAATCTAACGACAGCCACTGAAGCGGGTCCGAATTTGCGCCGCAGTCAACGAAGACGACTTTGCAGAATACGGCTTCCGCCTGCCGAGTTGCATCGACAACCGCCCGCTGCGCTTCAACGAATGGGACGCAATGCGCCCGCAGACCTTCGCGGTCAGCGCCACGCCGGGGCCGTGGGAGATGGAGCAGACCGGCGACGTCTTCGCCGAGCAGGTGATCCGCCCGACCGGGCTCATCGATCCGCCGGTCGAGATCCACCCGGTCGAGGATCAGGTGCAGGATTGCATCGACCAGTGCCGCTAGACCGCGCTGAGAGGCTACCGCACGCTCGTCACGACGCTGACCAAGCGCATGGCCGAGGATCTGACCGAGTTTATGCACGAGGCGGGCTTGCGCGTGCGCTACATGCATTCGAAGCCGAGAATTGACCGACACTTGGCCATATAGGAGTTGTATGGCGTACCTGTCGGTCGCCAATCACCGTGCATGAAGAGAAGACGGTGACGATTCCTTTGTCGTGTTGCGAGGAATCAGTTTGCCTCTTCACTTTCCTGCTCCACCCCGCAAAGGGGAGACGTCAAAGGGACGATCGTGTTCAACGTGCTTTCTGCGGTTGCAACGCTCCCGGCAGCACACGTCAGTTTGAAACCCGCGTCCATTTCTGGTTCTTGCACCCCACATGCCCGAACATACATCCATGAACCTGGAGGGTGTCGGCACTGATCGGTTTCAACTCCCCGCCGACCGTTCTGTCGAGATCGGGAACCAGAACTTTTCCGCGCCATTCGTTCCGGCCGGACCGATCGAACTCGCGGAAAAGATTGATGCCTATGAGCACGTCGGTTCCGGCCTTTGCTGCGTCGGCCTTCGCTTTCTCGTTCGCATAAACAACGACGCCGCAAAGCTTCGTGCCGCACTCCTCGATCCGGACACGAACACTTCCGGACGGGTTTGCCCAAACACCCATGATAGCCTCATTCGGCGTTCCGGTTTGCCGAGCATGCGCCGCATTTGATGCAAAGATGAGGGCCGCGCCCATGATGGCCAAACGAATCATAGCTTCTCTTTCTTACGCCAAAATAGAACCGAGCATACCAGGTCCGATGAACGAACGTCATCTGCCGGCTCACATACTCTCACGTTAGCGAAAACCTTCATCTCGTCCTGACGCGCTGCTTCTCGAGCAAAAATGGAGCGTGTTCGTTGGAACTTTTAGCGCCTTCCCCCAGCTCGGTACTCGATAAAAGGGTCAAGTGCTGTTCTGCCGAGCGACTGTAATCTGGGGAGCCGCCGCGCGTCAATGATGCTGAGGCCGCCTCCTTTCATTGGTGGCGACCGTCCTTAGGCCGAAGGTGGGAGCAAGGAATGAGGCAAGGTCACAAGCACGCGTCCGACAGACGGGGATGGCGGATGCCGATCGTCTTCCTCGGTTTCGCAGCGATTGCGGGGTATTTCCTGCTTGCCGAACATAGGGTTCACGCGCTCAGCATTCTCCCTTGGGCTTTGCTCTTGCTGGCCTGCCCGCTGCTCCACATGTTTATGCATGGTGGACACGGTGGACACGGAGGTCATGGCGGCCAAGGCGGTGATGATGATCAGCGCGCCAGCAACAACGGCCCGAGTCCGGTCCGCGATCGCCACAGCGGACACAAGGCCGCTGATTCCAGCGCCCGTCGCCGATAACTCCGGAGAAACCTGCCATGCATAGCGACGCATCCGCCGCCTATGGGCTTTGGGGTCTGGTGATCCTCAACTCCGCGATCTTCATTTTCTTCGCGTTCAGCTTCTTCAAACCGCAAACCAAGCGCGACTGGCGATCATTCAGCGCTTTCAGTGCTTTTCTCGTCGCACTTTTTGCAGAAATGTACGGCTTTCCGCTGACCATCTACCTGCTCTCGGGCTGGCTCCAGAGCAACTATCCGCAGGTAGACTGGTTCTCGCATGACGCCGGCCATCTGCTCGAGGAGTTGTTCGGATGGCAAGCCAACCCTCATTTCGGGCCCTTCCATATCCTGAGCTTCATCCTGATCGGCGGTGGCTTCTGGGTGATATCGAGCGGTTGGGCACGGCTTTACCGGGCCCAGAAGCAAGAGAAGCTCGCAACTGAAGGTATCTATTCCTACGTCCGGCATCCGCAATATGACGGCTTCATCCTGGTCATGCTCGGCTTCCTGTTCCAATGGCCGACTGTCCTGACGCTAGCGATGTTTCCGGTCCTGGTTGTCATGTATGTGCGGCTCGCCCGGAGCGAGGAGCGCGAGGCACTCGCCGCTTTCGGCCAGGACTATCGCGCCTACATGGCACGCGTCCCGGGTTTTATTCCCAGGCTGTCGCGCTCGCGGTCAGGTGATCCAAATCTGCCCAAAAGGCGACCGCGCCGGCCATTCTAAAACGGCCCAGGACGAAGCCCTAGTAGAGATTGTCAGATCGATATGAGCAAGAACAAGCAGGACAGATCTGCGCCCGGCTACGCCGAGAAACTCCATGCGCTTCAGATCGGGCTCAGCGCGTTGCAACGCCAGGTGATCGCCGATGGCCGCAAGCTGCTGATCATTCTGGAAGGGCGCGATGCAGACGGCAAGGACGGCACGATCAAGCGCATCGTCAAGCATCTGAGTCCTCGAGACACCCGCGTGGTGGCCCTTGGTGCACCATCGGACCATGATCGCCGGTCCTGGTATTTCCAGCGCTGGGCAAACCATCTTCCGGCTGAGGGCTAGATTGTCGTGTTCAATCGTAGCTGGTACAATCGCGCTGGCGTCGAGAAGGTGATGAACTATAGCACGGACGCGGAATATGAGGAATTCATGGCGACCGTGCCGCTGTTTGAGCAGCTTCTCGCGCATTGCGGCGTCACGTTGGTCAAATATTATCTCGATATTTCGAAGGAGGAACAGAAAAGGCGTCTGGTTGCTCGCCGGAAAGATCCGCTGAAGCAGTGGAAACTCAGTCCAGTGGATGACCAAGCAATTAAACGCTGGGATGCCTACAGCGCGGCTCGCAACGAAATGCTTGCCCGTACACACAACGTTGCCGCACCATGGCGGTGGTGCGGGCCGACGACAAACACCACACCCGGCTTTCGCTCATCAGCGATCTGTTGAGCCGTTTCGGGGAAGCGCCGCACACCGATTCCGGCTTGCCGGATCCCAATACCGCATTCCTCTACGACAGCGCTGCGCTCGAACAGGGTCTTATCGCGCCGTAAACCGCCGCAAGTCAGTCCCGTGGACCACGGAAATTAAAATCTTGAAGGCACATTATGCAAAAACACCGTGTCATTGGCATGGCCAGCCCCAGCACCGGCGCGCGCTAGTCTCCGAGATTATCGGCGAGCGTTTTTGTCCGATCCGAGACTCGGTTTTGTCGTTTGCGAAAGGCTGTGCTGCGAAGGCCTATTGACGGTGCTGCGGTTCACAGCGCACATCGCCCGAACGCGATACCGCTGACGCGCGATCGCACCGCCGGCTCTAAGCGACAAGCATTTGCCTGCATGCCCGAGGACGTCAGGGAACGAGGATGAACCTGTCCAACGATTTCGTGTGGTTGATATGGTCGCTGGCATTCCTCTTGGCCTTTGCCCTGATCTACCTTGCGTTCCCCGTGCACCGGAAGGTAATGGTGCGGGCCGCACTTGGCACGGCGCCATTCGGCTTGACCGAGCCGCTATTCGTCCCTGAATACTGGCACCCGCCCAGCCTGTTCGATCTCGACCAAAAAACCGGTTTTGACCTCGAGAGTATCATTTTCTCTTTCAGCATCGGCGGCATTGGGGTTGTGCTCTACAATCTGATGAGCCGCCACGAGACGGCGCCCGTCGAGTCCCATCACCGGCACCGTCTGCACCGTCTGCACCGTCTGCACCGCCTTGCACTGGCCACGCCGGTGCTATTTTTCTTTCCGCTCATGGCTCTTGGGTGGAATCCATCTATCCTGCGGTCATTGCAATGGCGGCCGGTGCTGGGGCCGCCGCTTGGTGCCGCCCTGATCTCCTCGCCAAGACGTTCCTCGGCGGCATTCTCTTTCTTGTGTTCTATGCAGTCTTTATCGCCGGTCTTCGGATCACAACGCCGACCGATATCGAACAGGTCTGGAATCTGCCTGCTTTGTCAGGGATACTGCCTGCCGGCATACCAGTTGAAGAGTTGCTATTTGGCGGCGCATTTGGCCTTTATTGGGCAAACGTCTACGAGCATCTGACCTGGTCGAAGTCCTCGCCGCTGCCGAAACGGGATGGTGTCTGAGCCCCAGGGCGATCGAGCTTCGCGGGCATCGTCATGGCGCAGCAATGGCAATCCAGACGCTTGGCAGTTCTCATGCGACAAATGGCGATGAAAAGATGGCTTCGCCGCCGAGTTGGTGTTCGATTTCCAGCAAGCGATTGTACTTGGCGAGACGTTCACCTCGACACGGCGCTCCACCCTTGAACTGACCACCGGTCATCGCGACGGCAAAATCTGCGATGAAGTCGTCTTCTGTCTCGCCGGATCGATGGGAGAATTTGTAGCGCAGTCCAGCTCGCCGACACAGTTCGATCGCCGCCACCGTTTCGGTAACCGTGCCGATCTGGTTGGGCTTGATCAAAACAGCGTTCGTGGCTTTGTCATCAATGCCCCGCTGGATGAAACGCGAATTGGTGACATACAGGTCATCGCCGACGATCTGGATGCGGTCTCCCATCGCCAGGGTCTGCTTTACGAAGGCGGGCCAGTCCTGTTCGCCGAAACCATCCTCGATCGACACGATCGGAAATGCGGCAATCCAGTCAGTGTAGACAGCCAGAAGTTCGTCACTGGTCATATGCGCTCGGCCAAGCCCGGGCAGGACATAACCGCCGTCCTTGACGAAGGAGGTCGCTGCGGGATCCAGCGCGATGGCAATTTGACGGCCTGGTTCATAGCCTGCCACCTCAATTGCGCGGACGATCAGCTCGAGCGCTTGACGCTCGTCTTTCAGATGGGGCGCGAACCCGCCTTCATCACCAACCCCCACACCCAGGCCTTTCTCTTCCAGAAGCCCCCTCAGGACATGATAGGTTTCCGAACCATAGCGCAGCGCTTCGCCGTATGTCGGGGCACCATGCGGTACGATCATGAATTCCTGCATTTGGAGCCCATTGGCGGCATGCTTGCCGCCATTGATAATGTTCATCATGGGGACCGGGAGACGCCGGGCGGTGGAACCCCCGAGGTACTGGTAGAGGGGTAATTCCATCGCCTGAGCAGCGGCGCGAGCGACGGCTAGCGAAACGCCGAGAACGGCGTTCGCGCCGAGCCGCGCCTTGTTCTCGGTTCCGTCGAGTTCACACATAAACCGGTCAATTTCCGGCTGCCGGACAACATCCACACCGATGAGGGCGCCCGCGATTTCGCGTTCGACATTTGCGACCGCCTTCAGGACCCCGCGACCGGCATACCGCGCCGCATCGCCGTCGCGAAGTTCGTGGGCCTCGAACTGGCCAGTCGATGCTCCCGAGGGCACCGACGCGCTTGCGGCGATACCGCCCTCCAGACGGACTGTCACCTTGACCATGGGCCAACCGCGCGAGTCGAGAATCTCGTGCGCCGACAGAGCAGCAATGGTTCGCTTCATTCGATGTCTCCTATTCCAGCAAACAAATTCAATGACCGCGGCCTTCGGCCAACTCACGCTTTGTCCTGTGATCTTTCAACCGTCCGGCAGCGGCACGGCCCCAGCACATTCCGAAAGGCGTCCGCCGATCGACCCGCGTCCGAATTGCGACACCGTCTTCATCGCGTCTTTCGTCACTGCTCGTATCTGCAGCAGGCACGCGCATTGGCGCGTCATCAAAGGGACGTCGCAGCGGGCCGATCCTTACCAGAACGCCCTCTCAAATCGCGTGCAAGCGCGCCGATCTCCGCGTCTGAAATGACGAGTCTGGCAGCAGCATGGAAACCCGCTGGCCGGTTTGCCGGGGGTCCCGCACCACGCGGTACTGTAAGGTCGGGTGCTTGCCTGCGTCCTTTCCGGAACACACTGATCGTCTGTCACTGGCCGGGGCTGCCGCAAGAGCGGTCATAGGTTAGCTGCCGGAGATCACGTCGCGGCAGATAGTCGGCAATAGGGTCTGTATCAGCCGTGAGTGCACAAGGAGCGCAGCGATGACGGAAAGCCGCATAGCCTGGTTTGAGTCCCTGAACGTGGGCGACGTTCCCATCGTCGGCGGCAAGAACGCCTCGCTTGGCGAGATGGTACGCACACTCGAGGAAAAGGGCGTGCGTGTGCCGGGCGGCTTCGCGACGACCGCCGCGGCCTTTCGCGAATATGTGGCTGCCAACGAAATCGAGCCGGAGCTGCGCGCCAGCATTGCGGCATTGCAGAGTGAAAAGGCCTCGTTGCACGAAACGGGCGAAACGATCCGCCGGCTGTTTCTCGACGGAGAATTCCCGGAGGCGATCGCCACAGAAATCCGGGACGCCTATCGCGAGCTTTCCCGTCGCAGCGGCCAGGACGAGATCAGTGTTGCTGTGCGCTCGAGTGCGACTGCTGAGGACTTGCCCCAGGCGAGCTTTGCCGGTCAGCAGGAAACCTTTCTCAATGTGCGCGGTGAGCGCGCGCTGCTCGACGCCTGCCGGCGGTGCTACGCCTCGCTGTTTACCGACCGGGCGATCAGCTACCGCGAAACCCAGGGGTTCGATCATCTGGAAGTCGCGCTGTCGATCGGCGTCCAGCGGATGGTACGCTCCGACCTGGCAGGTTCGGGAGTCATGTTTTCGATCGATACGGAAACCGGATTTCCCGGCGTCGCCGTGATCAGCGCCGCATGGGGTCTCGGCGAAACCGTCGTGCAGGGCGCGGTCGATCCCGACAAATATCTCGTCTTCAAGCCCTTACTCGACGACCGGCGCTACACCCCGATCATCGAGAAGACGCTCGGCGCCAAAGAGACCAAGATGATCTACGCGACCGGCGGGAGCGAGCGCACCACGACAGTTGCAACCACCCAGAAGGAGCGCCAGGCCTTCGTTCTCAGCGAAGCGGAAATTCTGGAGCTCGGCCGCTGGGCCGCAACGATCGAGGACCACTACGGCCGGCCGATGGACATGGAATGGGCCAAGGACGGAGAGACCGGCGAACTCTACATGGTCCAGGCGCGGCCCGAGACGGTGCAGTCGTCCCGGCAAACCGGCCAAATCAAGAGCTACCGCCTGAAGACGAAGGGAAAGCCGATCATCACCGGCTCGGCGATCGGCGAAGCGATTGCCTCGGGTCAAGTATGTGCCATTCGCAGCGCCGCCGACATCGACACCTTCCGCGACGGAGCCATCCTCGTGACCGGCATGACGGACCCCGACTGGGTCCCGATCATGAAGAAGGCCGCCGGAATCATCACCGATCATGGCGGCACGACCAGCCACGCCGCCATCGTCAGCCGCGAACTGGGAGTGCCCGCCATCGTCGGCACGGGCCATGGCACCGAACTGCTGATTGACGGGCAGGAAATCACGCTTTCCTGCGCTGAAGGTGATCGGGGCGTTGTATACGAAGGCATCCTGGAATTCGAGTCATCGCAGGTGGATGTTTCCGACCTGCCCGAAACCCGAATCGCGATGATGGTGAACATCGCCAGCCCTGCCGCCGCCTTCCGCTGGTGGCGCCTGCCTGCGCGAGGAGTTGGCCTTGCGCGGATGGAGTTCATCATCAACAATCTGATCAAGATCCATCCGATGGCGCTGATCCATCCCGACCGCGTGGCCGATCCAGCGGCGCGGCGAGAGATCCGCCAGCGCACGCGCGGCTACGATGACCCAGTGGACTTCTTCGTCGAGACGCTCGCGCTGGGAATCGCCAAGCTCGCAGCACCCTACCACCCGCACCCCGTGATCGTGCGCTTGAGCGACTTCAAATCCAATGAATATGCCCACCTCCTCGGCGGCAGCGTTTTCGAACCGGAAGAGGAGAATCCGATGCTCGGATGGCGCGGTGCTTCGCGCTACTACGACGAGCGCTATCGCGAGGGTTTTGCCCTGGAATGCCGAGCGCTGAAGACGGTGCGCGAAAGGATCGGTCTCGAGAACGTGATCGTCATGGTTCCATTCTGCCGCACGCCCGAGGAGGCTGATCGCGTGCTCGCCGTGATGAAAGAGAACGAACTCGAGCGGGGCCGGCACGGCCTCGAAATCTACATGATGTGCGAGATTCCCGCCAACGTCTTCCTTGCCGAAGAGTTCGCGCAGCGCTTCGACGGATTTTCGATTGGTTCCAATGACCTCACGCAGCTCGTGCTCGGGGTCGATCGGGACTCGGGCGATCTCGCCCCCCTGTTCGATGAGCGCAATAATGCGGTAAAGCGTGCGATTCGCGAAGCCATCGTCCAGGCGCACGCCGCCGGCATCAAGATCGGGATCTGCGGCCAGGCCCCCAGCAACTATCCCGAATACGCCGCTTTTCTGGTTGAAGAAGGCATCGATTCGATCTCGCTCAACCCCGACAGCTTTGTCTCTACGCTTCGCAACGTTGCCCAAGTCGAGCAGAGTCTGAAGACCGCGCCAGCGCGAACAACCTCCGAGCCGGATGCTTCTCGATGAAGGTCGTCGTGTTCGAGACGGAAGAGTGGGAACACCAGGCGTGTCTGAGGCTTGAACCCGAGCACGAGGTCGAATGCACTCGCCAGCGCCTCGACCCGCAAACCGCCACCCTCTTCACTTCGGCAGAAGTCGTAAGCACCTTCGTGAACTCACAGCTCGGCGCCGACGTACTGACCCAGTTCCCCCGTCTCAAGCTGATCGCAACCCGGTCTACCGGATACGATCATATCGATTTGGACTGGTGCAAGGCGCACGGTGTCGCGGTCGCGAACGTACCCGACTATGGCGATTCGACCGTGGCGGAGCATGCCTTCGCCCTGCTCCTGGCCGTCGCCCGCAATCTGGTCGAGGCGGTGGAGCGCACACGCCGCGGCGACTTCTCGCAAGCCGGGCTGCGCGGCTTCGAACTGCGTGGCAAGACGCTCGGCGTCATCGGAACTGGTCGTATCGGGCGCCGGGTGACTGAGATCGCGCGCGGTTTTGGGATGAATGTCGTGGCCTACGATCTCCATCCGGAAAATGACGCGGCAACACAATTCGGGTTTCGCTATGCCGCGTTAGATGAAGTTCTCGCAGATGCGGACGTAATCACACTCCACGTGCCGGCGAACCCGGGAACCGCGAGTCTAATTTCCGACCGCGAGTTCGACCTGATGAAGTCCGGCGCACTCCTGATCAACACTGCGCGTGGCAACGTTGTCGATGTGCCTGCGCTGGTACGAGCTCTGGCCGATGGCAAGGTTCGGGCGGCGGGACTTGACGTATTGCCACAGGAGCCTCTGGTGCGCGAGGAGGCGCAAATTTTTCGGGGAGCGTCGAGCGATGGCTACGACCTCAAGGCGCTCGTCGCCAATCACGTCTTGCTGCGGTTCCCGAACGTGATTGTGACGCCCCATAATGCCTATAATACGCAAAGCGCCGTTCGGCGGATCATCGAAACCACCGTGGAGAATATCGAGGCATTCGGGCGCGGCGAGCCGCGTAATCTGGTTGGAGAACGGTAAAGTTCACACCTTCTCCAATGCACAGAACCAGCAGCCAAGTCCGCTACGGGCCCTTACTGCGCCCGCTGATCGGCGCCCGGATGGTTTCGGGCCGACGAACACCGCCGTCGGAACATCAAACTTTTGCTCGCTTCGGTCATGCTCCGGGACGTAGCGATCACGGCACAACGCTAATGGCGGCACCAGGCTCAGGTATCCCTGATCAATCCCCTGCGATGGTGCGCGTTAAGGCATCCGGCATGAACCGCTGCCCCAATGGAGCGACCCACCATTTTTGCCCTTGCCCGCGTCGTGTTCAGGCGGAGCCTTCAGGCGACCCAGCCATAGGCCCCCCAAGCATAGGGAGGCATTGTTTCGACGCTCAGTTCCAGACCCTTTACGCCCGGGACATTCTCGGCTGCGACCCGGAGCGCGTCCACTTGATCCTGCGAATCCACAAGACCCCAGATACGCACGGTCCCGTCTGCGACAATCACGCTGATACCGTAGGACGGGGCCCAGTCCGCTTGCTCGAGTTCCTTGAGAAGCTGTTCGCGGATTGTCTCGTTTGCGACTGACACGGGGGGAGACGCCATGTCTTTGCCCGCGGCCAGACCGCGTATAAGATCGGCGCGACTGACAATGCCGACAACTTTGCCCTCGCGCATGACCGGAACACGCTTGATCCTTTGGGTTTCCAGCAGGTGTGCCACTTCGCTGCTCAGGGAATCCTCCGTGACGGTAACTACTTCGGGCGTCATCACGTCTGCGGCGAAGCGCCCGCGTGCCTTCACATAATCCGCCGCGCTTGCCCCCTTTTTGGAGAAATGTCTCAACCACCAGGAACCGTGCGGATGGCTACCGTCCTCGGTCCTGCGCAGCAGGTCCCCTTCGCTAACAATACCCGCTGGCATCGATCACCGGCACGGCACTGACATGCCGCTCAAGAAGGAGCCGGGCAACCTCCGGGATCGGTGTCTCCGGCGCAACCGAAACGACCGAGGGTGTCATAATGTGCCTCATCTTCATCATTGATCTCCCAGAGCTTTGGCGATGGTACCGATTCCCAGCGCGGCATTGGTCCTGGCAATGGACTCATTCGGATCACGAATTTGCCCGACCAGAGCCCGTATTGCGTCGACCGTTTCAGGAATGACGATCGCCTGGTTATCGACCATGTAGCCGTAGAATAGTTCATCCCCTTCCACCTTCAGCATGTCCGACCACAGGGCTACTTCGTAGAGGTTGTCGTGAGGCCGGCCGAGATCGGCCATCAACTCCTTCACGGTGTTGATGGCCGTCAGTCCATCTGCCATGCGGATGAGCGCGATACGGCTCGACGAACGAAAAGCCTCGAGTACCTCTTCCTTTTCCGCCGGGCGGGTCAGTTGCACCGCCCAGTAGTGCAGGTGCGCCAGGGTTTGGGGCACCTTTACCGCCATCGTGACGACATCGAGCTCGGAATCGACGCTCTTGGCATCAGGCCCCTGATGGCTAGGAATTTCGGGTTCGGGAACCAGCGTATTCATGATTCCGCCGAGATGACTCTCCCACGGGTCGGTGGCGCGGCGCAGCAACGTACCCCGGGCCCGGCGGAGCAGGCCGGCATTTTTCAGCGCGCTCAACGTCCGGACAATCGAGGTCGTGTTGCAGGAAACAACGCGGGTGCTCTCCCGATCGAGCGCGCCCACGTAACTCGACTCGGCCACGAACGAATGCCCGGTGACCGTATGCTTCTCGCCGCCCTGAACGATGAATTTGATACCCACCTGCCGGTAGATTTCGACATTCTTGGCCGCTACGTGCTTCGGCGTGCAATCGACGACCAGGTCGGCTGCTGCGAGCAGATCCTCAAGCGTTCCGCTCACATCGAGTCCGGCTTCACGCATGAGGTCGGCCTGTTCTTTCGCCGCACCAAATAGCCGATAGCCCTTTTGCGTCACCATGCGTGAGCGCCAGTCGGCGTTGATGTCGGAAACCCCTGCGAGTTCCATATCGTCCTGCCGGGCAACCGCGTCGGCCACCCGTTTGCCGATGACACCATAACCGTTGACGGCTACGCGGATCTTTCGATTTCCATTCACGTCATTCTCCTCAGGTTGATTGATTCTCGCTGGCTGTCCATCGGTCAATCCTTCTATAGCCGGCCTGACCGCCCGACCGCCCCGACCAGTCGGAATGATAACCCCAACGCCAATAAATAGCCGAGGAGCGCGAGCAGCGGGACGTTGCCCAGCACCCGTGGCCCGGCGCTGTGCAGCATCAAAAGGGACGCCGCGATGTAGAGGCCCAGGGTCACGAGCGCCAAGGCGAGCCGGTTGCCGGTCCTGTCGAGGTGAGCTTCGATGGTTTCCAGTCCCTCGTGCCGGACAATTATGGCGGGGTGGAAGCCATCGCTCTGCAGGCGCCGGAGAAAGGCCGCGAGCACGCCGGGCAAGTCATGGGCTGCCAGCGCGGCTTCTGCCTTCAAACGAGCGCGGCCACCATTGCCCGTCTCATCACTCAGGAGGCGTTTCATCACGTCGCGACCGCGCGCCAGCAGCGTATCGAGGATTTTGAGGTCCGGATCGAGCGTACGCAGAGCGCTCTCGATGAGGAATAGGGTCCGCATCAGAACCACGAGGTTTTGCGGCAACATAACCTTGTCGTCAGGACCCAGATGCGCAACCCGCAGGACCGCCTCGGCAAGCGACCAGTCTTTCAATGGCAGTGACGCATAGTCGGCGAGTATTTCGTCGATGCCCCTGATAAACGCGGATCGGTCATCGACCTGATGGAGCAGCCCCAGGTCGATCGCTGAATCCAGCATCCACAGCGGGTCGCCACTTACGAAGGCCTGAAGGAAAAACGCGAGCGCGCGGCGTGTACGGTTATCGAGATATCCTGTCAGACCAAAGTCGTGGAAGCACAGTCTTCCATCAGGCGTGACGAATAAATTGCCGGGGTGTGGATCGCCGTGGAAGAGCCCGATGACGAAGAACTGGTTAAGATAGGCGTCGACAAGTACTTCCGCCAGGCGAGGGCCATCAACCGAAGGGTCGGCAATCCCCGTCCCACCGCTCATTTCCTGGACCAGAACGGTCTCGGTTTGAAGGTCGTCAATTACATTGGGGATAGAGAGCGACGGCCAGTCGCGAAAGGCTTCGTTGAAACGGCGGATGTTGCGTGCCTCTTGCCGGAAATCGGTTTCCTTGCGCAGATTAGCCCATATTTCGTCGACGAGACGCAGCGGTTGAAGGCGCTCAAGTCGGGGGGCAATGATTATGAGTAACCGGGTGGTAGCGACCAGCGCACGCATGTCGCGGTCGATGCGGGCGCGGATTGCGGGCCGGCGAATCTTGACGATGACCGCGCGCCCGTTGTGCAGACGGGCGCGGTGGACCTGCGCAATGGACGCGGCCGCCAAAGGTTTGGTCTCGAAAGTCGCAAAGAGCTCTTCGGTCGACTGGCCAAAGGCTTCCTCGACCGCCTGTTGCGCCTCAGCACCTGGAAAAGACTCGACATTATCCTGCAGCCGCCCCAGTTCATCGAGCCACCGCTCGGACAACAAATCCCGGCGCAAGCTCAATGTCTGCCCGAGCTTGACGAATGTCGGACCGAGCCGTTCAAGCGAAATGCGGGCGCGGCGTGGTAAGCAAGAGCGATCGGGCGGTGTGCGGCGCAATCGCTCATACGCAGCGAGGCCGAGCAGACCTATAGCCCGTGCGCCAATGTGGAGAAGCCGACCGATCATGATGCCCGCAATCGGACTCTCGCGCTCATAGCGCGGCTTTCGAGAAGTGCCCGCGCGCCGGCCACTGGCCCCTGGGAAATCGCGCGGACGGACGGTTGCCGGCGGCGGCAGTCTCGTAGAGTCGACCCTGGTATCCGGTGCCTCCGACAGGATCAATGCGAGGCCTGATGTCGCAGTCGCGGGGCGATGAGCGCGGACCAAGAATGGATTGCCTCTGGTCGCAATTGCCGAGTCGCGCTTTCCGGGCTGTAAGAACTCGTACGGCAGGGAAACGCCGCGCGTCCCCTTGCCGCGCGCGTCCACCGAGAGCTATCGCATGCATGCGTGCAACGCGCCGCAGCCATTCCATCCTCATGCCAACCTCCTCTCTGGAAAAACCGCCTGGCCGGGTCGCCATCAAAACCGGCGGGCTGACCTCGAGAGAGACGCGCGAGCACCGGCATTGTTACAGAGGCGCCTTAGTGAAAGGTCAGGAGCGGCGAGTGAGGACCGCGCTTATCCTCGCTTTGCCGCGGAGGAAATATCGTCGCCCCGGTGCCACTGTTCGAGCCATGATAGATCGGTGTATCGTGCCGGCATTTGGTTATCCTCCGCGTCTCCAATATACTTGGAAAATTCCACCTGACGGATACGATGACCGGCCGCCTCGAGACAGGCGCGAACGCTCCGCTGTGATGAGGCAACGCTGGTCTGTATGATCTCGCAGCCAAGTCGGAACGCGAGGCTGTCAATGGCAGCGACCAGAGACCGGGCGACCGGCGCCTGCTGACCGATGCCGAACGTGGCGAGATAATGTGCTACAAGGGGCTTGGGACTCTTAAGCGGTTCGACTCGGTACAGGCACAGCCCATAAAGGTGGCCAGAAGCGACTGTCGCTGCGAGAATTCCGCGTCTGTCGAATTTATCTTCCAATGTCAGGGGACTGGCAATCCGGATCCATTGCTCGAACATCAAAATGGGTGCGACTTCTCGGACAAGAGGAAACGCCTGGCCGATTTGCGTGCTCCGGAGCGGGGCGACGCTGATCGGATTCCCGAAATTCATCTCGTGCGGCATTCACAACTCCATCACCGCAGCAGTTGATAATGCGGGGATCGCGGAGTTCCTTGATGTGTCTCAATTGTTAAGCTACAAATTGGTGGACGAAGGAAGTCCATGAAGAGCGCATGCGCACAGCAAGTACAGTCACTCTCGTCCGGAAAGGAGCTCTTGCCGGAACCCTGCGCTGCATGTGCCGCGCGCGTCCTCAGTGTATGCGATGCGATCGACGATTGCGATCTTGACCGACTTGCCGCGATTACCAGCGTGCAGGACATTGCTCGGCATCAGATTTTCGTGACCGAAGGCGACCCGGCAGACCACCTTTTCAATGTCACCGACGGTACGGTAAAAGTCTACAAGCTGTTACCCGATGGCCGGCAACAGATTACCGGTTTTCTGTTTGCCGGTGACTTCCTCGGGCTCTCTTTCCTGGAAAGATACGGCTGCAGTGCAGAGGCAGTCACGCTGGTGCGATGTTGCCGATTCCCCCGCAAGCAGTTCGCTGCCATGCTGACGGACTTTCCGGGCATCGAGCAGCGGCTTCTCGGGATAGCATCCAACGAACTTGCGGCCGCACAGGACCATATGGTGCTGCTCGGCCGCAAGACCGCGCGCGAACGGGTCTCCACATTCCTCCTCATGCTATCCCGCCGCGCCGCGCGGTCCGGAGGAACCACTGATCCTGTCATACTGCCCATGACCCGGACCGATATCGCCGACTATCTCGGTCTCACGGTAGAAACCGTAAGCCGTACCTTCACCCATCTGAAAAAGGGTGGGTTCATAGAACTTCGCGAAGCTGGCATCGTCCATCTCTCCAACCTATCTGCGCTTGAGGACCTCAGCCAAGGTTTCTAAACTGCCGGGCCGTCAGGTCAGCGGAAAGCCACCCGATTCCGACCAGGTCGATTTGACGCTGCGGCCACTATATCTCGGCGCGCCCGCCCAGTTGCTCGCGGCGGCGGCGCCATCGCTCTGCCTCGTCACATCGACAGTCGAGGAAACCATGAACCGGGCAGGTCATGCACATTTCTTCCAGCCGCTTCTTGAGCGCCTGACGACCGCGATGAAGCCTGACGGTGATATTGTTCAAACTGACACCAAGGCTCGCCGCCACGCGGTCGCGGGGTTCTTCCAACAAGTCTATGCGCCAGATCACTTCGGCATATTCCGGCTTGAGAGTTGGCAAGAGCTTGTAAAGACAATTGCAGATCGCCTCTTCGAGCTCATCATCCGGCTCGATCGACAGTTCCTCGAGATCGAAGGGATCCACGATTTCCTCCCGTTTACGCCGTTTGCCGGCTCGACGCTGGTGATCAACGATTGTCGTGGCGAGAATGCGGCTGAGCCAGCCACGAACGCTGCGCACATCGCGCAGGTCAGCAGACCGCTCGACAGCGCGGAGCATGAACATCTGCAGGACCTCCTCGGCCTCATCCCCGCTGCCCAGTCTCCGGCGAAGAAAACCCAGAATCTGCCGATGGCCTTCGACGAGCGCACGGCGAACTGCAGCATCCGCTGCCCGGGCGGCGATGTCCGGATCATCATCCGGCAAGGGGTCGTCATGCGTCAATGTGCGTCTCCAGCCATTATCGACGCAGTGGCCTAGCGGTTGTTACAGGCAAGCCTGCCTATAAAGGCTTTTCAGACCTCGATTGATGCAAGTGCGCCTTAGCGAAAGTGAAAACTTGCGTTGTCTGACCTTTGAGGGGCCTGCGCTTCGACGAATGTACCTGCCGCATCCCTGCGGCCCTTGAGCCGCGGACCTGCAAATTCGATCGGTGCTGCGAAGTCTCGCCCCCCAGCGCCATGGCGCAACCGATCGGACCGTCCTCGGGCTCGCTGGTGGCAGAAGCAGTGCATTCTCGCTTTCGGGGCACAAGGAACAGCAGGCGGGCGATCCAAGCCGCACGGCCAGAATGCCCTCGGCATTGCCAGAACGCCTCCGCCCGCACTGATACCGTGCCTTGCCGGGATCACCCTCTGTCAGGAGAACCGGCGCGTGCCAGAGGAGCAGTCTGATCCATTGGGTGAAATGATCTTGGTTAGAATCCCGATGTGATTGACTGCTCTTCTGACGATGCGAGGGAGTTTGATATTCAAACGATCATTCCACTCCTTCCTGGCCCTGCCAGGGCGTGCCATGCCGCCAATCCTCCACTGTCTCGCACAATGGACAAGAGGTGGCGCGCAAGTCAGAAGAAGGACGCCGCAATGGCAGCTCCTTTCAGACCATCGTGTTCGCTGTTCCGGTTCGCCCCGTGCGCTATAGGACGGAAATCGCAGTCGCCGGAGTTCCTGAAATGGCAGGTGGAACAGCGCTTTTCGATCTGATCCTTCATCGCCCGACGCGCCCTGTGCAGGCGCACTCCGATATTGTTGGACGTGAGCCCGAGATCAGCCGCAATAGTTTCTCGCGGTTCTCCTTCGAGATCGACGCGCCGGATGATCTCGGCGTAATCTGAGCGAAGCGCCGGCAAGGCGTCCTGAACGCAAGTGCATGGATTTTCATCGTAGTCCGTTTCGGGAGTATCCGCCATTTCCCGGGGCTCGGCTTCATAGGCATCCCTGCCCCGCTGCCGCGCCGCGCGCCGCCGATAGTGGTCAATAAGCGAATTGCGCAGGACCCGGCGAAGCCAGGCGTCCACCTTCCCGTTGTCCTGCGGTTCCCGGGCGGCCCGAAGGACTTTGACGCAGAAATCCTGAAACGCATCTTCCGCTTCCTCGGTACGACTCAGCCGCCGTTGGAAGTACCGCATGAATTCGGCGCGACACTCGGTCAGTCGTTGGATGACGGCGTCCTCGCCGAGCGCAGACGAGGGTCGGAATGACCCGTTATGTGTTAAGGTTGGCATAGTAAGACCTCCATGCCGAGAGGAAATCAAAAGGGGGGTTCGGATCGCAAAGGACCCGCGTGTACCCACCGCGAAAAGCCGGATTTACGCGGTGAGCCGGGGCGGTGGGATCTCTTGTTCGAGGAGTGCAGGATCAAAAGCGTCCGCTGGCCCGATCGACCATGCTCCGGTTGTCGGTGCGGCGCGACGAGACAAGGTGCTATCGGGCAGAACCGCGCAGCAGATCGACGAGCGGCAATGGCCAGCGGTTGCAGGGGACTGTTTGTGAACCGCGCCGGTCGTGCAATGCTCTTCCAGTTCGGCTACTTGCGACGTGGATGGCGCGACCGGAGCCGCGAACACGGCCGCATCGAGATGAAGAAAGTTCAGGCCGAGCGCCAGCAACAGGCAGAGCACCAAGCGGCGCAAGCTTGCAGCACGATTGGGGTTTCTTGCAGAAGCTTTTCTCACTGAAGCGGCACCGACATATCCGATGGCCCGGTCGCCATCGGGGGCACCTGACACGCGAACGCCTCGGCCGGCATTGAGCTATGTCAACGCCGCGCATCTAAGTCGGCCGGCCGGGCGCCCACCAGGGTTCGCTCAAACGAGCGCCAACATTGGTTTGCCCGTTCCCGTGTTTCGATTTTCCTGTGCGCTCACGACCGAGGCGCGATTTGCCTGGTCAGTTCGCCGTACAGCCGCTCGACATCTTCGCGGCGACACAGGCCAGTGCCAGGCGACAGTACGGCGGCAGCGCCTGCCGCCATGCCGTATTCGAAAGCATCTTGCTCATCGCGGCCCTGCGCCAAAGCGAGTGTCATCGCCGCGACGAAACTGCCGCCAGCGCCGACCGCGCTCTTCGCAACCACATCGAGCGCCGGCTGACGTAGCGCGGCTTGAGCGGTCACGAGCAGCGCACCGTCACGCCCGAGCGTCAGCGCCACCATCTCTGCCGAACCAGCATCAATGAGCTCCCTGGCCGCTGCCTCTTGTGCCGCGCTGTCGGCGAGCCTGCGTCCGACCAGCGCCTCGAGTTCGCCAAGGCTCGGCTTCACCAGGTGGACGCCGCGAACAAGCCCGGCACGCAGCGCACTTCCCGACGTATCGAGAACCAGTCGAATTCCCTTGCGGTGCGCCAGGGCAGCTACGGTCTCATAGAAATCGTCGGGAACAGCACGCGGCAAGCTGCCGCTGGCGACGAGGTATTCGCAATCGATATCTTCGAGGGCCTCCAGGATTGCGCGCCATTCCCACTCCATCACGAGCGGGCCTGCGGGCACGAAGCGATATTCCTCGCCGCTCGAGCGTTCAAAGACTGCGTGACTGATGCGGGTATGGTCCGCGATCGGTATACGACGGTGTGCAATCAATGCGGTATCGAGAAGGTCGTCGAGCACACCGCCGGTCGCGCCGCCGGCCAGATACATCGCAAGTGCAGGGCCACCCAGCTCCCGGATGACCCGGGCCACATTGATCCCGCCCCCTCCAGGATCGTAGCGTTCGTCGGACGTTCGGATCTTGTGAACCGGTCGCACGATGTCCGTCTCGGCAGAGCCATCAATCGAGGGATTCAGAGTCAATGTCACAATCGTCTTCATTCGCCAGCTCCTCCCGGCTTTCCTGGACACGGTGCGGGCCGAAGGACAGCAACCGGGCAGTGCTGCCCGCCAAGGGCAGCGTAGCAAGTCTTCTGTGGTCTCGAGCCGGACATCGCCCGACAGACGTTGCCCATGCCGATTTGTTACGCGCAGGCCGCTTCCGTGGTCCTTCCTAAAAATCGCCGACAGGTGAGATGCGGCGCCGACACGGCGGTCGTCTCCCCGGCCCATTGCCGCAAACTTGCCGGTCCGGAGGACCAGCGCAGGAGCGAGCGGCGCGCGTGCCGGTGTAATGCGCCGGCAGCGCGTTCGTCTAATGGTAGTCCTTCTTCTTGGGAGCCTCTCTTGTGCGCCCGCAGGGAGAAAAAAGCTTCATCACTCGAAGTAGGGCAGAGCGCTGATGCCGGTCATCGGTGGACCGCCGCAAAACGGAGACACAGCAAAGCGATGAGCCCTGGTCCGGCCGATCCACATGAAGAGGGTTACGCGGCCTTCCTCTTTGACCTTGACGGCGTGGTCACCAATACGGCGCAGCTGCATGCAGCGGCATGGAAGCAATTGTTCGACGAATACCTTGCCCAGCGTACAAACCGGCGCGGCAAGCCATATCGAGCGTTCGGAGAAGAGGACTACCGACGCTTCATCGATGGCATGCCCCGATACGAGGGAGTGCGCAGCTTCCTCGTAACGCGCAAGATCAGCCTGCCCCATGGCGATCCTGCCGATCCGCCTGATCGCGAGACGATCTGTGGTCTCGGCAACCGCAAGAATCGTTTCTTCCAGGAGCAGCTGGCAGATAGCGGCGTAGAAGTCTTCGAAACCAGTGTTGCCTTCATCCGAGAGCTTCGCCGTCAAGGCGTGAAAACCGCTCTCGTCTCCTCAAGCAAGAACGCATCGGCTGTCCTCGATGCAGCCGGTCTGAAAGGGATTTTCGATGTGCGGATCGACGGCGTGGAAGCCGAACGGCTTTCGCTGGCAGGAAAGCCGCGGCCAGATACCTTTCTCGAAGCAGCGCGGCGCCTGGAAACGCCCCCGCAGCACTCGGTTGTCATAGAAGATGCCATTGCCGGTGTAGCGGCCGGTAGGGCGGGCGGCTTCGGACTCGTGATCGGTATCGACCGGACCGGCGTTGCGGCTGCCATGAAAGCAAATGGTGCCCATATCGTGGTTGAGGATCTTGCCGAACTGGAGCTTCGCCCGATTCCTCCGATCCAGTATCATCAGACCGCCGATCTGCTGCCCGACGCCCTCTCCTGCACGGCCGGCATATGCACACTATTTTCCAGAAAGCGTCCGGCCGTTTTTCTCGACTAGGACGGCACGCTGACGCCGATCGTCGCCCGGCCAGAACTTGCCGTCCTGTCCGCCGAAATGCGAGGGATCCTCGCGGATCTTGCCTCGCATTGCCATGTCGCCATCGTCAGCGGGCGCGACCGCGCGGAGGTGGCTCGTCTGGTCGGCCTTGACGGTCTCGTCTATGCTGGAAGTCATGGCTTCGACATCGCAGGTCCCGATGGCTTGCATGAGGAGCATGAAGGCGCTTCCACCATTCTTTCGGCGCTGGATCGTGCCGAAGCGCTGCTCCGGGCCGAGATTGGCGACATCGAAGGCGTTCTGCTCGAACGCAAGAAGTTCGCCATCGCTGTCCACTACAGTCTGGTGGCGCGAAGGCAAATCACGCGAATCAAACGCGCCGCGGAGACGGCGGCTGAACGCCATGGCCTGAGGCAAACGACCGGCAAGAAGGTTTTCGAGCTGCGTCCGGATTTGGACTGGGACAAGGGCAAAGCCGTTCTCTGGCTATTGTCCGCGCTCGATCTCGAAGCAGAAGACGTCGTGCCGCTCTATGTCGGCGACGACGATACGGACGAAGACGCGTTTGCCGCACTGTCAGGTCGGGGGATCGGCATCCTGGTGACGAACGCTGACCGCCACACCTTAGCGCAGTATAAATTGTCGGACACCCAGGCGGTCGAGCAGTTTCTGGGCTCCCTCTCTCGAAAGCTGGCGCGTCGTGGCTAGTTGGACCCTTGCCTATGACGGCTTCGACCCGGGCCATGAAGCGTTGCGCGAGGCTCTGTGCGCGCTCGGCAACGGCTATCTCGCGACCCGCGGCGCCGCGGAAGAGAGCGATGCAGACGAAACCCACTATCCCGGCACGTACCTGTCGGGCGGATACAATCGTCTGGTGACGGACATTGCCGGGCGGCCGGTCGAAAATGAGGATCTCGTCAACCTGCCGAACTGGCTCCCGCTCAACTTCCGGCCGGAGGGCGGCGAGTGGCTCAATCTGCCCAGCTCCCAGATCCTCTCCTACCGCCAGGAGCTGGACCTCGAGCAAGGCGTGCTCCGGCGCGTAATGCGCGTGCGCGACCGCGAAGGGAGGGAAACGCGTCTCACCGCCCGCCGTCTCGTCCACATGGGTTCGCCCCACCTTGCCGCGATAGAATGTGTTCCCCGTCAGCACCTATGGCGCAAAATTGGGTTGAGATTTAAGGAGTGATTGGCTCTCGTCGTAGTGACGAAGGAACGAAGATGAGAGCCAATCACTCCAAATCAAAATTGCCAGCCAAGAAGCCTGCCGAGCAGGTGGTGAAGGACATTCGGCGGGCGACCCGGCGGCACTTCTCGGCCGAGGATAAAATCAGGATCGTGCTTGATGGCCTTCGCGGCGAGGACAGCATCGCCGAGCTGTGCCGCAAGGAAGGCATCGCCCAGAGCCTGTACTACACCTGGTCGAAGGAGTTCATGGAAGCGGGCAAGCGGCGCCTGGCGGGTGACACGGCTCGTGCCGCGACCAGCGGCGAGGTGCAGGACCTGCGCCGCGAAGCCCGCGCTTTGAAGGAATGCGTGGCCGACCTGACGCTCGAAAACCGTCTGCTCAAAAAAAGCATGATCGCGGATGGGGGCGACGACGAATGAGATATCCCGCATCCGAGAAGCTCGAGATCATCCGGATCGTCGAGCAGTCGCATCTGCCGGCGAAGCTCACCCTCGACAAGCTGGGGATCGCACGCCGGACGTTCTACCGCTGGTACGACCGGTTCCTCGAAGGCGGACCGGAGGCGTTGGAAGATCGGCCATCGGCACCGAGCCGCGTGTGGAACCGGATCCCGCCTGACATCCTTGATCAGATCATCGAACTGGCACTGGAGCAGTCCGAGCTGAGCCCACGGGAGCTGGCGGTGCGCTTTACCGACGAAAGGCGTTACTTCGTGTCGGAAGCCACGGTTTACCGCCTTCTGAAGGCCCATGACCTGATCACCAGCCCGGCCTATGTGGTGATCAAGGCCGCCGATCAGTTCCACACCAAGACCACCCGGCCGAACGAGATGTGGCAGACCGACTTCACCTACTTCAAGATTATCGGGTGGGGCTGGATGTACCTGTCGACCGTGCTCGACGACTTCTCACGCTACATCATCGCCTGGAAGCTGTGCACCAACATGCGCGCCGAGGACGTGACCGACACGCTGGACATGGCACTGGCCGCATCGGGCTGCGACAGCGCCACGGTGCTGCACAAGCCAAGGCTGCTGTCGGACAATGGCCCCAGCTACATCGCCGGCGAACTGGCGGAATACATCGAGGCCCAGAAGATGAGCCATGTGCGCGGTGCCCCGCTACACCCGCAGACCCAGGGCAAGATCGAGCGCTGGCATCAGACCCTGAAAAACCGCATCTTGCTGGAAAACTACTTCCTGCCCGGCGACCTCGAAGCTCACATCGAGGCCTTCGTCGAGCACTACAATCACCAGCGATACCACGAGAGCCTGGCCAATGTGACGCCTGCCGACGCCTACTTCGGCAGGGCTCCGGCAATCATCAAACTGCGCGAAAGGATCAAGCGACAGACCATCGAACATCGGCGCTTGCAGCACCGCAAGTTCGCCGCCTAACATCAACCCCCTGACGAGGTCCGCACTCCGCTAATCTACGCCGCGAGTTGTGCCGAATGTTCTGACGACGGACACTCCTCCGCCGCATCGGACGCTCAGCATGAGTTCCGAAACGGACTCTATAGGAAAAAATCGGCGCGGACTTCCGGCCTTACCGTATCCTTGGCGCGTACAATCCAAGCCTGGCGCACAAGGCATTGCAGGCCGAGGACAAGATCGGAACCATGCTGCCCTGCAACGTCATTATCCAGCAGGTTGCTGCCGAAGTGTTCGAAGTCGCTGCGGTCGATCCGGTCGCCTCGATGCAAGCGGTCGAAAACGAGTTGCTGGCAGAGGTCGCTACGGGCGTGAGGGATAAATTGAAAGCGGTGATAGCGGCGCTCTGACAATGGCTCGATAGGCCTGTTTACCCCCTGAGAAATGTTCCAAGGAGCATGCCTATGTAAAGAAGATCCACGACCGACCCCCTGGAATGAAGAGGAGATAATGATGAAACGGACACTTTTTGCAACCGCACTTGCCACTGCGCTTGCTTCGTCGCCCGCTATCGCACAGCAGGCCGAACATCAGCACGGCGCTACAACCGCTCAGGCTGGTGAACCGGACCACAAGGCCGGCATGACGATGGGGTCTCAAGCGATGCAAGAGCACCGTCAGAAGATGGAGGAAATGCGCGCGCTGATGCAAAAGGCGCGCACCGCCACCGACCCGGCCGAGCGCCAGCGGCTGATGGCCGAGCACCAGCAGAAAATGCAGGAACACATGGCAAGCATGATGAAAGGCGATCATGCCACCATGATGCGCGCTTGTCAGGAACGCATGGCGATGATGCATGACATGATGGAGCAGATGGCGGCTCAGCAGGGCGAAATGACGCATCATTAACAAACCGATCAGAGCCGCCGCGCCGGTAAAACGACACGGCGGCCCATCGGGCTTCAACCGACGAGTCGCGGAAACGCGGCGCGAAAGGCACCAACCGATTGCTCGGGAGGCAGCGTTCCTTCCTGCTCATAAGTTTGCCGCTGATCAGATATTTTGGAAATGTCCAATCAGAGGCTCAACCGTTCCTCTTTGTTCTCAAGCGGCAACGCCATACGGCAGAACAATCCCTGGGGAAGATAGTCTATTTCAACTTTCCCGCGCAAAGATCGCGTAAGCGTCGTCTCGATCAGGGTACTGCCAAAACCGCGGTGCGTTGGCGGAGATACGGGCGGTCCGCCGCTCTCTCTCCATTCCAGCGTCAGCCAACAGCCTCGATCACTGTCCTCAAGGGCCCATTCTACCGAGACGGTCCCTGTCGCAAGGCTCAGGGCCCCGTATTTCGCAGCATTGGTAGCCAATTCGTGGAGAACCAAGCCGACCGAAAGACCTGTCTTCGCATCAAGTGAGACAGTTGGGCCCGCAAGCACGATATTGGTGCCGTGCGCGTTCCGGAAGGGCTCCAACTCGCGAAGGAGCTGATCAAGCAGAGTGGTGCCGCTCTCGCCGTCTTGCGTCAGGTTCAGGCTCTTGGCGACCGCGCCAAGCCGCCCCTGCAGCGCTTGCTTGTAAGCATCCACGGATTGGGTGCCACGGGAGGAAAGACTCACGACGGATTGAACCAACGCCATCATGTTCTTCTTGCGGTGATTCAGCTCGGCGGCGAGCAGGCGTCGCTGTTCGTCAAGCTCACGCCGCTCGCTCACATCGAAGGAGACGCCAACAAGGGTCTGGGCTTCTCCTTCCCCTCCGCGCAAGACCGTGCCCCGCGCGGCTACCCAGCGGGATGATCCCTCCCGATCGCGAATCCGGAACTCCCCGGCAAACTCTTCGGTCCTGGCAATGGCGTTATCGAGCACCCGGCGCAGCCCGGGTAGATCCTCCGGGTGAACCCTCGCAAAAGCATCATCGACATTGAGCCGTTTCTGTTCGCTCAACCCCCATAGGTGCCGCAAGGCGTCATCGCCCACGAGTTCATTGTTCTGGAGGCTCCACTCCCACGTACCCATGCGCCCGCCCCCGAGCGCCAGGCGCAAGCGACTTTCGTTCGCTGCAAGCTCGCGGTTACGCGTTTCGAGTTCCTGCTCAAGATGCCTGCGCTCCGAGACGTCCCGGATCACGACCGTGAGGGTGGTGTTCCCACTGAGCACATGCCGGGATAGCGTGGCTTCGACGGGGAATTCTTCGCCATTCTTGCGTTGCCCGAGCACATCCCTGCGATGCCCCATGATGCGGCGGGTCGCCTCCGAATCCGCCGCGAACGCCTTCACGTCGCTGACATGTCTCGCACGAAAGCGACGAGGAAGAAGGATCTCGACCGTTTCGCCAAGTATCTCGTCAGCCTCGTAGCCGAAAATCTCTTCAGCTGCACGGTTGAAAAGCAGGATGCGTCCGCTTCCGTCTGTGCTGACGACACCATCGCCAATCAGCGCAAGAATATCCGATCCTGAAGCTGCTGATGCAGGATGGCTTCCGCCGACCATGAACTCCCTCCCAATGTGGCGATCTACATTAAAACCCGGTGTACCTTGTCCCTGCCCCACGGCAAATCCAAGGACTATCCGACCACCGCACTGAAAAGGTTCAAGCCGACGGAAAAAAGTCATCATCGGCATGGTTGCTCCGCAGCCGCCTGTCCGGACAAGGCTTCAGAAGCGTCCTGTTGCCCGCAATCTCCCGCCCCCAGGTCCAGAAATCGTGAATGCGTCATTCGACTGCCGGCAGGGATGGCTGGAGGCGATTTCCTCCATCGACACAAAACCTCCGATGAACCTGGAGCGACCTTTCCGCCCGTCAGCCCAAGACACTCACTATCCAAGATGCTGATAGCGCCAGCTCATTGGAGGTACACAAACGTGTGACGAACGAACAACGGGGTGATAAGAATATGTGCCAGTGCAATCGTCAGATCGGCGGATATGAAGAAACGACTGGACGCACGGCAGATCACGGCAACTTGCTTGTTGATGACAATGTCGGCTTGTGACCGCACGGGGGCCCAGAACGGCGGCGATCCCTCCGAGGCCATTTCACATGATCTTGGGCCATTCTTCCGGGCCGAAACCGCCATGTACGACAGCATGAGAGCCGCCATCGGAACGAGCTCGGGCGACAATTGGGTAAGAATGATGATTGCGCACCACGAGGGCGGAGCGGCACTGTCGCGGGTGCTTCTTCAGGAAAATCCATCTCCTGAAATCCGGGCTCTGGCAATGCACACGGTGCGAGCGCAGGAACGGGCGGTCCGCGAGCTCGAGAAGCTGCTACGCGACGGGCCCACAGATGTCGAGAGCGCGCTGGTCTTTCTGCGGCCGATACAAAAAATGCACGATGCAACCACAGGCGTTTTCGGTCCCGATGTGTCCACGGTCTGGTTGAGGAAGATGATCGAACATCATCGCGGCGCGATAGACATGTCCAATGTCCTGCTGAAGCAACCCGGCGTTCCTAGAGACACTGCCAATGCGGTCCGAAAGCTCAGGAACGAGCAGGTTAAGGAGATGAAGGTGCTCGAGCGTGCGCGGGAGGGGCTAGAAACCTAGAGGTGCGAGGAAAGAGGTCATACATGGTTCTGTGCGCATATGATTTCACCTTCATCTTCGCAGCGCCACGACGCCGGGCAGCGCCTTACCCTCAAGCCATTCGAGGAACGCCCCACCTGCGCTCGACACGTAACTGAACCGGTCGGCAACGCCCGCGTGGTTGAGCGCTGCGGCCGTGTCACCCCCGCCCGCGACTGCTCGGAGGCGCCCAGCATCTGCCAAATCGGCGATCGCCCCGGCAAGGGCTACCGTTCCCTGGTCGAAAGGCGGAACCTCGAACGCTCCAACCGGACCATTCCAGACGACGGTCCGCATGTGCTTCAGCGCCTTCTCAAGAAGCGCTACTGTCGCGGGACCGACGTCGAGGATCATTTCGTCTGCGCCGACCCGCTCAACCGAAACCGTACGCGAGACGGCGCCGGCGGTAAACTCGGTGGCTACGACCACGTCGATCGGCAGGAAAATCGTGCAACCGGCCTCGTTAGCACGGTGGATAACCTCACGGGCATTGTCCAGCATTTCGCGTTCGGCCATCGATCTGCCTATTGGCCGGTCCTGGGCAGCCAGAAAC
Source organism: Qipengyuania sp. L-5Y (assembly GCF_056859455.1). NCBI lineage: Bacteria > Pseudomonadati > Pseudomonadota > Alphaproteobacteria > Sphingomonadales > Erythrobacteraceae > Qipengyuania > Qipengyuania sp. L-5Y. The sequence continues at coordinate 23,115 of NZ_JBSXOM010000025.1, read as the reverse complement.
GTGTTGGCCATCGCACCCCCAATGCCGATGGCCTGCATCTTGGCGACCAAATTGACGAGGAGATCGAGCTTGGTGGAAACCTTGGCTCCGCCGACAAGCGCGAACACCGGGCGATCCGGGTTTTCGAGAACCAGGCTCAGCGACTTGATCTCAGCCTGCAGAGCGCGCCCTGCCACCGCCGGCAGCACGTGCGCGATGCCCTCCGTCGATGCATGAGCACGATGCGCTGAGGAAAATGCGTCGTTTACGTATATGTCGCCCAGGTTTGCGAACTGCGCGACCAGCTCTGGATCGTTGGTCTCCTCACCCGGATGGAACCGCGTGTTTTCCATGAGCAGTAGATCGCCCGGCGCCGCGGCTTTGACGGCCTCTCTCGCATGGCCATCGCGCCAGTTCGTCGCGACGAAACGAACCGGCATGCCCATCGCTTTCTCCAGCGCGCCCGCGACGGGCTCGAGACTCATATCGGCAACCACCTTTCCCTTCGGACGACCCAGGTGAGAAAGGAGGACAACTTTCGCGCCCTTCGCGGTCAGTTCGACAAGCGTAGGGATAATGCGCTCGATCCGGGTGGCGTCGGCCACGACCCCGTCTTCGACGGGCACATTGAGGTCGACCCTGACGATGGCGGTCTTACCGCCAAAGTCGATATCATCGAGTGTCCGCAAGGATGAGGCAGAGGAGGGCCCGAGCATAATATGCGCCTTTCATTCTGTCTGCGAACGGGTGGATACTCTCCACGCTCAGTGCAAAATATGTTCCGATCGCCTTATCAGCTTTACTCGGGCCGAAGGACGTGGCCGAGACCGTCACTGCAATTGACGATCCGGCTCATACTCGAGAATATTCGTTTCCCAGCTGAGGCTTGCGTGTCAGAACCATAGACGCACGCCAACGACGAAACTGGTCACGCTCGGATCCTCTCCGGCAGCCCTGGCATAATCGGCGCTTTGGCCAAGCCGCCACTCCTGATCGATCCCGACATAGGGTGCAAATTCGCGCACGAACTCGTATCGCAAGCGCAAGCCGGTCTCGATACGATCGACGCCGGCGCCAATCCCGAGCTCTGGTATGTCCTGTGCCGAAAGGCCTATTTCCGCACGCGGCTGCAGGATCAGCCGCTGGGTGATACGCTGGTCAAGCTCGCCCTCGATCCGCGCGGTGACATCACCCTTGTTGGAGACGAAGGCGGCCGCATCGACTTCGAATAGGTAGGGGGCAAGCCCCTGGACGCCAACGACTGCATGCGTCCGGTCGGGACCGGCCAGATCTTGCCGGACACCCGCTTGCAGATCCCACCATGGGCCAATTGCGTGGCTCCAGAGCGCTTGGACTTCAGCTGATTCCGGATTCTCGCTGAAAACGCCCTCACCTCCGCTCTTGAACCAGAACTTGTCGATATCGCCGCCGTAATAGCCTTGAACATCCCACAAATATCCGTCTTTGCCCTGGCGCACGCGATATTCCGCCCGGTCAGCCATGAACCAGAAGACGGGCAGGCCGCTGACCACGCGCGCCACTGCTGCGCGCGAAGCTGCCATGATTCGGGGACCGACGAAGGCATCGGCCGCATAGGCAGGGCCAGAATATGCCTCCGGCGGCGGCGGAGCTTCCGGGATTCCCGCAACTTTATCCATCGCGCCATGAGCCGAGTGATCTATGGCGCCGTCCATCTCCATGGCTCCCGCAGGATCGTGGCCAACGGCGCCGGAATCCATTCCTCCCGGCTCGCCTGGCTGCTGATGATCCATCGACCCGTGATCCATCGGCGGCAGCGCTGTGGCTGCCTGGATTTCGCTTTCCTGCTCGGGATGCGCCGACTGCGGCGGCGCCTTATCTGGTGCATCTGCTTGCACTTCGTGGGGTTGGTGCGCCGCATGGTCTTGTGCGTATGCAGGAGCAGCCGAAGCCAGCAGAAGAATGAACGCTCCAGTCCTCATTGCCCAACCTCCCCGTTCAGGGGGCGGACGGTGACGACCTGAAACATGCCGTTGTGCATGTGGTAGATCAGGTGGCAATGGAATGCCCAGTCGCCAGGCTCATCGGCAGTCAGATCAAAAGTTGCACTGCTTCCTGGCTGGACCGTAAGCGTATGCTTGAGGGGCTGAAAACCGTCGTGGCCATTCACCAGTTCGAAGAAGTGGCCGTGCAGATGAATGGGATGCGCCATCATCGTATCGTTCACCAGACGCACACGGACGCGTTCGTTGAACGCGAAGCGAATGGGGTCATCGGTGACGGCAGAAAACTTCTTCCCGTCAAAAGACCACATGTAGCGCTCCATGTTACCGGTCAGATGAATCTCGACCGAGCGCGAAGGCCGACGCTGATCCCTGTTCGGTTTGGCCGCCACCAGGTCCTTGTACGTCAGCACGCGGTGGGAGACCTTGTCGAGCCCGGTACCGGGATAGCCCATGCGGTCGACCGGATTCATTGCCACCATGTCGAGCCCCGGACCGACCTTTACGTCCGGTGGCAACTTCGATGTGTCGCGCATGCTCATTCCGTCCATCGCCATCGCACCCATTGGCGCAGACTGCGCGCCTCCCACGCCTTCATGGTCCATGGAGCCAGGTTCCATGTCGCTCATGCCCATATCGGCCATTGTCAGCAGCGGCGGCGCGCGCAGGTCAGGGACGGAAGCGCGCGCGCCCGGTCGGGCCGCGAACATGGCCAGGCCCATCCCGGTGCGATCCATCGCTTCGGCGATAAAAGCAAAGGCATCGCCATCTCTCGGCTCGATGATGACATCGTACGTTTCCGCGTTGCCAATCTGGAACTCGTCAACCTCCAAGGGGCGGACATTCTGCCCGTCTGCGGCGACAACTGTCATCGGCAGTCCGGGAATCCGCACATTGAAATATGTCATCGCGGCGCCGTTGATGATTCTGAGGCGGATTCGTTCACCCGGGCGATAGGAAAATTCCAGCCCGTCGTCGGGACCATATCCGTTGACGAGAAAGCTGTAGGTCGCCCCGGTCACATCAGAGATGTCGGTCGGCATCATCCGCATGCGCGCCCACATCCTGCGCGCTGTACCGCTCAGCGGATAATCGTCGGTTGCAGTGGTTTTGTTGTAGTTGAAATAGGCGTCGGCCACCTTGAGCTTTTTCATGATCGTGTGCGGGTTCATCGGCGACCAGTCCGAGAGCATGAGGACATAGTCGCGATCATAGGCGAAAGGCTCCGGCTCGGCCGGATCGATGATGATGGGGCCGTAATGTCCCATTGGCTCCTGCAACGTGTGCGCGTGCCACCAGTAGGTCCCCGCCTGCCGGACCGGGAAGTCGTAGCGGAATCGTTCGCCCGGCTTGAGGCCAGCCATCGATACGCCCGGAACACCGTCCATAAGGAATGGAACCAGCATGCCATGCCAATGGACCGAGGTATCTTCCGAGCTGTTGTTGAGCAAATCGACGACGAGGTTCTGTCCCTCTCTCAGCCGTAACAACGGTCCCGGGACCGTCCCATTGACGGTGACGGCGGGACCACGACGAGCCCCCGTCTCGAAAACGGCGTCGGCCACTGTCAGGCTTAGATGTTCTCCCGACAGGACATCGCTACCGCGACGCGCAAGAGTTCCCCCCATCGCTCCGCGCGCCCAAGCTGGCATGGCAGCCGCGATACCCAGGGCACCGAGCGAGACGCTGCCTGCGGCCAAAAACTTTCGTCGATCAATTGATGTCATCTATTATCTCTGCTGGTGGTTCGGTCGTGCGGTTCTGAAGCCTGGGTTTGGCAAAGACCTTTTTGATTGCCCTCGCCCATGATCCAGATCAAAATATCCATTATTGTATCGGCTTTCTCTTGGCCAAACCCCAAGGCCTGGGACCCTTCGAGAGAGGGAGGCTTTTTTAAGGTGTGATGGCCACCTTGAGTACGCCGTCACGCTGGTGGGCGAAGAGTTCATAGGCTGCTTCGATGTCGTCGAGCTTGTAGCGATGGGTAACCATGGGCCGGAGGTCTACCCTCCCCGCCGCCAGGACGTTGATGAGTCGGCGCATGCGTTCCTTTCCGCCCGGACACAGCGTCGTTACGATGCTGAGATCGCCAAGCGCGGCGGCAAACGCATCCAGCGGGACATTTATATCCGCGGAATAGACGCCAAGACTCGAAAGCGTTCCACCTGGGCGCAGCACCCTCAGGCATGCCTCGAATGTTGCCTGGCTTCCAAGCGCCTCGATCGCGACGTCCACCCCCCGCCCGTCGGTCAGGCGCAGTATCTCGTCCACAGGATCGACGGTGCCGGCGTCCACCACGGCATCAATACCCAGCGCTTTCGCGGTCTGGAGACGTGCGGGCAAACGATCGACCCCAATGACGAGGGTTGCCCCGGCAAGCTTCGCGCCGGCCGCAGCGCAGAGGCCAATAGGCCCCTGCGCGAATACCGCGACGGTATCGCCGATCCGGACGCCGCCTCGCTCTGCCCCTCCAAAGCCCGTCGACATGATATCCGGGCACATCAACACCTGCTCGTCCGTCAGACCGTCGGGGACAGGGGCGAGGTTAGCCATGGCGTCCGGAACCAGCACATACTCCGCCTGGCAGCCGTCGATCGTGTTACCGAGCTTCCATCCGCCGATCGATTTCCAGCCATGGCGAGCGTCCGGTCCGTCTTGCGAATGAAAGCCGGCAAGACAGGCGTTGCTGTGGCCACTGGGTGAGATCGCGCCTGCGATCACCCGCTGACCCTCGTGGTACCCGGTGACGGCCGAGCCCAGCTTTTCGATAATCCCGACCGGCTCGTGTCCAACGGTAAGGCCGGGGGCAACCGGGTATTCGCCTTTCAGAATGTGCACGTCGGTGCCGCAGATGGTGGTAGTGGTGATCCGCACAAGCGCATCGAGTGCCCCGACTTCCGGAATCGGCTTCTCATCGAGCACAATCCGCCCCGGCTCCACGAACACCGCTGCCTTCATCTTCGCCATGATCATCCCTGTCTTTGTAAACACGCATCTCTTTTGATTGCACAAAGAGACATCCCAAGGCTGCGCGACGAGTACTGATCAGCAAGTTGTTGCTGACAGGCATTTTCCGTGCACAAGGATTTAGACGCTTATCGAGACGTGATATTACAACTTTCGGAGCTGTCATAGCGGTTGGTGTCCTATGCTCCGGTTTCGCGAACTGCTCGACCTGGCCGACGACAAGTCACGATCCTGCGCGGCCGTCGGTGCGCTTGCGCGCACTGATCTCGCCGAAGTCGAACGGAAGATCGATCTCCTTGCGCTCCACGGGGAACTCGACCGAATGCTTGCGACCTGCGACCAGGGCACCGTCAGCGACTGTCGGGTTATCGAGACGCTCGCAAAAGACGCGATCCAGTGAGCGCCGTCTGGATCTATCCCTAGCCGCGCTCGCCGAAATCGCGGGGTGTCTTGCTTTCTGGCGTGGATGAGTATGGATCGCTCAGCGCTTGTGGCTGAACCCGGCATCCTGTCGTACGCCCTCTTCGCACATTTTTTGCGCGGACTGACGCCGACGCCGCAGGTCGGGCGTTTGCGGCTTATCGCGGCGTCTATATCGCTGCCTCACGTCGCTGGCTCTGGATGGTCGAAGAAACTCCGACGGACCGCTGGGACCTGCTGGAAACGGCGATTTGTCCCGCCAGTGCCGCAGCTATTCTGTTTGCGCCGCACGACGTCTGATCGGCCTCGCCCTCACCGCAATTGGCTAGCTGGCGGAGTTATCATCTGGAGACTCCACATCATGGATTGGACGCAGCGCCACCCCATCAACAATTCGTGGCTCCTGCTTTTCGCGCTCGGCGGCACATAGTTTGCCCTTTCCGAATTTATCCTGCTCGCCAATCGCATGCCTAGGATAAGGCGGCGGGGGGAATTTTGAACGAAACAGTAAGCGCCGAGGTTAATCATTCAGGTTAAGGCCGCACAAACCTCACGAAAGCCAAGGAAAGTAAGGTACGATAATCCACATACTGATGAGCACCAGCGCCAGGCCCGTTGCAGGCTCGACCGGCATCAAGTCGCTATAGCGCCAACTCGAGATGCTCTCGCGCGGCAGCGAGGTGGCAATCAATACCACCACGGCTGCAACCTCGAGACCAAAGGCAAGGTAGATTGCGATCGGGGACTTGGAAGGTTACCAAAGCCAGTTGCCACCACCTTTGAGGACGGCCAATTCATTAACCGTCAACAGGATTCGGCCATCGCCGAGACTGGCGAGGCCGCAGCGTACTGTTCGCTCATATGGGGTGAGGTTTGCACCGTCGAAGAAAGGCATTTGGAAAATCTCTTAGACGAAGGCGACCAGGCTCCCACAAAAATATCAGCCAAAAAGTTCGATTCACGCTTCGGCCTTTATTCGCGACGGTCGTAAAAAGCGGATCCGGCAAAACCAGCAACTTCAATCACTTGGTCGATAGTTATTCTATGATCGCGTCGCTGGAACCGCTTACTTTCAGGATCCTTTGAGATCGATCAAGAAATTTCCGCATTTCGTCTGCTGCCAATTCGGTGAGCGGATGCCTTTTGGCATCAGCGCGTGGCTCTATCATATCGGCGCGCCGCCTTATCTGGTCGACCTGCTTTTCGGTCGCATCAGAGAGGAGCCCGAGAACGATGTTTTCAAGGGTGATGAGGCGAATTCGCATCTGCACGAGTTCAGAGTGACCCGGCTCTGGGATTTGCCAGCTGCCGTCGTCACGCGTTACCGATTTCTCGACGTGTCCATCGGATTCTTCTACCGCCATGTGTGGTCTCCCAATTATACTGCGCTTACCGCGAGCTAGCCCAAGTTCGAGAAGAAACCTATTGTCCATCGGGCGGCGTTAGGTACAGAAACCGCTCAGAAACTCGTGTCCCGATTACCATAACAAACGCCCTCTCTCGTCTGCACGACGTTTAACGTGGCCGCGAAACAACCGCTATGACAAGACCAGAGAGTCCTACCTCGGCTTCGTCGCGCTCGCCTCAGTCAAACTCTGGATATCCTTTGTCCACGAAGCCTAGTTTTGTTGGAGGCTCCGCAATTCTCAGCATTGTCCAACGGACGGCTGCGGCACTACGTTGGCCTCGATCTCAAAAGAGACTGTGGTGAAGCTAAGCAACTCAGTAGTGCTCTCTTGGGGTGTTTATCTACTGGGAGTTATTTCTTAACCGCGACAGACCAGTAGAATATACCAAACCGAAAGGAAGAGCGCGCGACCGGTTTGTCCGTCGTCAGAACATTTGGCACAACTCGCGGCGTAGATCAGCGGAGTGTGGGCCTCGTCTCGGATTGATGTTTAGGCGGCGAGCTTGCAGTGTTGCAAGCGCCGATGTTCGAGTGTCTTTCGCTTGATCCTTTCTCTTCGTTTGATGATGGCGGCAGCCCTGCCGAAGTAGGCATCGGCGGGTGTCACATTGTCCAGGCTCTCGTGGTAGCGCTGGTGGTTATAGTGCTCGACGAAGGCCTCGATCTGCTGTTCGAGATCGCCGGGCAGGAAGTAGTTTTCCAGCAGCACGCGGTTCTTCAGGGTCTGGTGCCAGCGTTCGATCTTGCCCTGCGTCTGCGGATGGAAGGGAGCGCCGCGCACATGGCTCATCCTGTTTGCCTCGATGTATTCGGCTAGTTCCCCGGCAATGTAGCTGGGGCCATTGTCCGACAGCAGGCGGGGCCTGTGCAGCACGTTGGCGTGGTTGCAGCCTGAAGCTGCCAGCGCCATATCGAGCGTGTCAGTGACGTCCTCGGCTCGCATGGTGGTGCAGAGCTTCCAGGCGATGATGTAGCGTGAGTAATCGTCGAGCACGGTCGATAGATAGACCCAGCCCCATCCGATGATCTTGAAGTAGGTAAAGTCGGTCTGCCACATCTCGTTGGGGCGGGAGGTTTGCGTGTGGAACGCATCTGCCGCCTTGATCACGGTGTAGGCCGGGCTGGTGATCAGATCGTGGGCCTTCAGGAGGCGATAGACCGTAGCTTCGGACACGAAGTAGCGCTTCTCGTCGGTGAAGCGCACCGCCAGTTCTCGCGGGGACAGCTCGGTCTGTTCCAGCGCCATCTCGACGATCTGCTGCCGGACATCCTCGCCGATGCGGTTCCACACCCGGCTCGGCCCGGATGGTCGGTCTGCCAGCGCCTCGGGGCCACCTTCAAGGTGACGATCATACCAGCGGTAGAAGGTGCGCCGTGCCACGCCGAGCTGGTCCAGCGTGCGTTTGGCGGGCAGGTGCGACTGCTCGACGATCCTGATGATCTCCAGCTTCTCGGATGCGGGATACCTCATTCGTCGTCTCCCCCATCCGCGATCATGCTTTTTTTGAGCAGACGGTTCTCCAGCGTCAGGTCCGCCACGCATTCCTTCAGATCGCGCGCTTCACGGCGCAGATCCTTTACCTCGTCGGTGGTAGCAGCACGGGCTGTATCGCCAGCAAGCCTGCGCTTGCCGGCCTCCATGAACTCCTTGGACCAGGTGTAATACAGGCTCTGTGCGATCCCTTCACGGCGGCACAGCTCGGCAATGGAGTCATCGCCGCGTAGGCCATCGAGCACGATGCGGATCTTGTCTTCAGCAGAGAAATGCCGACGGGTCTTGCGTCGGATGTCCTTCACCACCTGCTCGGCAGGCAATTTGGGCTTTGAGGATTTGGGCTTCATCTTCGTTCCTTCGTCACTACGACGAAGCCCAAATCCTTCTTAAATCACAACCTCAAATCTGTGCCATAGGTGCTGACGGGGGACAGACTGGTCAGGCAATGTCGAGCGCGCGGCCGCTCAAGGGGAACGCCTGCTCGGTTTCGCCATGCTCCGGCTCGAACAGTCAAGAGAGCGCATTGCGCACGCAGATCTGAAGAATGCACGGATGCTGGGATTGATGGGGTTCGTCGATCCGCCGCGCGAGGAGGCAAAGCGGGCGATCGCCGAATGCCGATCGGCCGGCATCGCGATCAAGATGATCACCGGCGATCATGCCGCGACCGCCATGGCGATCGCCCGGCAGTTGAACCTTTCGGACAATCCGCAGGCTTTGACCGGCACAGAGATCGAAGCATTGGACGACGACGAGCTGTCCGGGCGTGTAGAGCAGGTCTCGGTGTTCGCGCGCGCCAGCCCCGAGCACAAGCTGCGTATCGTGCGCGCGCTGCAATCGCATGGCCATATCGTCGCGATGACCGGTGACGGGGTCAACGATGCGCCGTCGCTCAAACAGGCCGACGTCGGCACCGCCATGGGCATCGCAGGGACCGAGGCCGCGCGCGAAGCCTCCGAGATGGTGCTGCTCGACGACAATTTCGCATCGATTGTAGCCGCCGTACGCGAAGGCCGCACTGTCTACGACAATATCCGCAAGGTCATTGCCTGGACCGTGCCAACCAATGGAGGCGAGGCAATAGTGATCGTGCTCGCCATCCTCGCCGGCTTCGCGCTGCCAATGACTGCGACGCAAATCTTGTGGGTCAATCTTGTCACCGCGGTGACGCTGGGTCTCGTCCTTGCCTTCGAACCCCCAGAGCCGGGTGTCATGGAAAGGCCTCCGCGCAGGCGCGATACCCCTCTGCTGACCCCGCTCCTCGTCTGGCGAGTGGCACTGGTTTCGGCATTGTTCGCGGGCGTTTCGCTGTTGATTTTCTTTGGCGCGCAATCGCTGGGTGCCAGTGTGGAAAAGGCCCGCACGATGGTGGTCAACATGCTGGTGGTTGCCGAGATCGCCTATCTTTTCAATGTTCGCTTCCTGCACATGCGTTCACTCACATTGAAGGGGGCGCTCGGCACCAGACCCGTGCTGGTCGCGCTGGCGATTGTGATCGTCGCGCAGATCGCGTTTACTTACTTGCCGCTCATGCAAATCGTTTTTGAAACCGAGGCGCTTACCATTACCGAAGGAGCGATCATCGTGCTGATCGGCTTCGGATTGCTGCTGCTTCTGGAAGCCGAGAAGCGGTTCACCCGCAGATATACGATGTGATATCCATCCCACCTACTAACCAGGAAAAATCCATGTTGCGCCCACGCCTTACTCCTCCCAGAGACATCTTCCCGGTCGACCCGTGGGGAGTGGGGGCGGCGCGGTTCGATCGTGACCTTCTTCAGGCATATACCGGGCAAGCGGAGACGATGTTTGCGCTCTCCAACGGGTATCTCGGCATCCGCGGGACGAGGGACAACCGGTGGAAGAGCCGGGTACCTATCTGAACGGCTTCTACGAAACGCGGCCGATTACCTACGGTGAGAGCGCCTACGGTTTTCCCGACACCGGCCAGAGCATGCTTGTCTGCCCCGATGGCACCCCCATACGCCTGACCGTCGATGATGAAATCTTCAATCTCGCCACAGCCGAGGTGCTGGAGTTCTCGCGCCGCCTCGATCTGGCGAAAGGCGTGCTCACACGCAACACCACGTGGAGAACGCAGCGGGGGCGCCGTCTTACGCTGAAAACGACACGTCTGGTCTCGCTCGACATGAAGCACGTCGCTGCGATCCACTGGGAAACTCGTGCCCGAGGACGACGTGGACTTGGTGATTTCGTCGGAGATCGTGGAGCGCGCTCCGTTGCCACTCGAAGACTTCGACCCGCGACTGGCCGAAACTCCGGAAGGCAGCATCCTGTGTACGACCGGTGGGTCGGTGGACGGCCTGCGAGCCGTGCTGGGCTTTGTGACCTGCCGCTCGCGGCTCGCGCTCGGCTGCGCGATGGATCACGTGCTCGAAACGTCCTCACCGTGCGAGACGGTCGCGGAACGCAAGGAGACCGGCGCCGCGGTGACGATGCGAATAGCCGAACGCGCGGGCGTGCCGATCCGGCTCACCAAGTTCATGGCCTATCATTACGGGCTTGAAGACGGCGACGACATGGTTGCCGCTGCCAGAGCAAGTCTCGACAAGGCCGTCGCACGCGGTTTCCCCGTCCTGCTTGCAAGACAGGAGGAGAACGTGGCGCAATTCTGGGCCGGTGCGGACGTGGAAGTGGAGGGCGACCCTGCGATCCAGCAGGTCATACGTTGGAACCTGTTTCAGCTCATGCAAGCGTCTTTCCGTGTGCATGGTCATGGCATCGGCGCGCGGGGCCTGACGGGGCGCAGCTACGAAGGCCACTACTTCTGGGACACCGAGATCTACGTATTGCCGTTCCTGAACTACACCGCGCCCGATACCGCGCGCGCGGTGCTCAAATTCCGTTACGATATGCTTCCCCAGGCACGAGCGCGCGCGCGCGAGCTGGGTCATCGGGGCGCAACCTTTCCCTGGAGGACAATCAACGGGAACGAGGCCTCGGCCTATTACGCGGCCGGTACCGCGCAATATCACATCAACGCCGACATCGCCTATGCACTGAATAGATATGTCGAAGTGTCCGGAGATGACGAGTTCCTCGCCCGCTACGGCGCCGAGATCCTGGTCGAGACGGCACGCTTCTGGCTCGACCTCGGTTTCTTTTCGGCTCGTCGGGAGGGCAGGTTCTGCATCAACGCGGTGACGGGGCCGGACGAATACAATGCGGTAGTTGATAACAACTACTTCACCAATCTGATGGCTCAGGAAAACCTGCGCCTCGCAGCCAAAGCCGTGCTAACTCTCGACAAGGATGCGCGCGCAGCGCTGGTCGAGCGGACAGGCCTGGCGCCCGAAGAGCCCGCGGCATGGAGCGAAGCCGCGGATCGCATGTACCTACCATATGACGAGCGGCTCGGCGTCCATCCGCAGGACGACAGCTTCCTCGACAAGGAGGTCTGGGATTTCGAGAACACCCCGGAGGAGAATTATCCCCTTTTGCTCAACTATCACCCCTTGAATCTCTACCGATCGCAGGTTATCAAGCAGGCCGATACGCTGCTGGCCATGTTCCTGATGAACGGTCATTTCGCCGATGCCGAAAAGAAGCGGGATTTCGACTATTACGACCCGATCACCACTCATGACAGTTCATTGTCTGTCTGCATCCAGTCGATCATAGCGAGTGAGATCGGCTATAGTCGAAAGGCCTTCGACTACTTCAATTTCGCCGCCTCGATGGATCTCTCCGACGTCGGCGGCAATGTAAAGCATGGCGCACATGTCGCCTCTATCGGAGGCACCTGGATGGCGCTCGCCTACGGGTTCGCCGGTCTGCGCGACGGAAGTGGCGAAACAAGGTTCCGCCCCCGCCTGCCCGCCGAATGGACACGCTTGCAAATTCCGCTCACGATCCGCGGGCGGCGCATTCGCGTGTCGATCGATCACGAGGAGACGGTCTACCGGCTGGAAGCCGGCGATGCGCTAGAAATCATACACGAAGATGAAACTGTGCAGCTGACCCCTGCCGTTCCGGAAGCGCGACGACCGACGACGAAAATGGCGCCCGATCGGAAAGCGGGCTCCGGGGCGGTCGATCCCGCCGAACCCGACGATAGCACGTAAAGTCAATCTCGAACTGACGCTCAGAGAACTTCCACAACGGATAGATCGGGCACCACCATGTCCGCACCTGCTGCAAGCAAGGCCTCGGCATGCTGGCCACGACCGACGCCGATGACGGTGTGGAAACCGGCTTTCCGGCCCGCCGCGACACCGGCAATCGCGTCCTCGAAGATCGCCGCCCGCGTCGGCTCGACTTCCAGCCGCTGCAGTGCCTCGCGAAACAGCGCCGGGTCCGGTTTGCTTGGCAGATCAAGTCGTGCTGAGTCGACCCCGTCTACCCGTATCTGGACAAAGCTGTCCAACCCGGTGGCCTTGAGTACCGCCCCTGCGTTAGCACTGGAGGAAGCGACCGCCACCCGAATATCTGCTCGCCGCAAAGCCTGAAGCAGGGCCCTGGCACCTAGCAGCGGCGCAGAATCGCACCGAAGTCGCTCCTGTACCGCCTCGTTCTTGCGCCGGGACAACCCCTGTACCGTTTCAGCATCGGGCGGGTCGGACTCCGATCCTTCGGGTAATTCGATGCCGCGCGAGGCAAAGAAGGCGCGAACGCCGTCCTCGCGGCGGCGGCCATCGACGAACGCCCGGTAATCCTGTTGGCTGAAATCGGCCAGGGGCGGGCGCCTTTGGCGCAGGAAGGCGTCGAAGGTTTCCTTCCACGCTGCTTCGTGCAGACCAGCCGTGTCTGTAAGTACGCCATCAAGATCGAACACTGCTGCGTCGAGGTGTTCGGGCGAAAGCGACACTTCCATGCGGGTCAACTGTAATCTCCAGGCGGCCCCAACACCTGAGCGGGGCTTTCGGCATGCTGCGGTTCGACCTTTATACTACCAGCCACAGGATGCCTGCAAACCTTCTAAATGCCCACAAGCCTCTGGCTGGCATTGACACCGCCAGGTTTGGCCCCCGATGCGTGGTGCATAGCGTACCGCCACGGCTTTTCGCGCAGTTCCCAGTGCAATAGGGTATTGAACTGCGCCTTGTTGCCAGTTCGCTGCTATGTAGTTATTCTGGCCCGAACTGACACCTTGCCATGAAAAACACGTTTGTTGGTTAAAGCGGAACTGGAGATCAACGCCTGATGCTAAGTATTGTGACGCTTACGATGAACCCAACCCTCGACGTTGCGTTCGAAATCGATCGCATCCTGCCAGTGCACAAGATGCGCGGAGGCAATGAGCGACATGATCCGGGCGGCGGCGGTATCAACGTTGCGCGAGTATTTGTACGGCTGGGAGGCAACGCCCGTTGCTGCTATCTGAGCGGAGGCGCGGCTGGTGCTGCTCTCGATTGGCTAGTCGATTTGCATCAGCTGGTGCGCAACCGGATCGCGATCGTTGGCGAAACCCGGGTAAGCACATCGATATTTGAGCGGGACAGCGAGAGTGAATATCGCTTCGTAACCGACGGACCAATCATATCGGCTGGAGAGTGGCAGGAATGCGAAGCTGCCGTGGCGGAAATCAGCTGTGATTACCTCGTCGCCAGCGGTTCGCTCCCGCAGGGCGTGCCGAATGATTTCTATGCCCGCATCGGCAGATTGGCTAAGAAGCGGAACATCCGGTTTGTCCTCGACAGCTCCGGAGCCGGATTGGCCCACGGCCTGGAAGGCGGCGGCGCCTTTCTGGTGAAGCCGAGCATTGGCGAACTGCGCGCGCTGACCGGCAAGCAATTGCAGGAAGAGGAAGCGATTATCGAAGCCGCAGAAGGCATAGTCCGGCGTGGAGAAGCCGAGCATGTCGCAGTGACAATGGGTCACGACGGCGCGATCCTGACGAATGGAAATGGAACAACCCGGCTCCCCGCGCTTCCCGTGGAAGCCATGAGTGCCGTCGGAGCAGGAGACAGTTTTCTGGCGGCAATGGTCCATGCATTCTCGGCTGGGCGTGAGCCTGTCGACGCCTTGCGCTTCGGCATGGCGGCCGGCGCTGCCGCCGTGCTTACTCCCGGTACCGACCTTGCCCGGGCAGACGATATCCATCGGCTTTATGGAGATATGTCAAAACACCACAGCTTCTGACGCTGGCGGCCGGATTGAGGGTTACGCCGTTCGCGGCGATTTCAGAACATCGGCAGCAAGGCAGACAGCGCAAGGAGCAGCGCGCCGCCAGCAACCGCATAAAGCACGCAGACCGGTAGCGTTTGTTTCAGAACCTCCCCCTCCCGTCCAATCAAACCCACGGTCGCAGCGCCGGCGACGATGTTGTGCGGCGCGACGATATTGCCGATCGCTACGCCGAAACCCTGGCCGGCAAGCGCTAGCAGCGGCGCGACATTGCCCGCAGACGCCGCGGACACCTGGAATTCGGCCAGGACGATGTTCGAGGTCGTGGCCGAACCAGTGACGAAGGAACCCAGCGCTCCGGTCAATGGCGAAGCGAGCGGCCAGGCCGATCCCAGCAGCTCGGCGGCAGCGAGGGCCAGTGCTTCTATCATTCCGCTATGCACCATGAATCGGGCAAGCAGCAGGACGGAAACGAGGGCCAGGGCGACCGGAGGCAACCGGCGGGCGGCGGCAACGAAGGTGACGTTCAGCATGCTTCGCCCGGTTGCATTTGCGTATGCGGGGATACGGTCACTTGGATAGCCCGCGACCACGCGGCTTCGACGGCGGGATGGTATGGCACCATCGACATCGTCCCCTGCACCACCTGGCCGGAAGGAAGCGTCAGGTTGATCGCCTTCATCGGATCCAGCGACATCCATCCCCAGACCGAGGAAAGAAGCTTCATCAGGACGAGGTGGATTTCGTGAGTCTTGAACGTGAAATAGCCCAGTACGAAGAGCAGGAGGACGGTGGTTCCGATCCATGTGTAGAGCGGGATTCTGATCCCCGCCCAGGTCATCAGGATCTCGTGATGGAACAGCTGCGATCCCCGCGTGAAATTGCCCGCGTTCCGCTTCACTTTTCCGCGCGCAGAAGCGTGCGTCAGAGTGATCGCCTGCTGGTTGTATCTGATATCCTCACGCATGGTGCTCTCGCACGTTGCGCATGGCCGCACGGATCAGCTCGTCACTGTCCTCCGGATACTGCCTTTCGACCAGGAGGGAGAGCGCAAGCTGGGTGTGCTCGAGGATGGTGAGCGCACGCTGGCCATTGAGTGCGATACCCAGCTTGAGCATCGGCAGGCCGATATTGACGGAGGTGCGTATTACCTCGGCACGCGTTATGCCTTGTGCGGCCGCGTAGGCGTCGAGGGCTTCGAGAGCATCGGGGGAGAACCCTACGCCGATGCCTTTGTAGGTACTGGCCATGCAAACTCTTTCCGAGTTGTGCATGGTTTCTCTATCGCAAGCCCTTTATATATCCGCCGAAACGGAAAGGGAAGCGCGTTTGCGGAAGAAAGATATTTCGGCGCTAACGCGCTGATGTACCGGCATATTCCGATCATATCGTTTCTTTCGTCCTTCGCCGAAATATGTTTCGGGAGCGCCATTCTGAACTAAGTGGCTGTTCCAAAGCCTATTTTGTCCCGAAAAGAGCTACGGCGCAGCCGTGTTCGGTGTGCATAAATCAGGGGACTTGGCGGTTCTTCTCTTGGTCTGCTGGTCTTGGGGGAGTCGTAGAGGAGCTGGTCATCCAGCTGGAGGTGTCGGCTTTCTAGCCGGAATGAACCTCACGCTTAGTCCGCAGGGCTGATCCTCGATACTGTCATGGCGGACATGCCACTCACGACGATCCGCGGCTACTCGCCCTTCACCATCAACACCACTTCCGGCTTCGTTGCGCCGTGAAGAGGATCGCGACCACACTCGCCCTTTATATGGGGCTTGTCGCCTGTGGCTCCGACACTCGGGTGTCTCAAAGCGACCTCATCATTCTCGATGATTATCCGGCGACGCTCAACCTGACGACCTTGTCGGGTACCATCAAGCGGATCGACGGTTGTATTTCGATCAGCGACGCGCACGACTCGGTATTCGTGCCGCTGTTTCGCCCTGGCGATACGCTTGGAGGGCCTCACTGTGTTCCCGTTAGCGGTGCGAACTTGAAGCTGAATGCGCGCAACTTTGCATGCAGCTGATTTTGAGTATCGGTACGCAGCTTTGAAAACAAGGGCTGATGCGCTCGTTTCGCGTCGAATAGCGCGAAAAACATCGTCAAACCCCATCGATGGAGATCCAATCCCGTCCCATCTCCAATGCCTGTGTTGGCGTCGCCCCAACCAACTGCGCGATCAGTTCAGCCGACTCGACGAGTCGTGGGCCAGGACGATTGAAAAGATGGTGGCCATCAACGGCAAAGACCTTCCCTTTGCGAACCGCGGTAAGGTCTTTCCAACCGAAGTGGTCGACGAGCGACCCCAGATCGGCGAGCGTTTGTGGCAACAGATATCCGCAGGGCATCGCAACGATCAGATCGGGATCGGCGGCAATCAAGTCGTCCCAATTCAGCCACGAGGAATGTTCTCCGGCTCGCGCGAACAATGGGTGACCGCCGGCCGCCTCGATTAGTTCGGGTACCCAGTTTCCTGCGGCCATCAGCGGATCGATCCATTCGATCGCGGCGACACGCGGGCGATCCATCCTCTCCGCGCTACTTCGGGATAGCCCTGACATCCGCTCCTTCAAGTCACCGACGACCGATGATGCACGCTTGGGAATTCCCGCCGCTTCGGCGACCTTAGCGAAATCGCTCCATACATCTTCCAATGTATCGGGTGCCAGCGACAGCAGCGTCGGGGCGGTTCCGATCCAGTCGCCGAGTGCTTCTTCCAGATCGGCAGGGGTGACCGCGCAGACCGCGCATTGCGATTGGGTCAAGATGAGGTCGGGCCGCAAGTCCCGCAGAAGCGCGGTATCGACTTCGTATACCGACAGTCCTTGCCTCACGATTTCCTGGATCCGGTCGTCGATCTGCCGCGACGTCAGTCCTTTCTCGAGTCTGGTCGACGTGACGACCGGCAATGCCTTTACGAAAAGCGGATAATCGCATTCGTGCGAGCGACCGACGAGGCTCTCTCCCAATCCGAGTGCGACGGCGATTTCGGTCGCGCTCGGCAGGAGGGACACGATGCGCGGCTGCGCCATGTCAGGCGAACCGTATTCGCGGAGAAGGTCCGAATAGCGTGGGAGCGGCTCTGGCGAGGAGCCAGGACGCCAACAACAGTCCTGCGAACCATAATGCATCGTTCGCGAAGATCTGTCCCACGATCGCCATCGTGAAAGTCTCTGTCCCGCCTACCACCAAAGCAAACCCGAATAGCGCAGCCTCGTAAACAGCGAAGCCGATCAGAAAGGCGCCAAATGTCCGAAGGGTGCTCAGCTCGTTTTGTTCTCCCATGATGATGGCACCGGCGAGCATGGCGAGAATAGATGCGATGCCCAGCGCACCGCCCCAGGCGAACGCATATCCCGTGTGCGGGTAGCCGAGGACGGTGAACCCCAGCAACTGGTTGGTCGCCCAGATCGCGAGGATCGTCGTTAACGCGAGCGAGCGGCGCATGGTCGCGGCGGTCACGATCGTAACAGCCACGAACGGCATCATGCAGGCGGCAACCAGCGATCCGCCCACCGTCGCCAAGGCAAGTGTGACAGGCCATGCGAACCTCGCAATGTCGGACTTTGCTATCATTTCATCCGTCATCGAAATTCTCCTTAGAAACGCGCGCGCGCGCCAATGGCGAACGAGCGTCCGGGCGTCGCGAAACTGAAGACATCCTCGTAATCGGCGGCCGTCAAATTCTCGACTCGGCCGAACAGCTCGACATTATCCATCACCCTCACGTCGGCGTTGACGTTCAGCAGAAAGTAGTCGTCCAGTTGCACGCGAACCGGCACGAACGAGGGATCGATGAAAGCGCTGTCGATCGTCTCTCCATTGTAGCGCGCAACGAGCGTGACCCCTCCGGCATCCTTGGGAGCGCGCCAGTCGACAGCCAGGCTGGCGGTATGGGAGGGCCGCCGCACTTCGCGCGCGCCATCCTCGTGGGAACGCAGATAGGTGTAAGCTCCATTGACGCGCCAAGCTTCCGCGAAGCGCGCCTCGCCGAACACTTCGACGCCGTTTCTCTTGGATACGGTATCGCGATTGCCAGGGCTGGCGACGAAGTTCGGGGGCGGAAAAGAAGTGAAGATCTCTTCGTCCAGTTCGCTCTCGAAATAGGTGACCCCGATTGAAGCGCGCTCACCGAACAGCGACTGGTCGATCCCGATCTCCCATCCGCTCGACTTCTCGGGCCTGAGGTCGGGATTGCCGATGAAACGGCCGTCCACGAACCCATATAGTTCGTAGAACGAGGGGTTCTTCACCCCCGATCCGACGGCCCCGCGCACTCGCGTAGCCGCAGCGATCCGATAGCTCGCCTGAAGCCTGTACGTGGTTGTATCGGCGAACTGGTCGTTCCAGTCCCTGCGGATGGATGCGGACGCGCTCGCTCGGTCTCCGAGATCGATCGCATACTGGCCGACGAGACCGACATTGTCGATCTGTCGGCGACCGGTGAATGCGAAGCCGGTCGGATCGGTGTTACGGAAGCGTTCGCGTTCGACATCGAGAGCCGCCGTGACCCGGTGGGTCAGACCGCCAGCCTCGATACGCAACGTCGTATCGTAGGACCCTTTCAACCTCTGGCCCTCGCTGCCATAGCTGCGTCCAGTCGAAGCGAAACCGTCGCGCCGGGTATCCGCGATCTGGGCCGAAAACGCTTGGGTCCAGCGATCGTCGAGCAAGTCTAGCTCGCCCCTGATGAGCACATAGATAGCCTCGTTCTCGAAGCGGTTGCCGGGGCTATCGACCTGGAATCCGAAGGTCGGACTTCCCGGATCGGAATCGCTGTCGTTGAATTCGGCATTGGTGCGCGCGTAGCGTAATACACCAGTGAGGCGTGCATTGGTTGATGGCGCGAACGTCGTCTTCAGCGAGACCGCACCACTGTCGTTCGCAAGATCGCGCGTGCCGTTCCGGGCGCCTGGCGTGCCATCGGTGGTATTGAGTGTGGCGGACAGCGCGTAGTCGAGATCGCCACTATATCCAGCGATCCGGGCAGCACCGTTCACCATGCCGAACGAACCGGCTTCGATCCGCGCGACCGCCCCGGGCGCATCGCGGCCGTCGAGAGTGATGTACTGGATGACGCCGCCGATCGCGTCCGACCCGTAGATCGCGCTCTGCTGTCCGCGCAGCACCTCGATCCGCGAAGCCTCGTCGGCGATAAGCGTTCCGAAATCGAACTCGCCGGCATAGGGATCCGACACCTCGATCCCGTCAACGAGGACGAGCGTATGGTTGGCTTCAGCACCGCGCAACCGAAGCTGTGTCTGACCGGGAACCCGTCCGACCGCGACCCCTGGGACGTCGCGGAGCACGTCGGACACCTCGCGGACTTGCCTCCGGTCGAGGATTTGCTCGTCGAGGACGGTGACCGATCCGCCGATCCGGTCGAGCGGCATGGGATCGGTGGCGCGGTTCCCGGTGACGACGATCGAGGTGTTGGATGTCTCTGGATCGGCAGCGGGATCGATGGTCTGAGCGAGCGATGGAGCCGGCAGAAGCACGGAAGACAGAAGCGACAGGTGAATGTATTTCATGAGAACGAATTTCCGGGGCGCCGGGCGACTTGGCCGGAGCGTCCGCACGAGTGCGGTCGACGAGACTGCTAGGGACGGACGCGTGCATCCCCCGGCAGTCCTGCCGATGCGGCTCCAACCGCTACTCGTCGCCCGGACGAAATTCGTTTCGCGCCTGGCCAATCCCATGAGCCCGGCAAGAGCGACACGCGCCGGTCGGTCTCCTGGCTCACGGGTTGTCGCACGAAACATACCTTCCCAGACGACAATTGCCGCCCAGTGGTTGTGGAGCCAACCCCACCCATGTTACGCGCTCGCCGCTTACAGTTGCAGGGACAGCCGCAGAATTGGCCTATCGAGACCTCACTGCGTTCCCGTTACCGGCACGCTTTATCGACATTTGATTCTGCCGACGCTCGTCTCATAGACTTTGGTCGAATGAGCGGCAAGCGCTCAGTTCCAGAGCAACGCAGCAAGACGATGGTCGCCGTTTTAGGGGGTAGGTGAACTTAATCCATCGTATCTGTTTAGGTCACCAACTGAAATGCCCAGATGTTGATCCGTCGACCTTTGGATTGGCACCAGCTTTCGCTTTCGTCTGAGATCGATTCTCAACCCTTTCTTAAATATCGCGAATGGTGTCGGAAGCCGTACGGCAGCATTTTAGTTTCTAATGCGCAAGCCGGACAGATCGCATACGGTCCAACTTCGTCGCCGGTTCAATGTCCTCTATATTGAATGCGCGGCCTAAAAGCCGACCGTCGCACACCCACCCTAAACCACGACATTAAAGCGTCAACATTATTGACCCAGAAGCTGACACATAGGCCGTCCACGAGCGTGGCCGCAACCAATCGTCGAGTATCCCGTGTGCGCTCGTAATCCGAATATCTGGCGCTTGGTGTGCGATGATCGCGTCGTTGCGCTGCCTTGGCGTTGCATCATTTAGCGACGCTCTTAGACACTGCCGCTACAGAAACTTTGCAGCTTGGTTGCTAATCAGAAGCACACTCGCAACGCTATCACTGCAGGTCGCTGGCAGCGCCGGATACAGTCGCGATGCACTCCGCTTGCAGGCGTAATCGGCGTGGGGTATTTGTCCGTAAGCGTCTGATTTGAAGAAAGAAAATGAGGGCCGCTGTATTTGGGGAGGACTTGGCTGCGGCCAAGTCTTGCACAGCGGCTGCATCAGGCGCTTCCCTCGCTCCGGTTAAACGGAAGCGTAGGAGTCGGATGATGGAGTACTTTGCAGGGCTCGATGTATCGATCGAGGAGACCGCGATCTGTGTGGTGGGCGATGACGGGAAGGTGGTACTGGAGACCGAGGTCCCGACCGAGCCGGAGCTGATCGCTGAGGCGCTGGAGCGGTTTGCGGGACGGCTGCGCCGGGTCGGCCATGAGGCGGGATCGGTATCGCCGTGGCTGCATGCCGGATTGATCGAGCTGGGCTTGCCCGCCGTCTGTCTGGAGACGCGCCATGTGCGCGCCGCGCTGTCGGCCCAGCGCAACAAGACCGACGCCGCCGATGCGCTCGGTATCGCCCATATCATGCGCACCGGGTGGTTCCGGCAGGCGCATATCAAGACCGAGGAGTGCTACCGGATACGCCTGCTGCTGGTCCAGCGGCGCAACCTCAAGCGCAAGTTCCTCGATATCGAGAACGCCATCCGCCACTCGCTGAAGGTGTTCGGGATCCGGCTTGGCAAGGTCGGACGCGGATCGATGGCGAAGGCCGTGCGCGAGGCGGTCGCAGGCGATGCGATGACCGCAGGGCTGATGGACTGCATGCTCAGAGCCCGCGCGGCGCTGTGGGATGAGTATCTGATCCTGCACAAGCTCGTCACCCAGCTCGCCATGCGCGACGAGCTGTGCCGCCGGTTCATGGCGATCCCGGGCGTCGGCCCGGTGACCGCGCTGAGCTTCAAGAGCGCGATCGATGATCCCACCCGCTTCCGCCGCTCGCGCAACGTCGCAGCATACTTCGGGCTTACCTCGCGCCGCTGGCAGTCGGGCTCGTCGATCGACGTGAAGGGCCGCATCAGCAAGGCGGGTGATCCCGATATGCGCCGCGCGCTCTACGAGGCTGCATCCGCGATGCTCACCCGGTTCAAGGGGCGCGACACGATCAAGACGTGGGGACTGAAGCTCGCGAAGACCAAGTGCCACGCCAAGGCGCGTGTCGCGGTCGCCCGCAAGCTCGCCATCGTGATGCATGCGATGTGGCGCGACGGCACGTTCTATGTCGGCGATCCCGACGCCGAAGCGCACGAGTTCGACAGCGCCTACGCCGCCAAGATGCAGCGGCTGAGCTACGCGCGGTCATGATGACGAACACGTAGAACGCAGCCGACTGACGGCTCGACAACATACGGAGGTCCGCGCAAGCGGCAGAAGGAATGATACAGACCAGGACAACGGGAAGCACGATATCTCGCCTGTGGCAGTGCAGACTGACCACGCTTGATTGCCTGTGACGATGCCCCGTAACTCCGATAGCGACATGTGCCGCGAGCGCCCAAGTATCGCCTCGATGCAGAGCGATACCGGCTTCGATGAGCACGGAAGATTGCGCGGCGTATCAGACCTCAACCGCTACTTCGCAGACCAGCCTACATTGGCGTCGAATAGTTGGTCTTTTAGTGCTAAAGAGAGGAAACGACGATGGCGAATACTTGCTCAAAAACGAAGCCAAATAAGATGGCGAGATAAAAGCGCCGCCGTCGGTCGGGGCGCAGGTGGTTGGTTTCGTTCAGTAATATGCGACGGCACCCATATTGCCCCTGCGGCGCTCATTTCAAAAAGTTCTTTGCTATCAAACAGATTGGCGACGGCGCTTGGCGTTCTGCGCTGTTTTCGTTCGGTAACCCGCTTTCGCCCGGACGTCCTTCGCCGTCCCGATGAGCATCGGTGCATTTGACTGGAGTGCTTGCCCCCACGCCTCTGCGCTGCGGCGAAAGAACGACAGCTGCGGCGTAGGAACGTCATGTGGCGCAGGGTGCCCTAATCGATCGATACTCAGTGCTGATGGCGGGCCGGCCTGTTCCCTCCATGCTTCCCAAGGTCGGTCCGTCATCACCCGAAAGATGAAAGGATCGACGGCTATGCCATCTGCGAGCACGACAGAGCATCCTTGCGAGCAATGCGGGCCCCAGGCCATCGAACCGATCGCCATGCGCGTACCCGAAGCCTGTCGCTATCTCGGGATCGGACGCAGCACACTCTATGTGCTCATTTCCAGAGACGAGATCGAGATCATCAAGATGGGGAGCGCAA
>NZ_JBSXOM010000024.1:0-148527 GCF_056859455.1 Qipengyuania sp. L-5Y | reverse complement strand
GAAACCGCCGCCTCGCTAAAGACTTCGAGACCACCATAGCATCAGCCCGGAGCTGGCTCTTCACCGCGGCCGTGCAGATGCTCACTCGCAGACTGGCAAACCTATGAACTTACGCCAGATAGTTTCGAGTCAGACTCTAAGTACTTTAACAGTGAAGTCTTTTCCATCGACCTCTTTGACCTTGGTGGAGTGCCAGGCATACGTGCCGTTGTTGCCGTTCAGGATGCGCTTGAATTCGTAGTCTCGTAAAGTTTCGAATAACCACGGAGCAGACTTTCGTAAGCCCTCGACCTCCGCTTGGCCATTTTCCACAAATGCTACCAGGGTATTGACGCGGCATCCTTCAGGCGCAACGCGGATCTTCAATGCGCGCGCGTTGTCTTCCATCTGCCAAATGAGTGCCTCGGCATATTCCGCACTCATCCCCAATATGCCGATGCAAATAGCGTCGTATTGTCTGGCGATCGGCTGGTCGATGCGCGGGTCACGCACGATGACCTCAGTTATGTGATTAATGCGCTGCCGCGCTTCTTTCTCGCGCTCTCCTAGCACCAAGATGCTTTCGTCAGCTGCGTCGAAACGATCATCAGAGTTTGGTTGCGCAACGAGGATCGATGGAAGCGCTAGTGTGCTCAGTGCCACAGCGAAGCGAATAGATTGGCTCACATTCAAGTCCCTTTCCCAGATGCGCAAAAAAATTTAATCCATGAACTCCGGTATCATTCTAAGAAAAGAAAATAGCCTGGGCTGTGAACAACAGTACTTTATAAAAGTCCTGGGATATTCAAACCCGCAATTACGATATTTTCCTCACTCTATCATCATTGATCATTGATTATTCAATCATACAGGCGTCAAAATAAAATCGCTGAAAGAAATCACCAAATGTGTCTAAGGTGGCCCGGCTTAGTCCGAGGTGCGGTCGTCGTCGATTTTCAAAGCACGCTTACGATATGCGGACCACGCAGCATCATGCACCGTCGAACCGTGTGCGGTGCTGGGGAGCTTGTAGAGCGCTTCGAGATAGGACCAGTCGAAATCGGTCATTCCTTCGGCGGCCGGGCCATTACTTGTGAAAAGCGACAGGATGGTTGACGTTGTATTGGGGCCATCACTAGCCATATCATCCACAGACGCAAAGCTGCGCATCGAAATGTAGTCGGCTAATTGACGGATGGTTTTACCCGGAACCAAGGACTTTTCAATCAACACTACCGAACCGATCATATCAACGCGGATCTGTTGTGAAATGTTCGAAGCTGTGAAAGGATCGGAAACGACGACGTCGCGAGGTGGATTTCCAAAGGACATCATTGCCATTTCCTTGCCGTCGACTTCTTTAACTTTCGTCGAATGCCAAGCGAAAGCGCCACCGCTGCCGCGAAGAATGCGCTTATACTCGTAATCAAGCAAAGATTCGAAAAGCCATGGTGCGCTCTTCCGCAGATCCTCCAGCTCGGCGTGACCATCGCGTACAAATGCGATTAATGTATTTACGCGACACCCCTCCGGCGAAACGCGGATGCCTAAAGCGCGCGCGTTCTCTTCAACCTGTCCGATAATCCCGTTGGCATAATCGGCGCTCATGCCGAAGACGCCGACGCAAATATCACCATACTGTCGCGCGATAGGCTTATCAATTTTCGGACGCCGCGTGATGGCCTTTGTCATTTCGTTGACCCGTTGCTGCGCTTCTTTCTCTCGTTCGCCGGTAACGACAATCTGATTTTCTGGTGCTTCAGAATGATTGGTATCATCGTCTTGCGCAGAAAGTGCCGCAGAGGTTGTGAAAGCGCTGAACGCCAGCAAGTAACTCAAATGCCTAAACATGTTATCTTACTGCCACGAATGGGATTTGAAGAAAAGGCTTTAATCTGGCTCAAATCCAGAGCTAGTAGTCTCGAGGAAATTGGACTGGAGGAGACTGTGTTCCTCCCCATGGTCGCATCGGCCGCTGCAAATTGCGATCTTATTACTTTCCACCGTCATCGTGCGGCGAACAGCTTGCCTCCGGAGCGATGAGGCTTACATTCCGAGTCGTAGACGAAAGGAGCCTATGGCCCGTAAACCCGCACAGAAGGACACTCGGTCTTTCACCCCGCCGCCCTCTCCGCAACGCGAAGTGCGCCGCGCCCAGGTTGACATAGGCTTTGATAATCAGAGCTTGCTGGGCGCCTTGTTCGGGCAATTCGATGCCAATCTGGTACAAGTCGAGAACCGCTTGGGCGTGTTCATCTCGGCGCGCGGCAATCAACTTCATATCGAAGGGCCGGAAGACAGCGTGGCTCGTGCACGCGACGTGCTGAAGGGCATGTATGACAAGCTATCGATCGGTCAGGACCTCGATACAGGCGCGATCGAGGCCTTGATCGCAATGTCCGACGAACCGACTTTCGATGGAATCGTCGATGCCGAACCGCGGAATGGCAAAGGCGGGCCGCCAATTATGATCCGCACGCGGCGCAAGACTATCGTGCCGCGCAGCGCAATGCAGGCAACCTACATGCGCAGCCTGGTGCGCGACGATATCATCTTCGCTCTCGGCCCTGCAGGAACAGGCAAGACCTATCTCGCAGTGGCGCAGGCGGTGGCGCAACTGATCAATGGCAGCGTCCAGCGCCTGATCCTGTCCCGGCCTGCGGTGGAAGCCGGTGAAAAGCTCGGCTTCCTGCCCGGCGATATGAAGGAAAAAGTCGATCCCTATCTGCGTCCGCTCTACGACGCGCTTTACGACTGCATGCCGCCCGAACAGGTTGAGCGGCGGCTGGCTTCCGGTGAGATCGAGATTGCGCCGATCGCCTTCATGCGCGGACGCACACTGGCCGATGCCTTCGTCATCCTCGATGAAGCGCAGAACACCACGCGCGAACAGATGAAGATGTTTCTTACCCGCTTCGGCCAGAATAGCCGCATGGTCGTTTGCGGAGACCCACGGCAGGTCGACATTCCGGGCGGTGACGGGATGAGCGGCCTCGCCGATGCAGTGGGTAAGCTGGAAGGTGTCGATGGTTTCGGCACCATTCGCTTCACCGCTGCCGACGTTGTCCGCCATCCGATAGTCGGCCGTATTGTCGAAGCGTACGAGGGGCCCACCACTTAATTCGGTCATTGCGAGCCCATTCAACTGGCCCATGGAACGGGGCTCGGATGGTTTCACCGTGCTCGCAATGAGAGGAAGGACACCATGGAGCTGGACATCGAGATCGACGGCTGGCCGGAGGGAGACTGGCCTGCTTTGGCGGAGCGTGCCGGTGCGGCTGCTGCAGCGGTCGAACCAACGCTAATCAACGAACGCCTGACCGCATCGCTTCTCTTCACGACTGACGAGGAAGTTCACGCGCTGAACAAGCAGTGGCGCCATAAGGACAAGCCGACCAATGTCCTGTCATTTCCCATGCTTGAGCGCGACGATCTGCTCGATCTATCCGCGGATGGGCCGCCGGAAATGCTTGGCGACCTCGCGCTGGCTTACGAGACCTGCGCCAGCGAGGCGTGCGACAAGAACGTATCGCTTTCCGATCACGCGGCCCATCTGATCGTCCACGGGCTGCTCCATCTTGCCGGGCATGATCATGTCGATTCCGACGCTCAGGCCGAAGCGATGGAGGCGCTTGAAATCGCAGCGCTTGCAAAATTAGGCATCGCGGACCCATATGGGGATCGCAACTGACTGGAGTGCATTGTTAGGGCCATGCCCGATTCGTCATCACCCGCGGGAGACGCGGAGAGTAGCAGCGGGCTGATGCTCGCAATCCGGAAATTCTTCGACCCCGATCACGGCGAACGCTCCTTGCGCGCGCAGCTGGAAGAAGCGATCGATGAGCACGAGGGGGAGAACGGCGAAGAGGCGCCTGAAAACAGCGGCACCGGCGATCTGTCGCTGGTCGAGCGGCAGATGCTGCGCAATCTGTTGCACTTCTCCGAACACGATGCGGACGACGTAGCCGTGCCGCGCGGCGAGATCATCGCGATCGATGCCAAGGCGAGCTGGGACGACCTGGTCGATACGTTCGCCGAACACGGCCATTCGCGCATGCCGGTATATCGCGATCAGCTCGACGACGTGATCGGCATGATCCACATCAAGGACGTGTTCCCGATCCTCGCGCGCCGCGAACAGCCTCCGCGCGACTGGACGGTGCTGATGAGACAGCCGCTCTATGTTCCGCAAACGCGCAACGCTCTGGACGTGCTGGCCGATATGCGTGCGCAACGCATGCATCTGGCTATCGTGGTGGACGAATTCTCCGGCACCGACGGCCTCATCACCATCGAAGACTTGGTCGAGGAAATCGTCGGCGATATCGAGGATGAGCACGATGATGCACCCGAAGAATGGATTGTCGATATCGGCGAGGGGATGTGGGATTGTGACGCCCGCGCCGAACTTGACGATGTGGCCGAGAACGTCTCGCCGGCGCTTGCTGAAGTTGAGGAATCTGTCGACACGCTCGGCGGTCTCGCCTTCGTGCTGGCAGAGCAGGTCCCAGAGGTTGGTCGTATACTAGAGCATCCCAGCGGTTGGCGCATCGAAGTGACCGATGGCGATGAAACGCATGTGAAGCGTCTTCGTCTGCACGCCCCCGAACCGGATGCGACAACCGTGTGACAACTGTTGCAGATTTTTGCACATTCGCGCTCGACAGGCGTGATTTGCGTCAATAGCGTGCAACCATCATGGCAACACGGCGATTACCCCCACTTCGAGCTCTGGAGGCCTTCGTCCGCACGGTTCGTCTCGGCTCTGCGCGCGCGGCGGCAGACGAACTCGGTCTGAGCCCGTCGGCTCTTTCACGACGGATCGGCAATCTCGAAGAATTCGTCGGCAAGAAACTGTTCACGCGTGCCCGGCAGTCGATGAAGCTGACCGATGACGGCCATGCATTTTTCGAAGCAGTGAACCCGCAGCTCGAGGCATTGGCCCGCGCTGTTGAAAGCCAGTCGGAAAACCTTTCCGTCTTGCGCTTGCATTTGGGCGTCTTGCCGCTGTTCGGCACTCAACGTCTATTCCCGCGGCTTGGAGAATTGCGCGAGCGGCACCCGCTTCTCCATATCGATATCGATACCGGGGCGCATCTGGAAGATCGGGTCGGCGACGTGCTCGATGCCGCCATCATCTTATCCCGTGGCCCGTCACGCGGGCTGCACGCAGTTCGGCTCGATTACAACAAGGTCCACGCAATCTGCAGCCGCGATCTTGCGGAGCGTCTGGGCTCCACCCCCGATGCATCACTGTTGATGAAGCAGACATTCCTGATCCACAACGAGCTGCCGGAGAGCTTCAATGCGTGGCGCCGCGAGATTGGCATGGGCGATCTTGAACCCACCGCGATCGACCATTTCGATTCGGGGCAGATCATGCTGGAAGCGGCCGCGCAAGGCCTCGGCATTGCGATTATGCATGACGATCACATGCGCCGGGCTGCCGATACCCGGCTAGCCAGACTTTTCGAAATAGAGGTGGAAAGCCCCTATAGTTACTGGTTCGTGTGCAAGCCAACCGCGCTGGAAGAAAGACCGGTGCGTTTGTTTCACGATTGGTTGGTAAAGGCGGGGCTTTAGTCCGAGATTTCGGTGCTCGCTTTTGGACGATAACGTACGGCTTCGACCACATGTTCGAAGTCGCGCAAGGGTCCGCCGAGGTTAGCGACCAATTGCCGCTCGATCTCTTCTCTAGCCTTTGCAGCTACCGCCTTGCGCCCCCTGTAATCCACCGGGCTGAACGGCTCGAGATAGTGTAGCGAGAGCGGAAAACTGCCCTTTCGCGCCATCACCCGCATCGCATTATGCAGTCCGCTTTCCTCGCCGATCCAGGCGATATCCTCGGCATTTTCTCCGTAATTCAGCACGACCGGCTGCACCATCACGCCCGCAGGGGGCGGTTCGAGCACGGATATCATGCTGGATTTGAACGGGAGAAGCGAATGACCGTCGGTCACGGTGCCTTCGGGAAAAACCGTTACCGACCAGTTGTCCTGCAAAGCTTCTCGCAGCGCATTAATCTGCTCGGCCACGCCCATGCGGTTTTCGCGCTTGACGAACACGGTGCGATTGAGCCCGCATAACCACCCGATCACCGGCACTTCTGACAATTCCTGCTTGGCGACAAAGGCCGTACCGCTGGCCCCCGCCATGCTCAAAATGTCGACCCAGCTGATGTGGTTAGAGATGAAGAAGACGTCGCGGCGCAACGGCGTTCCGACGATTTTGATGCGCGCACCGACGATCCATGCGGTAAAGCGCAAGAAGAGCATGGGGAAGGGGGACCCATAAGCGAAGATCCGGTAGATGTAATGCAGTGGCACAAACGCCAACAGCAGGAGCACGATACCGAATGCGCGCAGGGTGAACCGGACCCAGCCAGCGACGGTTAGCGGTACTTTCTCGCCTCTCGCTGCCGCCAGTCGCTTGGCGGTATATTTCGCAAGCTTGCGCTCACTTTTCGCGGTCGAGGCGGACGCCATAGAGTTCCAGCCTGTGGTCGACCAGGCGATAACCGAGCTTGGCAGCAATCTGCTTTTGCAGGGCTTCAATTTCCGGATCGACGAATTCCACGACCTTGCCGGTTTCCACGTCGATCAGATGATCATGATGGGCTTCCGGCGCGGCTTCGTAACGGGCACGGCCATCGCCAAAATCATGGCGATCGAGAATGCCCGCCTCTTCGAAAAGCCGGACGGTACGATAGACCGTGGCAATTGAAATTCCCGAATCGATCTTGTTCGCCCGTTCGTGAAGCAGTTCGACATCGGGGTGATCGTCGCTTTCCGACAGCACCCGCGCGATTATGCGCCGCTGTTCGGTAATGCGCAGGCCCTTGTCGGCGCACAATTGTTCAAGATCGATTTTCTGGTGCAAGATGGATTCCCGAATGAAAAACGCCCCGCACCCTTATCGGGCTGGGACGTTTTGCTCAAGGCGAACCGAAGCGTTCAGGCCGTCTTCTTCTTCCGGCCCCGCTTCTGACCGGGCTTGCGGCCAAGGCCAATCTTCACGGCCAGTTCGCGGCGCTTTTCGGCATAGCTTGGCGCGACCATAGGATAATCGGACGGCAGGTTCCAACGCGCCCGGTATTCGTCAGGCGTCATGTCATAGGCCGTCTTGAGGTGGCGCTTGAGCATTTTCATCTTCTTGCCGTCTTCAAGGCAGATGATGTAGTCTTTCTTGACCGACGAACGGATCGGTACGGCAGGTTCCAGCGGCGCTTCGCTGGTGGCGGTTTCCCCGTTGAGGCCCGACAGCGCAGAATACACATTCGAGATCAATGTCGGGACGTCGTCTACGGATACGCTGTTGTTGCTGACATGCGCTGCGACGATATCCGAGGTGAGAGTGATAAGTGTCTCGGACATGTCTGTTTCAAATTTTTCCATTACTTTCCCTTTTATTTTGAGGGATATCGTTGAACGTCGCGACCCGTTCTTCCGGACATTGTATGAAAACGACAAAAAATTGCAAGTATTTCGCCGGGTTTTATTATCGGCGCTTAGCTACAATCTTTGTGCGAAGGTGATTGCATCCAACAGCGTGCCATCCAGCGTGCGGTAGTAATTTGCTCTACGACCGATCGGCTCGAAACCGCAGGACAGGTACAATTTCTCAGCCGGATTATTTGCACGCATCTCCAAGAATACCCGCTCCGCTCCTTCTTTCCGGGCGACATCCGAAAAATATTCGATGAGCGCGCGGCCTACACCGCTATTTCTTACCTCGGGCCTAACGCCGATCAGCAGAAGTTCTTCTTCGCCAGGCGCGCGCCGCGCCAGAATGAACCCTGCTGCTTCGCTTCCCGGTGCTAGTAACCGCGCGTGTTTATCGAAAATAATCGCATAGGTGTGTGGCATGGCCAGCGAATTTTCGACCTGCTGCCGCGTCCAGGCTTCGCGCCAGTGTGGATCGAACGCAGCATCCATCACGCTCATAATGTGATCGAGGTCGCTCATTACATGGGGAGCTTTGCGTCGGGCGCCCGGCCATAAAGCGGGGACAGTTGGTCACGCAGCAGGGCGTTGGGCACAAGAAGGGCATCGCTCGCATTCGGCAGAATGATCGGCGCACTTGCAACACCAATCATGGCACCAAGGTCCTCCGCTCTCGTGCCTGCCAGTATGTCCTGTGTCCTGCGCATGGCAGCGGTATCTGGAGATAACGAGGCGACATCATCCAATGGCATTCCATCAGTGCCAAAATCCTGCACGAACCACTCGCCATGGCCCCCGGTCATACAGACCGTGACGGTCCGCTCCGTACCGGCGCGCGCCATGGCAGCAACCAGCGCTAGAGTAGGGTAGCCGCGTACCGGGATTTTCCAGGCCACACCCAAGGCACGAGCCACGGCCAGACCGATACGCACGCCGGTAAAACTTCCCGGACCTAAGGAGATGCGGATCTGCTCTGCATGGCCTTTTTCTGGCAATTCCGCGATCATCGGAACGAGCCGTTCAGCATGGCCGCGACCAAGCACTTCGTGGCGGGCGTCGATCAATTGCCCCTGATCGAACAGGGCGATCGAACAGGCTTCGGTTGCAGTTTCAATGGCCAGAATGCGCATGAATGCGCACTGCCTCAGGCAAAGCCGGCCTGCAAGTCAGGCGATACGGTTGAACCTGTCAAAATCGGGTCGAGGACTGCGATCGAAGATGCTGCTGGGATCGCCGTACCCGATGGAGCAGATAAAATTGCTGCGAGTGTGCGGATCGTCGGCGAAGAATTCTTCGTCGACAGCCTTGTTGTCGAACCCGGACATCGGGCCGCAATCCAGCCCAACAGCTCTGGCAGCGATCATCAGATAGGCGCCTTGCAAGGAGGAATTGCGAAATGCGCCTTCCTTGCGTCCGTCCTCATCACCTTCGAACCAACTTTTGGCGTCGGTATGAGGGAACAGCCACGGCAGTTCCTCGTGGAAATCGATGTCATACCCCACGATAGCCGTGACGGGAGCAGTCTTGATCTTGTCGCGATTTCCTTCGGACGCCAGCGCGGCAAGCTTACCTTTAGCTTCCTGCGACTTCACCCAAACGATACGCGCAGGCTGCATGTTGGCCGATGTCGGGCCCATCTTCATCAATTCGTAGATCGCGTGAATTTGCTCGTCGCTTACCGGTTTATCGAGCCAGCCGTTGTAACTGCGCGCTTCGCGGAAAATCTGGTCGAGCGCATCGCCGGACAGAGCGGTGTCGTGAAACTGAGTGGTCATGAATTATCCCGGTTGGAACTGGAAGATCAGGCTGCCCGGACTTCAACGACCTCTGGGACATAATGTTTCAATAGACCTTCAATGCCATGCTTGAGCGTCGCCGTGGATGATGGACACCCGGAACACGCACCCTGCATTTGCAGATGAACTATGCCGTCACGGTACCCGCGATACTGAATATCGCCTCCGTCGCCCGCGACGGCCGGTCGGACCCTCGTTTCCAGCAATTCGTTGATCTGAGAAATAATGTCTGCATCTTCGTCACGCTCGTCGACCAGCATACCCTGATCTTCCGGGGGAATCGAAATGCCGCCCGCGCTGCCCGGTGTGAAGAGCGGTGCCTGCGCAACGAAATGATCGAGCAGAATCGCCAGCACCTGCGGCTTGAGATCGGTCCAGTTTACCCCTGGTGCAGCAGTGACGGTGACAAAATCACCGCCGAAGAACACATTCACCACCTCTCCGGTATCGAAGATTGCCTGAGCCAGCGGGCTGGCCTCTGCCGCCTCCGGCGTGGCAAATTCGCGCGTTCCCTGTCCCATGACCTGCTGGCCGGGAAGGAACTTGAGGCTCGACGGGTTGGGCGTGGTTTCGGTCTCTATGAACATGCCTGACGATGTAGGAAGCTCGGGAACCGGGGACAAGGACGGAACGCTTGGCGCGTGAACATTCACCTAGCCTTCACGGTTGTCCCGCCTATATGCCTTCCATGACCAATTTTTCGCGCGCCGTCCGGCGTCTCGCGCTTTTCCTTCCCGCTGCGCTGCTCGTACCGCAGCCCATCCTCGCGCAGGAACCGGCCGTTCCGGCTCCGCAATATATAACTCCGGCAGGTGAAACTCCGTGGATTTATGAAGGCAGCGACGTTCCGCGCGACGAGGAATGGACCTTCGGTGAATTGCCCAATGGTCTGCGCTATGCTGTTCGCAAGAACGGCGTGCCGCCCGATCAGGTTTCCGTTCGCGTTCGCATCGATGCTGGGTCCTTGCATGAAGAGGATTCAGAACGCGGCTATGCCCACCTTCTGGAGCATCTGCTTTTCCGCGAAAGCCAGTATCTGAAGGTCGGAGCGGCCATTCCGACATGGCAGCGGCTCGGTGCGACCTTCGGCAGCGATACAAATGCGCATACCAGCCCGACGGAAACCGTCTTCAAGCTGGATCTGCCCAATACTAATGCGGCCAAGCTGGCAGAAAGCATGAAGCTTCTTTCCGGCATGGTGCGCAGCCCAGTCCTATCCGATACGAACGTGAAAGCAGAAGTACCGATCGTACTTGCTGAAAAGCGTGAACGTGGCGGAGCATCCGAACGGGCTGGCAATGCCAGCCGAGAAGTGCTTTTTGCCGGACAGCGACTGGCGAACCGCATCCCGATCGGGACCGAAGAAACCCTGCGTGCCGCAACCGGCGATAGCGTTAGCGCCTTCTACAAACGTTGGTATCGCCCCGAAAACGTAGTCGTTGTTGCTGCAGGCGATATCGACCCGATGGTGCTTGCCGCGGAAATTGAAAAGTGGTTCGGCGACTGGCAGGGCGATGGGCCCGCTGTCGCGGCGCCCGACTTCGGCGATCCGGTGGCACCCGCCGGGGCCGATCCGGCCAACCCGGTCGGCGAGATCGGGGTCATCGTCGAGCCCGATCTTCCCCGTTCGTTTACGTACACGATCATGCGCCCCTGGCGTCCCGTTCAGGACACGGTCGCCTATAACGAAGGTCTGCTTCGCGACGCCTTGGCTCAGGCTCTCATCAATAGGCGACTTGAATCGCGCGCGCGTTCGGGCGGCAGCTATCTCTATGCGCAGGTATCGCAGGATGATGTCAGCCGGTCGTCCGACATGACCTTCGTCACTTTCGCTCCTTTGACCAGCGACTGGAAAGCGGCGCTTGATGATATTCGCGGCGTAGTCGCCGATGCGCTGGCCACTCCGCCGACGCAGGAAGAAATCGATCGAGAACTTGCGGAATTCGAAATTGTTTTCAAAAGCCAAGTCGAACAGCGGCGCGTCCTGCCCGGGCCGCAGTTGGCCGACGATATTGTGAACGCTGTCGATATTCGCGAAGCGGTCGCTGCTCCCGAAACGGTCCTTACCGTTTTCAATTCGATGAAGCAGACTTTGACGCCGGAACTCGTGCTCGAACATACGCGGGCGTTGTTTACAGGCGATGTTATCCGTGCGGCCTATGTCACCCCGGCAACGGGTGAGGCGGATGAGGAGGCGATACGATCTGCACTCAAGGAGACGGTCGCAGCCGATACAGGTTCGCGGCTGACGGGTCGCGCCGTGTCTTTCGAAGATTTGCCGGCAGTCGGTGAACCGGGTCAGGTAACTGCTCAGGGACCGATCGGCGTTCTCGATATTGAAAAGGTTGAATTCGCCAATGGTGTGAAGGCCATCCTGTGGTCTAACGATGCCGAACCTGGACGGGTAGCTGTCAAGGTTCGCTTCGGCGCCGGCTATCGCGCACTCGACGCGGAAGATGCCGTCTATGCAAATCTCGGCAGTTCTGCCCTGATCGGTTCGGGTATCGGCGAGCTTGGCCAGGAAGAACTCGATCGTCTCGCTACAGGCCGCAAGTTCGGCTTCGATTTTGAAACCGGTGATGGCGCATTCACCTTCTATGCGCAAACGCGCGAAGCTGATCTCGACGAACAGCTCTATCTGTTCGCTGCCAAGCTGGCGATGCCGGGCTGGGATCCCAATCCGGTCATTCGTGCAAAGGCGGCGGGCAAACTCGCTTATGAAAGTTACGCAGCGAGCCCCAGCGGTATCCTGCAGCGGGATCTGGAATATCTGCTGCGTGACAGCGATCCGCGTTTCCAGACGCCCACGCCAGAAATGTTCGATGCTGCAACGCCAGAGAAGTTTCGCGAAGTATGGGAACCGCTGCTCAAACAGGGGCCGGTCGAAGTGCTCGTCTTTGGTGAATTCGACAAAGCAGCCACGATCGAAACGCTGCGCAAGACATTCGGCGCGTTGCCTGCGCGTGAAGAGCCTAGCGCTGCTATCCTCAACCGCGGGGTCGACTTTCCCGAAGCCGGCGAGACGGTTGTTCGCCATCACCGCGGCGATGCCAATCAGGCGGCCGCCGTCGTCGCCTGGCCGAGTGGGGCGGGCGTCGACAATCTGCGCGAATCGCGTCACCTCGAGGTACTCACGTCGGTCTTCAACAACCGCCTGATGGACGCCATGCGTGAACATGCCGGCGCGAGCTATTCGCCGGTTGTCCGGTCTGAATGGCCGAGCGACGTTAAAAGTGGCGGCCGGATCGCGGCACTCGCTCAATTGCGTCCCGAAGACGTGCCGGTCTTTTTCGCCGAAGCCGAACGTATTGCGAAGGAACTGGCGAGCGAACCGGTCAGTCAGGACGATTACGACCGCGTCGTCGAACCGCTCCGCCAGTATGTCAGCCGAGCCTCAACCGGTAACCTCTTCTGGCTTTACCAGCTCGAGGGCTCGACCGTCGATGCTCGCCGGGTAGACATGCTGCGCTATCTGCTGGCCGATTACACCGAAGTTCCACCTGCTCAATTGCAAGCGCTGGCGCAGAAGTATTTCGCGTCCCGCGCAGGCTGGCACCTGGCGATCATCCCCCAAGGGCAAGAACTTGCAACTGCGGCCAACGCCGGAGCCGCTGCCCCCAGCCGCTGAGCCGGTCACTGCAATCGGCTTTTTAAGCTGGCCAAGCAAATGCTGCTTGCGACATGGTACCTGTTCGTCTGCTAAGGGGCGAACAGTCAGGCGCGACTTTCAGCGCCGTAAATGGAAAATATAATGGCAACGAATTGGGCACCCGACAGCTGGCAGGGATTCACGGCGAAGCATTTGCCGACTTATCCCGACGCGGCTGCTCTCGATGCCGCAACGACGACGCTCGAGACGCATCCTCCGCTGGTTTTCGCAGGCGAGGCGCGCGCGCTCAAGGCGGATCTGGCGGAGGTCGCGCAAGGCCACGCATTCCTGCTCCAGGGTGGGGATTGCGCGGAAAGCTTCGCCGAATTTCATCCGAATAATATCCGCGATACATTTCGCGTCCTGTTGCAGATGGCCGTCGTCATGACCTTCGCCAGCAAGAAACCAGTGGTCAAGGTCGGGCGCATGGCAGGCCAGTTCGCCAAGCCGCGCAGTTCCGACACCGAAACGCAAGGATCGGTCACGCTACCAAGCTATTTCGGCGACAACATCAATGGCATCGAGTTTGACGAAGCGACCCGCGCAGCCGATCCGCAGCGCATGGTGCGCGCCTATTCGCAGGCCGCGGCCACGCTCAACCTGCTGCGTGCCTTCGCCACCGGAGGCTATGCCAATCTTCGTCAGGTTCATCAGTGGACGCTGGATTTCATGGGCCGCAGTCCGTGGGCCGACAAATTTTCGGACATTGCCGATCGCATCGGTGAAGCCCTTGATTTCATGGAAGCGTGCGGGGTAGATCCGCAGGTGCTACCGCAATTGCAGCGCACCAGTTTTTACACGAGCCACGAAGCGCTGCTGCTCCCGTACGAACAGGCTATGACCCGGCGGGACAGCCTGACGGGCGATTGGTACGATACCAGCGCGCACATGGTCTGGATCGGCGACCGCACTCGGTTCGATGATAGTGCGCATGTCGAATTCTGCCGCGGGATCGGCAATCCGTTGGGGATGAAATGCGGCCCCAGCCTCGAAACGGATGCTATGCTGCGCCTGCTCGATACGCTCAACCCAGCGCGCGAACCGGGCCGCATCACGCTGATCAGTCGCTTCGGCCACGACAAGGTGGAAGAAGGCCTGCCCCGCCTCGTTCGGGCGGTAAAGACGGAAGGCCACCCCGTTGTGTGGAGTTGCGACCCGATGCACGGCAACGTCGTCAAATCGGAAAGCGGCTACAAGACGCGGCCCTTCGATCGTATCCTGACCGAGGTAAAAGGCTTTTTTGCTGTCCATCGTGCCGAAGGGACGCACCCGGGCGGTATACATGTCGAAATGACGGGGCAGGACGTGACCGAGTGTGTCGGCGGAGCGGTGGCGATTACCGATGAAGCGTTGAAAGATCGCTATCACACGCATTGCGATCCCCGCCTCAACGCTGCTCAGTCTCTCGAGCTTGCCTTCCTGATCGCTGAGATGCTGAATGAAGAACAGGCCGTTCGCCGTGCTGACGCAGCCTGATCCTTCTTTCCGGCGCGAGTCTGCACGACGAGGGTGCGGAACCCGGCGACCTCCGCTGCATTATTCGGAGAATGCAGTTCACTTCATTGTTCGGGCGGGCTTTTTTACCTCAACCCTTTAAACGCTGGGTGAATCGCGTCATAATGGGACAGGCCAGCCATGTCCCGGCTGCCGAAATATAAAGGGGGGATAGACGATGCCCCATGCCCAGCCGCGATCGGTCCTGACGTTAGGGGAAGATCTTCCGGCACGCTACGCCGCTGTCCGCGCGTTGAGCCAGGCTCTGGCCGCGCCGCTGTCCGATGCCGACGCTACCATTCAGTCAATGGAAGATGCCAGTCCTGCGAAATGGCATCTAGCTCATACAACCTGGTTCTGGGAAACCTTTCTGCTGCGCGATCATGCCGAAGGCTACGCGCTCTACGACGAGAATTGGCCCTTCGTCTTCAATTCCTATTACGAGACAGAGGGTGAGCGCATTGCCAGGTTTTCGCGTGGAATGCTTTCGCGTCCGACGCTGTCCGATATCGTGGAATGGCGCAGCCATGTCGATGCAGCAATGGATGGTCTGTTAGGGCGCGAAGAACTGGCGCCGCTGATCGAGCTGGGTCTGAGCCATGAACAGCAGCATCAGGAATTGCTGCTAACCGATATCAAACACGCCCTGTTTCAGAACCCTCTTGGCGTGAAGATGTGGGGTGTATCTGCAGCAAAAGCGCATTCCAGCCCGAACGATTGGCATTCGCACCCCGGCGGCATCGCGCGGATAGGTCATCAAACAGACGGGTTTGCCTTCGACAACGAGGGACCTGCTCACCGCGTTCTTCTCGAACCTTTCGCTCTGTCCTCGCGACTTGTCACCAATGGCGAATGGGATGAATTCATAGCCGACGGCGGATACGATACGGCGACCTTGTGGCTTTCAGACGGATGGGGCTGGGTACGGGAGAACGCCATTCGTGCGCCGCTTTATTGGCGCGATGACGAACAGTTTACTCACGCCGGCTGGCAGGCGCGCGATCCCGATGCGCCGGTAACGCACATCTCTTACTTCGAAGCAGATGCTTTCGCCAGTTGGGCTGGCCACCGCCTGCCAACCGAATTCGAATGGGAAGCCATAGCGCGCGGGCAGGAAGGCGAATTACCTGCGCATGACCCCCAAGGCGGCAATCAGCTTGACGACGCGACACCCCCGCTTCCGCGTGGCGGCGGCGAACTGTTCGGCGATTGTTGGCAATTTACCCGGTCCGGATATCTTCCCTACCCACGGTTTCAGCCTGCCGAAGGCGCAGTGGGCGAATATAACGGCAAGTTCATGAGCGGGCAGTTCGTCTTGAAGGGTGCGAGCTGCGCGACCGCTCGCGGTCATTCGCGAGCAAGCTATCGCAACTTCTTCTACCCACACCAACGGTGGCAATTCACCGGCGTCAGGCTGGCAAAGGACATCTGATGAAAACCGATACTGGCATTGCACTTGTCGATCTGGACGAGGAGGGGGTCGATCGCGCTTTTCGTGCCGACGTACTCAAGGGACTAAATCAGCTGCCGAAGGCCATACCGGCGCGCTGGTTTTACGATCAGGAAGGCTCACGGCTGTTCGAACGCATCACGCAGCTGGATGAATATTATCCCACCCGCGCGGAAACCGATATTCTCAAGACGCGCAGCAATGAATTCGCCCAACTCGTTGGGCAGGGCCGGGCCGTGGTGGAATTTGGATCTGGCAGTTCGGTCAAGACGCCGCTCCTGCTCGAGGCGATCGATCCGGCAGCCTATGTCCCTCTCGATATCTCGGGCGATTTCCTGCGCGAAAGCGCTGTCGCCTTGTCGCAGAAATTTCCCGATCTCCCGGTTCACCCGGTAGAGGCCGACTTCATGCGCCGCGTGAGCCTGCCCGACGGCGTCGGGCCGCTCAAGAAACTCGGCTTCTTCCCGGGCTCGACCATCGGCAACATGGTTCCGCGCACGGCAGTCGACCTGCTTCGCTCCATGCGAGCCACGCTCGGAGCGGATGAAGGCGAAAGCCCGCTGCTCCTGATCGGGATGGATCTCGTCAAGGAAAAGCAGAAACTCGAAGCGGCCTATGACGATTCCGATGGTGTGACGGCCGCCTTCAACATGAACCTCGTCACGCGCATCAACCGTGAACTTTCAGGGACCATTCCCGCGGATGCTCTCGACCACCGCGCTGTATGGAACGACGATCTCGCACGGGTCGAAATGCACCTGGTCGCCAATCGGGACATCGACTTCACCGTATCGGGTGAAAGCTTTTCGATGCGTTCTGGTGAAACGATACATACCGAAAACAGCCACAAGTTCACGCCTCGTAGTGCCAACCTGCTGCTTCTTGCCGGCGGTTGGACGCCGATCAAGCGATGGGTCGACGAAGATGAAAGGTTTTCGGTGGTACTAGCTCGCGCAACCGAGCAACGCGAAGCGCCCTGAGCGACTGCGGCTATTCATGGACGTGTCACCGGCACGTTCCTATATGTAAATAATGGAACTCGAGCCCTTTTTCAGCGCCGCTGCGGATACACTGCGTGCCATTCCCCGGTCGGAGCTGCTGATGGCGGCGGTCGTCGCCATGCTTGTGGGGTGGTTCGGCGCAATGATCGCCAAACGCTCGATGCTCGGCGGGGTCCTGCGCATGGCGAGTTCACTTGCGCTTGGTCTCATCCTCCTTACTGTCGTCCTGCAGCTCTCGCGTTTCGATCCCCGCTTCGACATGGCCGTCCCGCAGATCGGCCTGCCCGAACAGGTCGTCGAAGGCGGCGAGACGCGCATTCCCCTATCCGCCGACGGGCATTTCTGGGTCCGTGCCGATGTAAACGGCGTGCCGGGAAATTTCATGATCGATACCGGCGCGACGCTGACGGCGATTTCAGCTGGGCTGGCAGAACGGGCGGGGCTCGAACCAAGGCGCGGCGGCATCCCCATCATGCTCGGCACGGCGAATGGGACGGTACAGGCGCATGTGGCAACGGTCGATAGCCTTACCTTCGGCAATGTCAGCGCCAGCGGCACCGATGCTGCGATTGCGGAGAACTTCGGCGACTTCAACGTCATCGGGATGAATGTGCTTGCGCGCCTCGGCTCCTGGCGGGTGGAAGACAACACCCTGATCCTTGTTCCTCGAGCAGAAGATACGATTTCATGAACTCTGGCGTTTGACCGCGCTGCCGGAGCCGCTAGTGGCTTGCAGTATGCACGGTTCGACCACGCTCCCCGCCCCGCCGCTGCTCGGTGAACTCCTCGTGCAGGGACCGGTCGCGCTTTTCCTCGATTTTGATGGCACACTGGTGGAAATTGCTGCTCGGCCCGGTGAAATTTACGTGCCGGATGCGCTGGCAGGCGCCCTTCAGACCTTGAGCAGTCGGCTGGACGGCAGATTGGCCTTGGTCAGCGGCCGCGCACTGGATGATCTGGCAGGCCACCTGGGTGAACTGGCCGTATGCCGCGCGGGTTCGCATGGTGCATCGCGCTATCTCGCCGATGGCACCCGCTTGGGCGAAGAGCCGCGCGGACTGGCAGATAGCTCGATTGCCGAACTCAAATCCTATGCCGAAGACAATGGGTTGTTCTACGAAGAGAAAGCGCACGGCGGTGCCCTGCATTTTCGTGATCAACCGGCCAAAAAGGACGCGACGCTTGCTTTTGCAGCAGATTTCGCTGGATCGCGCGATCTCTGTGTTACTAGTGGGAAAGGCGTGATCGAACTCGTCCGGCCGGGCGCTACCAAAGCCGCAGCAGTCGAAGCTTTCATGGAAATAGCTCCATTTGCGGGCGCCACTCCCGTGTTCATCGGCGATGATGTGACCGACGAGGACGGGTTCGCTGGCGCGATAAAATTCGGCGGGTTCGGCATCGCCGTCGGAGAACGTCCGAGTGAGCGGGCACGATACGCTCTTGGCAGCGTTGCTGCAGTGCACCATTGGTTGGAGATATGATGAAGCCCGATCTCGAGCTTTCCCCTATCGGTAAT
Source organism: Qipengyuania sp. L-5Y (assembly GCF_056859455.1). Taxonomy (NCBI): domain Bacteria; kingdom Pseudomonadati; phylum Pseudomonadota; class Alphaproteobacteria; order Sphingomonadales; family Erythrobacteraceae; genus Qipengyuania; species Qipengyuania sp. L-5Y. The sequence goes on along the minus strand of NZ_JBSXOM010000024.1, from coordinate 130,200 downwards.
TGTCAGGTCAGCGCCCTGATCGATCGTGAGGGAGCCATCGTCTGGGGCTGTGTTCCCCGCGTAGATGGCGACCCGGTTTTCTGTTCTTTATTGAATGGTGATGCGCGAGATCGCGGTATCTGGCGCTTCGAACTGGAAGGCCAGACCAGCGCTACGCAGCGTTATGAACGCAATACCGCCATTCTCGTCACGCGCTTGGAAAGCGAAGACGGAAGCGCAGTGGAGATCCACGATTTCGCGCCGCGCTTCGAACGTTCGGGTCGGATGTATCGTCCCGTAGCCTATGCCCGCATCGTCAGGCCGGTGGCTGGTGCGCCGCGCATGCGTGTGGTGCTGGCGCCGATGATGGAATATGGGGCCAAGCTTGCCGAAACCACCAACGGCACCAACCATGTTCGCTATCTAATCGGTCCGCAGGCATTGCGCCTGACGACTGATGCGCCAGTCGGGTATGTGCTTGAAGGCCGCAGTTACCGTGTCGAGAGTGATCAGCACTTCTTTCTCGGCCCCGATGAACCCTTCGTCGGCAACATCCGCAGCGAAGTCCGTCGTTCGGAGGCGGCAACAGCCCGCTACTGGCAGCATTGGGTGCGTGGCCTGCATATACCCCTCGAATGGCAGGAAGAGGTCATCCGGGCGGCAATCGCGCTCAAGTTGTGCCAGCATGAAGAAACCGGCGCGATCGTAGCTGCACTTACCACGTCCATTCCGGAAGCAGCGAATAGCCAGCGCAACTGGGATTACCGTTACTGTTGGATCCGCGACAGCTATTACACCGTGCAGGCGCTCAACCGCCTCGGCGCGCTCGATGTGCTGGAGAAATATCTCGCCTATCTGCGCAACATCGTGGACCAGGCCCGCGGCGGGCAAATCCAGCCGCTGTATTCAGTCATGGGGGAAACCGAACTCCACGAATTCGAAGCCAAAAAGCTCGCGGGTTATCGCGGCATGGGGCCGGTGCGTGTGGGTAATGCCGCCTACAAGCAGGTTCAGTATGATTGCTACGGCCAGATCGTCATGCCGACCGCGCAGGCCTTCTTCGACACCCGCCTGCTGCGCATGGCCGACGACCGCGATTTCGAGCATCTCGAAGAAGTTGGCGAAGCCGCGTGGGCCAAGCATGACAAGCCAGACGCCGGGTTGTGGGAGTTTCGTACCCGGCAGGAAGTGCATACCTATTCCGCCGTCATGTGCTGGGCCGCCTGCGACCGTCTCGCGAACGTCGCTGCTCGTCTGGGCAAAGGCGACCGCGTAATTTATTGGCAGGAAAGGGCATCTGCCATTCGCGCAAAAATAGAAGAGATGGCGTGGGCGGACGAAGGCGACCATTACCGCGCCAGCTTCCAGAGCGACTATCTCGACGCAAGTCTGCTCCAGATGGTTGAGCTGCGTTATCTCAAGCCGGATGATGCGCGCTTCCTGAAGACCTTCGCTGCTATCGAGCGCGACCTGCGCCGCGGCAATCACATGCTTCGCTATGCAGCGGAAGACGATTTCGGTGCGCCCGAGACTGCGTTCAACGTCTGCACCTTCTGGCTGATCGAAGCGTTGGCGCTTGTTGGGCGCCGCGATGAGGCTCGCGGTATTTTTGACGATATGCTCAGTCACACGACCCATTCCGGCTTGCTTAGCGAAGACCTCGATTATGAAACGGGCGAGCTTTGGGGGAACTTCCCGCAGACCTACTCGCTAGTTGGTATAATCAACTGCGCTGGCCTTTTGAGCAAACCCTGGAGCGAAGTCCGCTGACCGGAGATCCACGCCTCGTCGTCATTTCCAACCGCGTTGCGGTACCCAAAGCCCGTGGAGCGGCCGGTGCCCAAGGTGGCCTAGCAGGCGCGCTGCATGCAGCGTTGAAAGATCGCAAAGGCTTGTGGTTCGGGTGGTCCGGCGAGGAAAGCGAAAGCGGCCGGACGGGTCACATCGATACGCAAACGTCCGACGGGGTAACAACAGCCACGCTCGATCTCTCGCAGCGCGATATCGATGAATACTACAATGGCTATGCCAATTCGACCTTATGGCCGCTATTTCACGATCGACTTGATCTGGCAGAATACGAGCGTGAAACGGCCAAGGGATACGAGCGTGTAAACGAGCGCTTTGCCGAACTCGGCGCTCCTCTGATTGACGCAGAAGATATTGTTTGGGTTCACGATTACCATTTGATCCCGCTCGGCGAACGGCTGCGTTCACGCGGGCTCAAGAACCGCATAGGGTTTTTTCTCCACATTCCCTGGCCGGCCACCAGGATGTTCGTCTCTCTGCCGTATCACGAACGGCTGGTCCGAACTCTGCTATTCTACGACGTCGTTGGTTTTCAAACGCAGGAATGGCTCGAAAGCTTTCTGCATTATTGCGAAAACGAACTGCGCGCGGAAGTTGACAAGGCCAGTGGCACGGTCACCTTTGAAGGCCGCACCACCATCGCAAGGGCTTATCCCATCGGCATCGACTGGGAACATTTCTCGAAGCTTGGTGAGAATGGTGAGGCGCGGCAGGCGCAACAGCGGCTGATCAGTTCGACGCGTCGACGCATCGCGATGATCGGTGTGGACAGGCTCGACTATTCGAAGGGAATTCCCGAGCGCATAGATGGCATCGGACGGTTCTTCGATAAAAACCCAGAGAGCATTCGCGATCTCGTCTTCATTCAGATCGCTCCGCCGAGCCGGGAAGACGTTGGCAGTTATCAGGAAATCCGTGCTGCCCTTGAACAGAAATGTGGCCAGATCAATGGTGCGCGAAGCGAAGTCGACATGGTGCCCATCCGGTATGTGAACCGGGGATATAGCCACGCTGAACTTTTCGGGTTCTTCCGCGGCGCCAAGATCGGACTGGTTACGCCACTCCGCGATGGCATGAACCTTGTGGCGAAAGAATATGTTGCTGCGCAGGATCCGGAAGATCCCGGGGTTCTCATCCTTTCACGCTTTGCCGGCGCTGCCGCTCAACTAAAAGATGCAGTTCTGGTCAATCCGCACAGCCCCGACGACATCGCGCACGCTATTCGCATTGCGCTCGATATGCCGCTGGATGAGCGGAAGCGGCGGTACGAGAAGATGATTGCAACGGTGCGCGATGACAATGTCCAGAACTGGACCAGGGACTTCCTTCGCGATCTTTCCGAGGCCTGATCAGGACCTGCGCGATTGCGTATGCGATGCGCGACTGCCACCGTCACCGCCATGATTCGTGATCCTTTTCTCAAAACGCAGGGCATCCACAACTTTCGCGATTATGGCGGCTGGGCCACGAAAGGCGGGGGTGCCGTTCGTACGGGGCTGCTCTTTCGCTCCGGCCATCACGTCGGCGCGACTGACGCAGACCTTGCAGCTATCGCTCCGCTAGACATCCATACCGTCATCGATCTGCGCGGTGAGAGCGAGCGCAGCGCCAACCCTTGCCGGCGGGTCGATGGCTTTGATGGCGAAGTTCTGTTCTACGAAGGGGAAACGACAAGCAGTCCCCCCCATATGGACATTGATCCGGACATGAGTGCGGGCGATTTCGCGCGGCAGCGCATGTTGGCAGTCTATACTCGTATGCCCGACAATCCGGCGATGATCGACATGTTCGGCCGCTATCTCAACATTCTTGCTAACAGGGATGGAGCTAGCCTGGTCCATTGTTATGCCGGGAAGGACCGGACGGGCGTTGCGGCGACCATGCTGCTTCATATTCTCGGCGTATCCGAAGAAAACCAGCGACATGAGTTTTTGCGAACCAATGACAGCCCTACGTTCGAGGTTCTCGCGCGCCAGTCACTCCCCGGCATCGAAGCGCGGCTCGGGCGCAAGCTGGATGACAGTGCGGCAAAGGACCTCCTCGGTGTGCGCGAAGAGTATCTCGACCGCTTTCTCGAAATCGCGAGCGATCGCCACGGGAGCTTCGATGGCTATCTGGAACAGGCGATAGGTGTGGATGAAGCGCTTCGTGACGCCCTGATCACACGCTTCGTGGCGTGACTCTCGGCCCTGCGGTTCCCATATAGCCGCAAAACCCATTCAGACTTACGGAATTGACGACATGGCTACCCATCGTACCAAGATGCTTATCATCGGCTCGGGCCCGGCAGGCTATTCTGCCGCCATTTACGCAGCGCGAGCAATGATGGAGCCCATCGTGGTGCAGGGGCTGCAGCCCGGCGGCCAGTTGACCATCACGACCGATGTCGAAAACTATCCCGGCTTCGCAGACGTTATCCAGGGCCCTTGGCTGATGGAGCAGATGCAGAAGCAGGCCGAGCATGTCGGTACGCGCATGATGTGGGACACGATTGTCGATGTGGACATCGCTGGCGGATCGCCTTTCAAGGCGATCGGAGACAGCGGCGACGAATACATCGCAGACGTTCTGGTGATCGCCACGGGGGCGCAGGCCAAGTGGCTCGGCGTTCCGGGCGAGCATGAACTGGGCGGCAAGGGCGTTTCAGCCTGTGCCACGTGCGATGGCTTCTTCTATCGCGGCAAGAAGGTAGCAGTGATCGGCGGCGGCAATACCGCAGTCGAAGAAGCCCTGTACCTGACCAACCATTCTGACGATGTGACCCTGATCCATCGCCGCGACGAATTGCGGGCGGAGAAGATCCTGCAGGAACGCCTGCTCAATCATCCCAAGATCAGCGTGCTGTGGAACAAGACGGTCGAGAGTTTCGAGGCCGGTCCGTCGGGAGCACTGGCCCATCTCAACTTGCGCGACACGGTGACGGGTGATGCGAGCACCTTCGACGTCGACGGCGGCTTCGTCGCCATTGGTCACGCCCCTGCCACCGAACTGTTCAAAGGCAAGCTGCCGATGGACGACGGTGGTTACCTGCTGACCGAGCCGGGTTCACCCAAGACGGAAGTTCCGGGCGTATTCGCAGCAGGAGACGTCACCGACCACGTCTATCGCCAGGCGGTTACGGCCGCCGGGATGGGCTGCATGGCCGCGCTCGATGCAGAACGCTTCCTTGCCAACCTCGAGATCGACATGGACGGTCACGCGCATGCAGCCAAGGAGGCTGCAGAGTAAGCGGCCCGATTCACGTCAGATGTGAAGATCGAATACGGCGATGGCGGCGTGGAAGATCAACGCAATCAAAGCGATGCTGGACAGCGCAAATAGAACGAAGCGCACCATCACGACATTGGCGGTCGCCTGAACCAGCGAGTGGGTGATCCTGAGACCTACATAGATCCAGGCGATCAGCGCGTTCATGCCGTCACCCCAGCCAATCAGGGCGAGCAGAAGCGCGACCGCGTAGAACACCGTCGGCTGTTCGTGCAGGTGGTTGTAGTTATGTGCCTTCCATTGCACCTGCTCGGGAAGACGTTCGTCGAGCGTGCCGGTCTTGCGCGCGTCGTCGGGCTGGATCTTTGCCTTCGACATGGCAGGAATGCGGGTGGCGTACATCCAGAGCCACATGATCATGGTCCACGCCATCAGCACGACGACAGGCTGGAGAATTTGCGAATCAATCATCGAAGCGGTCCCTGTCATGCCGGCGCCAGGCTCGGGTCATGGAACATGGTTAGGGCAATGGCGCGATAGGCGAGATACATCAGCGCCGCGCTCGACAGGAAGAAGAGCAGGAAGCGGATCTTTACGACGTTTACCGTGGCCTGCCAGACCGAATGCACGATACGCAGCGCGACATAGATCCATGCAGCAACGACGTCGAAAGCACTGGCGCCGAGCAGCGCGATGATGATCGTGACGGCGTAGAACAGCGTCGGCTGTTCCATGAGGTGAGCGTAATTATGCGCTTTCCAGTTGATCTTGTCCGGCAGGACCCCTTCGAGATCCTGGCCGCGACCGCCCGGACGGGCATTTCCCAGGCCGCCACCGGCCTTGCCCATCGCTGGCAGGCGCGTTGCAGCCATCCAGACGAGCATTATCAGCGACCACGCGATCAGTACTGCCGCGGGTGCGAGCATCTGGGCTAGCATTGTCGATTTCTCCCCTTTGACCCTTGCCGACGAACGTGCGGCGGCGCGGATCGATTGTCAAACGCAACTATCGATCAGTGATGGTCGCAGCGAAGCTTGCTGCGTCGGTGTTGCCGCCGGTGACCATGATCACCGTATCCTCGTCCACCGCGACCTTGCCCGCAAGCGCTGCGGCGAGGGCGGCAGCGCCGCCGGGTTCGACCACGAGGTTGAGATGCCCGAAGGCGAAGCGCTGTGCTGCCCGGACTTCCTCGTCAGTGACGGTGACACCGGGTTCGGCGCGCCCTTGCAACACCGACAGGTTGATCAGCTTGGTCGTATCGGGCTGCAGGGCGTCGCAGATGGTTGAAGGCGGGTTCTCGCCGACATGGACCACCTCGCCAGCCGCAATCGCCCGGCCGACCATGTCCCACCCGTGCGGCTCGACAATATGAATAGCACTTTCGGGACAGGCGAGAGCGAGACCGGCCGCCAGGCCGCCGCCGCCGCAGCAGACCAGCAGGCGCGACGGTGCACGGCCAAGCTGCGCCTCAATCTCTATACCGGCGCTTCCCTGACCTTCGATGACCCAGGGGTCGCCGAAGGCGTGAACGAGGACTGCGCCGCGTTCTTCCACCAGCTTTGCCGCCACGTCGTCCCGGTTTTGGCCAGGGCGGTCATACAGAACGATTTCCGCGCCCAGAGCACGGGTCGCTTCCAGCTTCACCTGTGGAGCGTTGCGCGGCATCACAATCGCGGCGGCAATCCCGAGACGACGAGCCGCCCAGGCGACGCCCTGCGCATGGTTGCCCGACGAGACGGCGACCACGCCGCGCGCCCGTTCCATGTCATCGAGGTTCGAAAGCCGCCACCAGCCCCCGCGGATCTTGAACGCGCCGACGGGCTGCAGGCTTTCCGCTTTCACATGGCAGCGAACCCCGCCGATCTCGACCGGCAAAAGCGGGGTGGGGGGCAAGATAGCGGCGACAGAGCGCGCTGCGGCAAGTACGCCGTCGCGATTCGGTGCGCGGATATCGCTCATCAGTTCGTCGCTCCGGCAGAACACATGGACCGCATGTTACACTGTCCAAGGGCAAAAAAATCCGGCCCGGTTTGGCGCTGCAAACGTGCGGAGAGGGGGCATGGGATATATTTGGTCATGTACCCGGCTATGCCGAAATTACGCAAAGTAGGAAACGGGGATGGCGGATCGTTTGGCGCTGCCGGTGCATTTCGCTAGGGAGCGCCCAAGATTCGAACCCGGAGAATATTTTCATGTCGACAGTCCTCGTGATCGGTGCCGGCGGCGTCAGCTCGGTCTGCGTCCACAAGATGGCGATGAACCCCGATATCTTCACCAATATCCACCTGGCCAGCCGCACCAAGAGCAAGTGCGACACGATCGCCGCTTCCGTGAAGGAGCGTACGGGGGTGGATGTCAGCACCTATGAGATCGACGCCGAGGAAGTTCCGGCAATGGTTAATCTGATCAAGAAGATCGGTCCCGAACTCGTCGTCAATCTGGCCCTGCCGTATCAGGATCTGCCGATCATGGACGCCTGCCTGGAAGCGGGCGTCGATTATCTGGACACGGCCAATTACGAACCGAAGGACGAGGCCAAGTTCGAATATCACTGGCAGTGGGCTTATCAGGACCGGTTCAAGAATGCAGGACTGATGGCGCTGCTGGGATCGGGCTTCGACCCTGGTGTGACCAGCGTCTTCACCATGTGGCTCAAGAAGCACAAGCTGAAAACCATTCGCCAGCTCGATATTCTCGACTGCAACGGCGGCGACCATGGCCAGGCCTTCGCCACCAATTTCAATCCCGAAATCAACATTCGCGAAGTGACCGCACCGGCGCGCCACTGGGAAAACGGTGAATTCGTCGAAACCCCGGCCATGGGCAAGAAGGTCGAATTCGACTTCGAGGCGGTCGGGCCGAAGAACATGTACATGATGTACCACGAAGAGCTGGAAAGCCTCGCCAAGTTCAATCCGGAGATGGAACGGGCGCGCTTCTGGATGACGTTCGGCGATGAATACATCAAGCACCTGACCGTCCTGCAGAACGTGGGCATGACACGGATCGATCCGGTCCGGTATCAGGGCAAGGACATCATCCCGCTCCAATTCCTCGCGGCGGTCCTGCCCAAGCCTGAAACGCTGGGCGAAACCACCAAGGGCAACACCAATATCGGCGTGATCGCGACGGGTGAAGCGCTGGATGGCAGCGGCGAGAAGACGTTTTACATCAACAATATCTGCAGCCACGAAGCGGCGTATGAGGAAACCGGCAACCAGGCGGTTTCCTATACCACCGGTGTGCCGGCGATGATCGGTTCGGCCATGATGGTCACCGGCAAGTGGACCGGCGACGGCGTGTTCAACATGGAAGAAATGGATCCCGATCCCTTCATGGACATGCTCAACGAACATGGCCTGCCGTGGCAGGTAAAGGAACTGGACGGACCGGTGGATTTCTGATCGTGACCCGCGCGGCTGTGTTCGCGCCGATCGTGCTCCTCGCCCTATCCAGCCTGCTGATGAATCTGGCGTGGTACGGCCATCTCAAGGCTCCGCATCGCGCGTTGTGGGTGGCGGTGCTGTTGAGTTGGGGAGTTGCGTTCTTCGAATATATGCTGGCGGTGCCGGCGAACCGCATTGGCACTCAGAGCTATTCACTGGCTGAGCTCAAGACCATTGCCGAGATCTGCTCCTTGATCGGTTTCGTCATCGTCGCCTGGGCATTGTTCGGAATTCGTCCCGGACTGAACCAGGCGATCGGCTTCATGCTGATCGCCGCGGGGGCGGTGTTCGTGTTTCGCGGACCTTTTCCGTCATGAAGCGGATAGCGGTTCTTGCTGCATTGGCCCTGACGGCATGTTCGGGCCAGACAAAGCCGGAAGACGCGCCGCGTGCCGAAGTGGATGGCAATTGGGCGGAAATCCCCGAAGGCGTCGCCTGGGGCGAAGTCAGCGCCGTTGATACCGACAGCCACGGGCATATCTTCGTGCTCCAGCGTGCCGGACGCGATTGGAAAGAGCCTTTTCCGTCCGATCCGATCGAAGAGCCGGTAGTTTTCATGTTCGCGCGCAACGGTAAGTTGCTGGGTCGCTGGGGCGCCGGCGAGACGGTAATGCCGCACGGTCTGTCTATCGATGATACGGACAATATCTGGATCACCGATGTGCAGCGCGAGCAAGTGCTGCGCTTTTCCCACGATGGCACGCTGGAAATGACGATCGGCGCGCAAGGCAGATCGGACGATGTGCCGGATCATTTCGGCAGACCGACGGACGTTGCTTTCGGCAGGGACACGGTATTCGTAGCCGACGGATATGCGAATTCGCGGATCGCGGTATTCGACCGGCAGGGTAATTTCCTGAGCCAATGGGGCCATGAAGGTTCGGGCGCTGGCGGGCTTGCCGTTCCGCATTCGGTCGCGGTGAAGGACGGCAAGGTCTATGTCGCCGACCGAGAGAACCGGCGCATCAAGATATTCAGTGAAGGCGGGCGTTTGCTGGAAACGTACAATACGCCCGGCTATCCCTATGCGGTCAAACCGTTGGGGCAGGGGTATTTCGTGTCAGTTGAAGGGCGCGATGCCAGCGATCGTGAAGGTGCCATCGTGCGCGTCTGGCGGCCGGATGGTACGATCGAGCGCATTCTCGACGCGAGCGGGGAAGGGCCGACAAAGGGGCACGACCTTGCGATCGGCGGTGACGGAACAATCTATCTGGCCGATCCGGAGGGCAAGCGTGTGCTGACCTTCGAACTGGCCCAGACGACGGAAGACGAGTGATGGAAACAAAAGCCGGCGATCCGGGCGCATTCGCCCAATTCGATCTGGACCGGGTCAGCAGCCCGGCCTTTGTCGTGGATGCGGCAAAGCTGCGCGCCAACTGCCAGGTGCTGGCAAACATCCGCGACGAGGCGGACATCAAGGTACTGGCTGCGCTCAAGGCCTTTTCGATGTGGTCGACGGCGCCGATCATCGGCGAATATCTGGACGGTGTGTGTACGTCCGGCCTGTGGGAAGCGCGGCTGGCGAGCGAATTCTACGACGGCGAGATCGCGACCTATTCTGCCGCTTACAAACCCGACGAGCTGGAAGAGGTGTCCCGGCTGTCCGACCATGTGATCTTCAATTCGCCCGGCCAGCTGGAGCGGGCCGCGTTGATCCTGGAAAATGCGCGCGCGGCGGGTCAGGATTTCGACGTCGGGCTGCGCATCAACCCCAAGCATGCAACGGGCGAAGTGCCGCGCTACGATCCGTCCAGCCCGGGCAGCCGGCTGGGTTTCCCGATCGACCAGTTAACGCCGGAAATCATGGCGCAGGTCGATGGTATCCATTTCCACAATCTGTGCGAACAGGATTTCGAACCGCTCCATGCCACATGGGACAAGGTGTTCGATGCGATCGAGCCGTGGTTCGGCCAGCTCAAGTGGATCAACATGGGCGGGGGCCACCATATCACCCGCGCCGATTACCAGCGCGAGGAGCTGATCGAATTCCTGCGCGATGCGAAAGAGGATACGGGCGCGGAAATCTATCTCGAACCGGGTGAGGCGGTGGCGCTGGACGCGGGTATCCTCGTCGGGACGATACTGGACACCGGTTTCAACGAACTGCCCGTCGCCGTGGCCGACATTTCGGCCACCTGCCACATGCCGGACGTGATAGAGGCGCCCTATCGCCCGGCCATGCTTGGCGAGAGTGCGGACCAGACCGTGCCAGAGGTGCGGATCGGCGGGCCGTCATGCCTCGCCGGGGACGTGATCGGCGATTACCGCATTCAAGACGGCGCAGAGGTGGGCAAGCGTTTCGCGTTCCTTGATCAGGCCCATTATTCGATGGTGAAAACCAATACGTTCAACGGGGTCCAGCTTCCCAGCATCTATCTGTGGGACAGCGAAACCGACCACCTCGAGCTGGTGAAAGAGTTCGGCTACGACACCTTCCGCGACAGGTTGAGCTGAGGACCAAGCAGGGGCGCAGCGTCCCTCGTTTCGCGCAGAGGGTCGCGGCGGTCGAAGCATAACTGGTCGCGGCCGCTTCGCTTGGCATTGTAAAGCAGCAGGTCGGCTTCGCGATAGCTTGCCTTCGGATCTGCGGGATCGACCTTGGCGAGGCCGGCGCTGGCCGTGATCGGACGGTCCAGACCGGGCACTTCGTTATCGATCGCGAGCGGGATTCCGCGGCGCACCCGGTCGAGTTCGAGCGCGGCCAGTTCGACCGAAGCGGCCCGGACGACGACGGCAAATTCCTCGCCCCCCAGCCGCCATGCGCCGACGAAGGAGCCGGTTGCGACCTCACGTCTCAGCATGTCGCCCAGCCATTCGAGCACGCGGTCGCCCGTGGCGTGGCCATAGGTGTCGTTGACCGATTTGAAGCGATCGATGTCGATCAGGCCCAGCATGTCTCCCGCCTGCCAGACGCGCGCATCGTAATCGCGTCGATTCCCCAAGCCCGTCAGCGCATCATGGCGTGCCTCGCGCGCCAGATCGTCGCTAACGGCGAGAGCGGCGTCGCGTTCCTCCCTCAGGGCTTTCACGCGCCAGCCCACGGCCGCCATCAGCGCAGCCGCTTCGAACGCCAGAGACAGATAGAAGCCGAAGTCGGCGATCGGCGGGAGCGAGTAGAGGCCGAGGTTGCGGACCAGCCGTTCGATGGAAAATACGAATGGCACACTCCACGCCATGACGAATACACGCGCGGCCTCGCTACCCTTGCGCCATGCCGAGGTGGTGATCACCAGTGTGGCGATCGAGCCGGGGATGAAGCAGAGGTTGTAAGCGGCGCGCATGCTCATACCCAGCAGGGCGCCAAGCGGAAGCAGAAAGCCGCCTGCAAATACCAGCAGGCCGCACGCGATTGCCACCCGCCGCATGGCAGGCGTGATTGCGTCGCGTTCAAAGAAGGTCAGCGCGAAGGGGGCGAGCAGGGCGATCGCCCAGGCGAGAGTGGCGTAGGAAATCACCGAACGCGTCCAGAGCGAGATGCCCGGCGCAATCAGAAATATGAGGGAGCCCGCAGTGGTGACGTAAATGACCAGCAGGGCCGAAAAAGCGAAATGCACCGCGGCGAACCAGCGGCGCAGCGCGATCGCCATGAAACCGCTGACAATCGCGGTAAGAATGAGCATGCCGAGGACCACGCCGAGCAGCACAAGCGATCCGGTACGGTCGCGCTCTGCCGCTTCGGTCGACACGACCTTGAGCCCATGGGCGAGATCGGGCCCAAGCGGACGATCGACGCGCACGAACAAGGGGCCTTCGCCGCCGAGGCTGTGCAAGGGGAGGGCAAAGCGGGTGCCGGTCGTCCAGTTCTTTGCAAGCGCGGCGGAACTCATGGCCCGGCTTGCCATGCGACCATCGGACGTTGCCCGCGCAATAATCAGCCCGCTGGATGCCATGGCATCGCCGATGAGAACCGGCTCCTCGACATGCAGCGCCTCTGCCGGGATGCGAACCCAGCTGTGATCCCCGACCGCATCGAGCTTGGCCGCATCGCAAATCCAGTTCGAAGAAGCTACTGCTTCTGCCGAATCGAGCAGGTCGTTCGTCGCAAGGATGCAATTCGCCGCGCCGCTTGCTGCGCGCGCATCCACAGCCATCCCGGAAAGGAAGGTTGCGGCGAGCATCACCAGCAAATAGTGGACGGCGCGTCTCATAAAGGCGGCGCTAGCATCACATGTTTGCATGTGGGTTAATCTTTCGCCTTTTGATTAAAAACGGTTTTTACCGGTCGCCCCATCGCAACTCAGCCTCGCCGCGACCCGGCTGCGCTTGCATTCCTGTTCCAACATTTCACTTGCGATTAATGACCCACCATTTATATGCGCCGCTCCCGCTGCCCCAAGGGGACTTCCTAACCGCAAGGCAGCTTGTCGTTTCATGGTCCGCAAGGACTGTTTAGGGGGTCCCTTGAGTTGCCGCATTTCCCTGACGCCCGGTCCGTAGTTCGCGCGCTCGCGCCCGACGAACCCATCATTCTGAACCGCCCGCACGCCGCGGCGCGCGCTGCCCGTTTCTTCGTCGAGAAGTTTCCGGGCAAGTCGCTCTATGCGGTGAAGGCCAACCCGTCGCCGGATCTGGTCCAGATCCTGTGGGACAACGGCGTGACCCATTACGATGTGGCATCGATCGCCGAAGTGCGGCTGGTGCGTGCGACGCTCCCCGACGCGACGCTTTGCTTCATGCACCCGGTGAAAGCGCCCAGCGCCATTCGCGAAGCCTATCGCCAGCACGGGGTGAAGACCTTCAGCCTCGATTCCGTCGAGGAACTGGAGAAGATCGTCGATGCATGCCGGGACGATGCCGGCGAACCGGCGCAGGACCTGCGCCTGTGCATCCGTCTGCGCGTATCGAGCGAGTATTCCGAGCTCAGCCTTGCGTCGAAATTCGGGTGCGACCTGACCGAGGCGCCCGCGCTGCTGCAGGAAGCACGCCAGCATGCCGACTGGCTGGGCCTGTGTTTCCACGTGGGCAGCCAGGCGATGACGCCTTTCGCCTATGTACAGGCGCTGGAACGCGTGCGCATCGCCATCGGCGAGGCATCGGTGGTCATCGACATGATCGACGTCGGCGGCGGTTTTCCCTCGGTTTATCCGGGGATGGAGCCTCCGCCGCTGGAAGACTACTTCCAGATCATCCACCAGAACTTCTATAATCTGCCGATCGCTTACAACGCCGAATTGTGGTGCGAGCCGGGCCGTGCGCTGTGCGCCGAATACAGCTCGCTCATCGTCAAGGTGGAGAAGCGGCGCGGCGACGAGCTGTACATCAACGATGGCGCCTATGGCGCGCTGTTCGATGCGGCTCATGTGGATTGGAAGTTCCCCGTGCGCGCGCTCGAAGACGATCTGATCAAGCCGGAGATGGATTTCGCCTTCTACGGTCCGACCTGCGACGATGCGGATTACATGCAGGGCCCATTCGTCCTGCCCGAAGATATTCAGGCAGGTGATTACATCGAGATCGGTATGCTTGGTGCATACGGCGCGGCGATGAAGACGGATTTCAACGGCTTCGGCGCTGCCGAGCGGATTGTCGTGGAGGACGAGCCGATGGCGAGCCTCTACGATGGTAGCCGCCAGCGTCCGGCGGCGGACAACGTCGTAAGCTTGCGCTGACGCGGACTTAGCTAGCGAAGAAGAAGGGCCGCCCATGCTTCGAGCAGGGCGGCCTTTTCATTCAGTGCGACACGATCGGGTTCCGTGATCCAGCCTGACGACGCGGACTGGATTACGCGTCTGCACGCCCGGAACGCGGGGCTTTCGATGTTTCCCGGTGCTGCTGCGGCGCACCGGGCCGCTGCTTTTTCGCTTCCAGCAATCCCGTGAAAGAGCCTGTCGGCACCAGAAGAATGTTCTTTTTCATCTCATACAATCGTCATCGTGAACAGTTGGCAGTGCCGGTCGCTTTGCCAGCCTTTCTGTCGGATGAACGCTCGTCGGCCCATCGCACGCCATGAACGGGCGACGGATGAGGTGAACGAGATTACGGCCAAAATGAGGCTGTTTGCTAACCGTACTTTTTGCGATGAGCGTCTAGCGTCGGCTTTACCCTGCCCAACGCTTCGCCGACCAATTCGGGAAATGCGTCACGTTCCAGTTCCAGCACGGCATTGTGTGCTGCTGCTATGCGCTTCGCCCCGGCCCATTGCGTTCCGATGTCGAACGCCCAGTCACGAAAAGCGTCGGCCGCACCCGCGTGCGGTTCGAGCGCCTTCGCCAATGTGGGATGAAAGCCAAGCCGGCCTGTGAAAGGCATAAGCGAAAGCGGAAAGCCCTTACGCAGATATACGAAGGTATCATCGACATGGATGGTCCCGCTTGCCCGGTGAAACGCGAGCACTGACGAAAAATGCACGCTATCGTCGGAACAGACCAGGGGAACCCCGCTCGGTACCGAAAACGAGAAGTCGTCACTGTACTGCTGTGCAAGTTCGTCCTGTTCGCAGCGAGTGTCCGACCAGGGCAAGTGGGGCAAATGTTCGTGATGTCGGGCAGTGCCATGGAGCTGCGCGTTTGGAAACGCTTCATGCATCCATTCGCAATGGAGCGTGTGGAAGGGATGCAGGTTGAGCACCGCCTCCACCCTGGCACCGCCATCGGTCAGTTTGAGGATGTCGGAATGGACGGCATCGGGGAGGGTATAACTGTCGAGAAACACAAAATTGCCGTTGGCGAGTCGAACCAGCGAGCATTGCGTTCCCACGTCGAAAAAGCCCCCGATCCGAAAACTGCCGCGAACGGACCAGAAACCGTTACCCAGATCGATGAAGGCGCTACTCATGGAAACCCCACGAAGCGTGCCGCTTCGTTGACCGGCTTGCGCTCGCTGACGACCGCATTGGCTGGAAAACTCTCGTCGGGCCAACCCAGCGCCACTGCTTTCATGATTACCTGCTCCTCTGGAATGCCCGCATGTTCGCGAACCACCGGGCTTTGCATAATGCCCTGCGAATTAATTACGCAGCCGAGACCGCGGCTCCATGCCGCGTTGACCAGTGCGGTCGTTACGGCTCCGCAATCGAAGGGCGTGTCATCGCTTCCCGACAGTTCGCGATCATAGGCCACGATTACGCAGACCGGCGCATCGAACTGGCGAAAACCGCGCAACACCCAATCCTGCCGTTTTTCCTTATCGTCCCGTTCGATGCCCATCGCTCCGAACAACTGCTTGGCAACCCCGATCTGGCGTTCGCGATGAATGCCTGCAAAAGGCTCTCCGCGCCGGAATTCGCGGCTGTCGGGCTCTCCGGCGAGAATCCGTTCCGTATTGCCTTTACGAATGCGGTCGAGAGGTTCGCCGGTGATGACATGGAAATGCCACGGCTGCGTATTCATGGATGTCGGTGAACGCATGGCGAGGGTCAGCACCTCTTCGATTATCGCCCGAGGCACCGGTTTGTCGAGGTAACCCCGGATCGAACGGCGGCTCATCACCACCTCTTCGTACGTCATATCCGGATTGCCGCTCATCCATCTTCTCCCAAGTCTGTTCGTAGCAGGACTAGCGCTGCGAATCGAAGGCGCAAAATCCGCTACGGCCTGGTGGGCAGGCAGGTGCCAACGTCGGGCGCAGGGAAGGTGCGGCAGTCGAAGAAGATTGCTTCTGCCGCGTTCGCGCTTGCCGAAACAAAGCTGAAGCGCACGCTTCGGCGGGCTTCTTCAGTCAGTGGTAGTTTGGCCGGAATGTTGTTCGCATCGCTCCATCCCTGCACGCGGCAATACCCTTCGCTCCCACACAGCGAACGTGCCTTGTCGACCAGCGCCGCTGGTGCGTCAGAAGGTGATACGAACATGAAATGTATTCCCGCGCCTGGCGAAGACGGTGTTGCGTCGCCCCCTTCGGTGGTTTGGTTTACCATCTCGGTCGTGATGCTACGCACCGCTTCGCCGCCCTGCATGAGGGTGGGGAGCGGGTTGGCCGTTGCCACGGTCAGTGCCGTTTCCTGCAAGCGCAGCGGATCCGGTTCTCCTCCGCCATAACGAGCGGAGAGTGCATTGCGCGTGCCCCAGAAACCGCGCCAGCGGAAGAAGATATGGGGGCCGACCTGCGCTACCTTGTCGAGCTTGTCGCTCCACCATGGATAGACGTAATTCGCGTGAAAGTGGGTGGCGTTGCCGACAGTCGCATCGATAGCGCCGGCGAGCATTTCGTCGGCCCGTGCCCGGGCTGCCCGCCAGGCAGCATCGGAATAGCGACGCGCCAGCGACCCATCACAGGTAAAGCTGAACTGGCAACCGGTCGGTCGCTGCGAGCCTTCGAAGACCACCCCGCAGACTGTTTTGGCGAATGCAGGATGGCGAACGCGATTGAGTATGACCTGCATCACCGCGCGTTGATCACCGTCGCCGCCGCCTGCTTCGGCCATTCCGGCGAGAGCCAGACAGTCGCGTGCACGCGCCCGATCCGCGCTGCTTCCGCGAAACGAAAACGGAGTGGCCTTGCCCGGTCCCGCCGCTGCGAACCCGACTGCCGCATTACGGGCCTGTGCATCGTCTGCGGCAAGCTGGGAGAGGATCACCGTGTCTTCGCCCGTGGCGGGAAGATCCGGTACGGCAGGAAGGGGAAGGACCTGCTCCACCGCGGCCTCCCGATCATGAACTGGAGAGTGGGGCGTCTGGTGGAAAAGGCCAAGGAACAGGAAGGGCAGCAGCAGAAGGCCGACCAACGCCAGCGCCGGAGCAAAATCGCGTTTCGATCGCGTGCCAGGGCCGTTGCCATTCATCAGGGCTATTTAAGCCGGTTTTTTCCCGCTTCCAGCGTCAGGCTTCGAAATAGGGTCTGTCGCCTGCGATCGTCACGCGTTCCATCACCCGCCGCGCAGGGAAATAATCGCTGGCGGCAAAATGCTGGCAGGCGCGGTTATCCCAGAAAGCGATCGAACCAGCACGCCAGCGAAAGCGGCATTGAATTTCCGCATCGCGCGCCGTGGCGAACAGGTGATCGAGTAGCCACCGACTTTCGGCCTCGTCCAGCCCATCGATGTGCGATGTGAAGGCGGTGTTGACGTAAATCGCCCGTTCGCCTGTCTCGGGATGCGTGCGGATGACAGGGTGGCGCGTGGGTGGATATTGATCGTGCAGTTCTTCCGGTCGCTTGCCGAGCCGACGGGCAAAAACGCGAGCAATGTCGTGAACGGCGGTGAGACCTTCGCAGAAACGCTTCATCTGATCGGACAGCCGTTCGTACGCCATATGCATGTTCGCGAAGAGCGTGTCGCCGCCAGATTCCGGCACCTCGCGCGCAAGCAGGATCGATCCGAGCGATGGTTCTTCGCGCCAAGTGACATCGGAATGCCAGGCATTTTCCTGACCGCGGCTCTTGGGTCCGTGTTCGATCCGCAGCACTTCGGGATCGGGCTGATCCTTAGGCGTCGCGGGGTGGATTTCGAGTTTTCCAAAGTGGCGCGCAAAAGCGATATGCTGCGCCGTGGTGAGATCCTGATCGCGGAAGAAGATGACACCATGTTTGAGAAGGGCCGCCCGGATCTGCGGTATCCGATCACCGATATCCGTCGCCCCCAAGTCGATGCCCAGAATTTCGGCCCCAATGGCAGGGGTCATCGGCCTGATGTCGAGCGTGCCGGTATCGAGCGTCGTGCGGTCGAAGGTAGTTGCCATTTATCTCTCTCCTCTAGGCGTAGCATGCCACAAGGGGAGGAGAACTGGCTAGAGGGTCATGCGTCGACGAACTTGCGCGCGCTTTCGCGCCGGTGCGGGCAGCCGGGCCAGCAGCATGGGCGCTTTTTCCCGGCGAGGATTTCCCCGTGCAGCCGCTCGCGACGCTTTTCGCGCGTAGCCTCCTGCTTGGCGGACAGGGTCCAGCAGATCCATTCATTTCTGGCGAGCGGGGTCAGCGCTTCCCATTTCGCCGACAGCAAAGCATCGCCATCGAGCATAGCTTTAAGTTCTGGGGTGAGCTGGTGGCGAAAGTCGGGGTCGGCTGCCTTCGCCACGCCGCTTCAGGCCGCTTTGGCCAGTTCCATATCCATCCGGTCCCAGATCTCCACCAGGGCAGACACGAGGTCGTCCATCATGGCGGGAGTGTGCGCCGGGCCGGGCGTGAAGCGAAGCCGTTCCGTGCCGCGCGGTACGGTCGGGAAATTGATCGGCTGTACGTAGACGCCATATTCGGCGAGCAGGATGTCGCTGATCTTCTTGGCGTGAACCGGGTCCCCCACCATCAGCGGGACGATATGCGTCACGCTGTCCATAACCGGAAGGCCCGCATCGCGCATTTTCTGCTTGAGCAGTTCGGCGGCAGCCTGCTGACCTTCGCGTTCCTCGCTCGACGCCTTGAGGTGGCGGACGGATGCCAGCACGCCAGCCACCAGAGCAGGGCTGAGCGATGTGGTGAAAATGAAGCCGGGCGCATAGGACCGGATGCAGTCGACGATCTTCTTATCGGCTGCGATATAGCCGCCCATCACGCCGAACGCCTTGCCCAGCGTGCCTTCGATGATGTCGATACGATGTGCCGCTTCGTCGCGTTCCGAAATACCACCGCCGCGCGGGCCGTACATGCCAACGGCGTGCACTTCGTCGATATAGGTGAGCGCGTTGTACTTTTCCGCAAGGTCGCAGATCGCATGGATCGGTGCGACGTCGCCATCCATCGAATAAACGCTTTCGAAGGCGATCAGTTTTGGCGTGTCCGCATCTTCGGCAGCCAGCAACTGTTCGAGATGTTCGAGATCGTTATGGCGGAAGACGCGCTTTTCGCAGCCCGAATTACGGATGCCCGCAATCATGCTGGCGTGGTTCAATTCGTCGGAAAAGATCACGCAGCCCGGCAGCAGCTTCGCCACGGTCGAGAGCGTAGCGTCATTGGAAACATAGCCGCTGGTGAACAACAGGGCCGCGTCCTTGCCGTGTAGATCCGAAAGTTCGGCTTCGAGCTGGACGTGATAATGGGTGTTGCCGCCGATATTGCGCGTCCCACCCGAACCGGCGCCGACATCGTGCAGCGCCTCTTCCATGGCCTCGATGACCTTGGGATGCTGGCCCATGGCGAGATAGTCGTTCGAGCACCACACGGTGACGGGCTTGGGACCGTTATGACCAGCAAAACACCGCGCGTTGGGGAAGGCGCCCTTGTTGCGCAGGATGTCGATAAAGACACGATAGCGGCCTTCCTCATGGAGTCGGGCAATCGCTTCGTCGAAGATCTGGTCGTAGTTCACGGCGTAGTCGCTCGTATCTGCGCCGCCCTTCCGCGGCTGACTATGCGGCTCGCCCTAATCGAATGCGTTGCAAATCGCCACTGCGATCTTTGCGAACGATTCTCACCTGTCGAAACAAGCTCTGCTGGCCGAAACCCGGCTGGTTACAGAACTTCGAGGCGATCGAGACCGATTTGCGACAGGGGCCCGCGTACCTTCTCGAAGTTTTGGAGAGAGCCGGTTGTCACGGCCCGGTCCGGTACGGTGCGCGTCATCGGTTGCCCTTCGACCAGTTGGGCGACACGCTGCGCAATGCCGTGCGCGCCATGTACGAATCGGACGCCTGGTCCGAAAGCTTCGCCGAGTTCCCGCTCGAGCAGGGGGAAGTGGGTGCAGGCCAGTACCACCGTATCGATTTCGTTGCCGCGAGCCTGCAGGACCAGCCCCCGGGCAGCTTCCGCCACGGCGTCGATGTCCACTTTCTCGCCGCGCAGTTTGGCTTCCGCCAGGGTGACGAGGTCGTTGGCACCGTAACGCAGCAACATCTTGCCGCCAGCGAATTCGCGTTCGAGATCGTCAACATATTTCTGGCGGATCGTCGCCTCGGTGCCGAGCAGGCCGAAGACGCCCGTCTGCGTCATGGCGGCAGCTGGCTTGATCGCGGGAACGGTGCCCACGATTGGAGTTTCCAACACGTCGCGAACCATGCCGAGCGCGATCGTGCTTGCCGTGTTGCAGGCGATACAGATCAGGCGCGGCTGGTAGCGTTCGGCCATGCGGCCCAGCAGGCCCGCCACGCGGGCGGCGATTTCCGCTTCGCTTTTCGCGCCGTAAGGCAGGCCAGCCATGTCGGCTGCATAGATGATCGGCGCTTGCGGCAGCAGTGCGCGCAATTCTGCCAGTACGGTGAGCCCGCCGACACCGGAATCGAACAACAGGATGGGTGATGATGCGTCCAAAGCGGATTTTCTTTACGATGCGGGTGTGAAGGTGACGTCAGTCGGGCATTGCCCAAGGCCCGTACTTACTTTTAGAGCGAGTTCATAGAGAAAGGGCGCGACCGTTCCCGGTTCGTCCATAAGCGGAGTTTCCCGTGGAAGCATTATACGCAGCGCTGCTCGGCTACCTGATCGGATCCATTCCGTTCGGCCTTTTGCTCACCAAAGCCGCCGGCATGGGGGACGTGCGCAGTATCGGCTCCGGCAATATCGGCGCCACCAATGTACTGAGAACGGGCAACAAGGGATTGGCGGTGGCCACGCTTGTCCTTGATCTTGCCAAGGGGCTTGCTCCGGTCGTCATCGCGGGGCAGCTCTGGGGCGAAATCGCAATGGCATTCGCTGCGGGTGCTGCGGTGCTGGGACACTGTTTCCCGGTGTGGCTAGGGTTCAAAGGCGGCAAGGGCGTGGCCACCAACGCCGGCGTTTCGTTCGGCCTCGCCTGGCCGATAGGGCTCGCCTATGCTTTCGTATGGCTCAGCGTGCTGGCAATTTTCAGGGTATCGTCGCTTGCCGGTATGGCTGCGGTGGTCGCCGCCGCCGCCGCCGCACCTTTGTTCGGATACCCGCAGTTCTTTCCTGTTCTCGCCGCGATCGCGGTGGTGATTATCTACCTTCACCGCGCCAATATCACGCGCCTGATGAAGGGAGATGAACCGAAGGTCGGCGGCAGCAAGAAATGAACGCACCCGCGCATCCGGCGCTATCGCAGGAGGAAGCGTTCGCCCGTATACGCTTGCTACGTTCACCCAATATCGGCCCGGTCAGCTATGCCATGCTGCTGCAGCGTTTCGGCACCGCTGCGGAGGCGTTGGAAGCGCTGCCCGATCTGGGAAAACGTGGCGGGAGACAGTACCGTGCGATACCGGCTGAGAAAGTCGAACGCGAGGTGGAAAGCGTGCGCAAAGCCGGCGCCAAATACCTTTTCCACGATCAGCCTGGCTATCCCGCATTGCTCCGTGAAATCGAAGGCGCGCCGCCGATCCTGACATGGCGGGGGGACCTATCTCTTGCCGCCAGACCATGCGTGGCCATCGTCGGTGCCCGCAACGCCAGTGCGGCGGCGGTCAAGCTGGCCCGCGAATTTGCAAAAGGGCTGGCGGAAGCGGGCTTTACAGTCGTTTCGGGTCTTGCCCGTGGCATCGACGGCGCTGCGCACGAGGGTGCTTTTCCTCACACAATTGGCGTGATCGCCAGCGGCATCGACATTGCCTACCCCTCACAGCATGCAGATTTGCAGGATCGGATCGCTACCGAAGGTCTGTTGCTTGCAGAACAACCGCCGGGCACCGAACCGCGTGGAAGCCACTTCCCCAGTCGAAACCGCATCATTGCCGGGCTGGCGAGCGGGACGCTGGTGGTGGAAGCGGCGGTAAAATCGGGTAGCCTCATTACAGCTCGATTGGCGGGAGAGGCCGGGCGCGAAGTCATGGCGATACCCGGCAGCCCGCTGGAAGCCCGCAGCCATGGTTGCAACCATCTGATCCGCGAAGGTGCTGTCCTCGTGCAATCTCCGGAAGATGTGACGGAACTACTCAGGACTTTCGAGGGCGAGCCGCGCTCGACTTTTCGCGAGCCGGCGCAGGCGTTCCATTACACGCATGATGACCTCGCCTACACTCATCCCGCGGATATCGAGCAACTGCTGACGACGGCTCCGATCGGGGTCGATGAACTTATCAGGCAATCTGAAACATCTGCAGCAGCAGTGCAGTTGGCGCTACTGGAACTGGAGATCGCCGGCAGACTGGAGCGCCATGCCGCAGGGCGGGTCTCGCTCAAATGACGTCAGGTAGTTAGCTCCGAACGATCAGGGTTCACCACAATCCTGCTTGACGGCTCTTGGGAGCGGTCCCCATTTTCGCGCGTATACGCACATGCACACGTAAGGACTGCCTTCTTCACCATGCAACTGGTCATCGTCGAATCGCCCGCGAAGGCGAAAACCATCGAGAAATACCTCGGCAAGGACTTCAAGGTTCTCGCTTCCTACGGTCACGTCCGCGACCTGCCGCCCAAGGACGGCAGCGTGCGTCCGGACGAAGGGTTCGAGATGGACTGGGAGCTTTACCGGGACAAGCAGAGCCGCTTCAAGGAAATCGCCGATAACGCGAAGAAGGCCGATCGCCTGATCCTCGCCACCGACCCTGACCGCGAGGGCGAGGCGATTTCATGGCACGTGCGCGAGCTGCTGCAGAAGCGCAAGGCGCTGCCCAAGGATGTCGAACGCGTCACCTTCAACGCCATCACCAAGCAGGCGGTGACCGACGCCATGAAGGCGCCGCGCGAACTCGATCAGGATCTGATCGACGCCTACCTAGCGCGCCGCGCGCTCGACTATCTGTACGGCTTCACGCTTTCGCCCGTGTTGTGGCGCCGCCTGCCGGGCGCGAAAAGCGCGGGCCGCGTGCAATCGGTCGCCCTGCGGCTGATCGTCGATCGCGAGATCGAGATCGAACAGTTCCGGGCCGACGAATACTGGTCCGTCATCGCCAAGCTGCAGCACGACGGCACGGAATTCGACGCGCGCCTCGTCAAGTTCGATGGCAAGAAGCTCGAAAAGCTGACGCTGGGCAATGAAGGCAGCGCCATGGCCGCCAAGCAGGCGGTCGAAGGGGCGAACTTCACCGTCGAGGAGGTCGAGACCAAGCCGTTCAAGCGCAACCCGGCCCCCCCGTTCACCACGTCTACCCTGCAGCAGGAAGCCGCGCGCAAGCTCGGTTTTTCCGCCAGCCACACCATGCGTCTGGCCCAATCGCTCTATGAAGCCGGGGCGATCACCTACATGCGTACCGACGGGGTCAGCATGGATGGCAGCGCCATTTCCGCTTGCCGCAAGGCGATTGCCGACCGCTATGGCGGACACGCGCTGCCCGACAGCCCGCGCATGTACAAGACCAAGGCGAAGAACGCCCAGGAAGCGCACGAAGCCATCCGCCCGACCGATTTCGACCGCGACCGCGCCGGGTCGGGTGACGAGGGCAAGCTGTACGATCTTATTTTCAAGCGTGCGACGGCCAGCCAGATGGCCGCCGCCAGCCTGGAACGCACGACCGTCACCATGCGCGACCCCACCGGCCAGCATGAATTGCGCGCCACCGGACAGGTTGTGAAATACCCCGGCTTCCTGGCGGTCTACCAGGAAGGCCGCGACGATCCGGACGACGATGAAGACGGCCTGCTTCCTACCATATCCAAGGGCGATGCGCCGCTGAAGCGCGGGGTCGAGGCGAACCAGCATTTCACCCAGCCGCCCCCGCGCTTTTCGGAAGCCAGCCTGGTCAAGCGGCTCGAGGAACTCGGCATCGGTCGCCCGTCGACTTATGCCAGCACGATCCAGACGCTGCGCGATCGCAACTATGTGCGGATGGAGAAAAACCGTTTCTTCGCAGAGGAATCGGGCCGGCTGCTGACGGCGTTTCTCGAGCGGTTCTTCGAACAATATGTCGCCTTCGATTACACCGCGGGCCTGGAGGACGAGCTCGACGTCGTTTCCGACGGCAAGGAAGACTGGAAGAAACTGCTCGAAGCGTTCTGGCGCGATTTCAAGCCCAAGACCGAAGAGGTGATGGACAAGAAGCCTTCGGAAGTGACCGAAGTGCTCGACGGTTTCCTCGCCGATTATCTGTTCCCCGAACGCGCCGACGGCAAGGATCCGCGCCATTGCCCGCTGTGCGAAAGCGAAGGCCGCGAAGGCGGACGGCTGGCGCTGCGCGGCGGTCGCTACGGCGCTTTCGTTGCCTGTGCCAACTATCCGGAATGTAAGTACACCCGCCAATTTGCCAAGCCCGGCGGCGCGGATGGCGATGACGGTGCTGACGACGGCGTGATGGGCGAAGACCCCGAAACCGGCCTGCCGGTGGAGCGCAAGAGCGGCCGCTTCGGTCCCTATGTCCAGCTGGGCGAGGGCAAGGAAGCGAAACGCGCGAGCATCCCCAAGGATCTGGACGATTTCGATCTCGAATGGGCGCTCAAGCTGTTGAGCCTGCCGCGCATCGTCGGAGCGCATCCCGAAACCGGCAAGGAAATCGAAGCCGCGATAGGACGTTACGGCCCGTATCTTCGCCATGATGGCAAGTATGGCAAGCTATCGTCGACGCAGGAAGTCTTCGATGTCGGCATGAACCGCGCGGTCGATATCCTCGCCCAGGCGGCCGATCGCAAGGGCGGCGGTCGCGGCAAGGCCGAACCCATCAAGACGCTGGGCGAACATCCGACCAGCGGCGGCGAAATGAAGGTCATGCCGGGTCGCTATGGCCCCTATGTGACCGATGGCACGACGAACGCAACGATCCCCAAAGACATGAAACCCGAAGACCTGACCGATGCGCAGGCGATCGAACTGATCGACGCGCGGGTCGCCAAGGGGCCGGCGAAAAAGAAGAAGGCGGCCCCGAAAAAGAAGGCCCCAGCCAAAAAGAAGGCTGCGCCCAAGAAAGCTGCTGCGAAGAAAAAGCCGGCGGCCCAGAAAGCGAAGGCGGACTGATGGCCAAGGAACGTTTCGAACGCCACAAGCAGCCGTGGAACGGCGAGGAAGCAGGTCAACTGCGCACCCTTGCCGCCAAGGGCAAGGGCCTGAAGGAGATCGCAAAGGCGCTCAATCGCAGCGAGGAATCGACCAAGGACTTCGCCAAGAAGAACAAGATCGACATCGCGAAGAAACGGTAAAACAACGGCCGATCCACTGGCCAAGCGATCCGGATGCAACTAGTGTCTGTGTCCATCTGCTGGCCGTTGGAGTGAATCTTTGTTTCTTCCCATTTTGGCTGGTGCCGCGTCGTTCTCCACACCTTCAGTTGACGTAAATGTTGCGATGGAGATCAACCGCAACTTGCACCGTTCGGTTGATCGTCAGCGTAAATGGACGGCTGCAGAGATCGAAGTATTCGCCGATCCGAAGGGCAAAGTCCTGACTTGCGAAGTTAGGCGGTTCTTGCCTTACGAGGACGTGGCCGACGAAATGTGCAGGGTCTTGATCGGGAGCAGGGTTGTACCGGCCAAGGATTTCCAGGGCGAGAAAAGTTACGGTCTGGTCCTTATGATGGTTGCTGTGGATAACGATGGGGAATCTAACTTAGCAGCCCGTCTAGGAGGACTGCAGCAAGACGGCATCGTTCTCACCGTAAGCCAACTTCCTGACTCAATGTCCGCGACCCGATTGTTACTGGACCTAGTAATAGGAGCAGATGGCAAAGTTTCACGCTGTGAAGGACACGGAAACGGGCCAGAAGCGTTTCGCGCGGTGGCTTGCGAACAGGCGAGCGCGAATGGGTTTGATGTGAGAGCCGATGCGAATGGTAATGCCGTGCCCTATGTGCGAAATTTCGAGGTCACCTTCGAACTTGCCGCCGATTAGGCGGCTAGTTCGGGCGGCACCTCTAATCGCCGCAAATATCTGGCAACTCCTGCTCATGCCGCATACTATCCGCTAGCATCGCAAGCGCGTTTGCGCGCCTCTCTTGGGATTCGACAGTTCGCGGCAGGCCTGACGCGGCAAACGGCGCAGTGCTGTAGAGTAATTGTTGCTCGTTTCTGACTATCGCCGCCGTTGCATCAACTCTTCCATTCGAGGCCCATTTCCTCGAACATTTCCTTGTCCTCGCTCCAGCGCTCGTCGGTCTTGACGTGCAGGAACAGGTGAACCTTCTGGCCCAGCAGTTCGGTGAGTTCCTTGCGCGCCGCCTCGCCGATGGCCTTGATCCGGCTGCCGCCCTTGCCCAGCACGATGGCGCGCTGGTTGTCGCGCATGACCACGATCTGCTGGTGGATCTCGAGGCTGCCATCCTTGCGTTGAATGTACTTTTCCGGGCGCACGGCGGAATCGTAGGGCAGTTCCTCGTGCAACTGCTGGTAGAGCTGTTCGCGGGTGATCTCGGTGGCGAGCAGGCGTTCGCTGGCGTCCGACACCTGGTCTTCGGGATACATCCACGGACCTTCGGGCATCATCGCGGCAAGTGCGGCCTTCATTTCCGGCACCCCGTCGCCGGTCAGCGCCGAAACGAAATAGATGTCGGCAAAATCGACCTTGCCGCCCAGTTCCTGGGCCAGCGCCAGAAGAGGTTCCTTCTTCGCCGCGTCGACCTTGTTGAGGACGAGGATCTTGCGTTCGGGCCGCGAGGCGATCTGTTCGATCAGCGGTTCCAGTTCGTGACGGCGCTGCTTGATCGGATCGACCAGCAGCAGGACGGCATCGGCTGCCTCGGCGCCTTCCCACGCCGCGCTGACCATCGCACGGTCGAGCCGGCGCTTGGGCGCGAAGATGCCGGGCGTGTCGACGAGGATCATCTGCGTATCGCCGTCCAGCGCGATGCCCATCATGCGCGCGCGCGTGGTCTGCGCCTTGGCAGAGGTGATCGCGACCTTCTGGCCAACGAGCTGGTTGACCAGCGTGCTCTTGCCCGCGTTGGGCGCGCCTAGGACGGCGACCACACCGCATCTGGTTTGTTTGTCGCTCACCCGAACTTCTCCATGAATTCTCTTGCCGCCTGCTTTTCGGCTTCCTGTTTGCTTCCTGCGGTGGCTACCGCTTCACCCACCTTGTGGACCTTGACGCGCACGGTGAATTTGGCGGCATGATCGGGCCCCGATCGGTCTACCAGTTCATATTCCGGCGGTCGCCGCTGATTGCCCGCTGCCCACTCCTGCAGCGCGCTCTTGGGATGTTTGGCTTTGCCTGCCCCGCTTTCGAGGGCAGGGCGCCAGAGTAGGTGAACCATGCCGCGTGCCTGGACAAAGCCGTTGTCGATGAATTCGGCGCCGAGAAGCGCTTCCATCACATCGCCCAGGATGTTGTCGCTGTCACGGCCGCCGTCGCTGCTGGCCTGTTTGGAAATCCGGATATGCGGGGCAAGCCCAATGCCGCGCGCGATGGTGGCGCACATTTCGCGGCTGACGATAGCGTTGAGCCGCTGGGCAAGCTTGCCTTCGGGCGCGTCGCTCTGGGCATAGAGCCAGTCCGCAATCGACAGGCCAAGAACGCGGTCACCAAGGAATTCCAGCCGTTCGTAATCCTGCTTCTCGCCCATGCTGCCATGGGTCAGCGCGGCAAACCACAGGGCCTCGTCCTTCACCGTGAAGCCCGTCTCTGCAAGCCATTTGCGGGTTTCGGGCTTGAGCGCGTTCATATGTCGCTCCCGATGCGATTCCAGCGGGCGGCCGTAAACCATGTCCACGGCAGCAGCCATTCGGCGCTTCCGTCCGTAGACCAGAGTACCCGGCTCGCACGACCGACCAGCAGATTTGCATCGACAAATCCGACGCCACCGTCTGGAACGGCAGGAAAGCGGCTATCGAGGGAGTTGTCCCGATTGTCGCCCATCATGAACAAGTGGCCTTCGGGCACGATTACGGGTTCGGTATTATCGGGATCGATCCGGATAGGCTCGCCATTGCCATCCATAGACAATGCACCTGTGCCGTCCGTCAAGAAACGTGGGCCGACATCGCCGAAGTCGATGGTCAGATAGCTTTTGCCCGAAGGCAGCGTCTCGCGAAACTGGCGGTAACGACAGAGCGTGCCATCGACGACCACGCCGCCATCGCTGCGGCAACCGGTGTTCTCGCTCATCGGGATATCGGCATAACCTGCTTCTTCCTTGGGCAGGGCTTCCCCGTTGAGGATTACGACACCGTCCCGGACCGCCACCGTGTCTCCCGGCAGGCCGATCACGCGCTTGACGTAATCGACGCCGGACACCGGGTGTTTGAAAATGGCGACATCGCCGCGTTCGGGCAGTTTCGCGAAAATCCTTCCTTCGAAAAGCGGCAAGTCAGCCGGAAGAGAATAGCGGGAATATCCGTACGGCCATTTGGCGGCCACCAGATAATCGCCGTTGCGCAATCCGGGCAGCATCGATTCGGAGGGAATGGTGAAGGGCGAGAATATGAAGCTGCGGAAGATCAGCACTGCGATCACCAGCTTGGCGACAAACCACAGGAAACTGCCGAGCGATTCCTTTTCTTGCGGCTTGGTGGAGGCATCCAAGGATGCATTCGTATCCAGCGTCGGGTCTGTCATGCGGGGTTCTCAATCATCGCCGAAGTCCCTAGTCGCAGGAGCGCAGCCATTAAAGGATTTTTGCCCGCCATGACGACCGCCGCCGAGCTCTGGGCCCGCCTCGACAATCTGCCTCGCCCTACACTTGGCGAATTGTTCAGCACGCAACGCGACGGGGGTGAGTGCGGTAGCGAACCGGGCAATGAGGAGCGCGTCGCCAATCTTTCTGGCCGGATCGAACTCGACGAAGGCGGAATATTGTTCGACTGGTCGAAGACCCATCTCGACAGTGCCGTGATCTCCGCATTCCAGGATCTGGCAGAAACGATGGACTTCGCCGGAATGCGCAAGAAGCTTTTCGCGGGGGAGATCGTCAATCCGACGGAAGGCCGCGCCGCCGATCACGGCACATTGCGGGGAACGGGTGACGAGGCCAAGGTCGAAGAAGCGATGGCGCTGATCGACCGCATGGGCATGCTGGTCGAAGCGATCCACCAGGGCGCATTGGGCGAAATCGAGCACCTCATTCACATCGGCATTGGCGGAAGTGCCTTGGGCCCCGCGCTCGGGGTCAACGCGCTCTCTCGCGATCTGTCCTATTGCGATGTGCACGTCGTATCCAACATCGATGGCGTCGCGCTCGAAGAAGCTTTCGCCAGATGCGATCCGGCCAAGACCCTGATTGCTGTCGCCAGCAAGACGTTCACGACCATCGAAACGATGACCAACGCGGAAAGCGCGCTCAAATGGCTGGGTGACAACGGGGTGTCGGACCCCGGGGGACGCGTCATTGCGCTGACGGCCAATCCGGAAGGCGCCGTAGAATGGGGCGTGGACGAAACACGGATCCTTCCCTTCCAGGAAAGCGTCGGCGGGCGATATTCGATCTGGTCGAGTATCGGATTTCCGATCGCGCTGGCTGTGGGGATGGATGATTTTCGCGCCTTTCTTGCCGGCGCAAAAGCCGTGGACGCGCATTTCCGGGATGCCGATATCGCCGACAATCTGGTGATGCGGGCGGCCTTCGCCGATCTTTACTATGCCCGCGTGCGCGGCTGCCAGACCCGCGCCGTATTCGCCTATGACGAACGGCTGGGCCTGTTTCCCGACTATCTCCAGCAGCTCGAAATGGAATCGAATGGCAAGCGCGTCACTGTAGACATGCAGCCGGTCGACGGCCCGACTGCGCCGATCACCTGGGGCGGGGTTGGCACGGATGCGCAGCACGCGGTATTCCAGTTGCTGCATCAGGGCACGCATCTGGTTCCGGTCGATTTCATCGCCAGCATTGCGCCGGGGGACGATCTCGACCCTGCACATCACCGTATCCTGCTGATGAACTGCTTCGCCCAAGGTGCGGCATTGATGGCGGGCAAGAAGGGCGATGATCCTGCGCGCAATTATCCCGGTGACCGTCCAAGCGCGACGATCCTGTGCGATGACCTCGACGCTGCTACGCTCGGTGCACTCATCGCGTTTCACGAACACCGCACATTCGCCAATGCTGTCCTGTTGGGGATCAATCCCTTCGACCAGTTTGGGGTGGAACTGGGCAAGCAGATGGCAAAGGCAATCGAACAGGGTGGCGAACGCTTCGATGCCAGCACCGAAGCGCTTTTGCAGGCAGCGGGCCTTTCGCAATGATCGGGGTCGTTCGCCTCCTGCTGGCTGCCGTCGCCCTTGTTTCCGCACCTTTAGCTGCGCAGGAAGATCACCGAATCCTTTTCATCGGCAATAGCTTCACGCAGGGCGCCAACTCTGCCGTGCTGAGATATCGTCCCGACAGCGTGGACGATCTCAACGGAGAGGGCGTCGGCGGCATTCCGGCGCTATTCGCCAAATTCGCCGAGCAAGCGGATCTCGATTGGGAAGTCAGCCACGAACTGCAGGGCGGAACTACGCTGGGCTTTCATTTGCGCGAGAGGCGCAAACTGATCGATCATGCTTGGGACGTGGTGGTGATGCAGGAATATTCCGTCCTCAACCCCGAGGATCCGGGGAATGCGACCGATACCGGCAGGGACGCCAACGCGCTTGCGAGAATGTTCGAAACCGCCAATCCGAATGCCCGCGTTTATCTCATGTCGACGTGGAGCAGGGCGGACCAGACCTACAAGCCGGAAGGTCACTGGTACGGACAAACCGTTGGGCAGATGGCCATCGATCTGCGCGGCGCCATGGATCGGATCGACAACCAGGCTGAACAGATCGACGGTGTCATCCCGGTAGGCGAGGCGTGGAACCGTGCAATTGCCGCAGGCATTGCCGACGACAACCCATATGATGGTCGCGACTACGGCAAGGTCGACCTATGGAGCTACGATCACTACCACGCGAGCGCCGAAGGCTCGTACCTTGAAGCTCTCGTCGTCTTCGCAACCATTACTGGTTTCGACGTGCGCGAGTTCGGTGCGAACGAACACGCAGCCCACGAACTGGGCATCGAACCGAAGGTGGCTGCGGGCCTTCAGTCCCTCGCGATGGAACAGGTGGAACTTGAAGCTGCCCGCTGAAACAGCGCTGCGGGATTAAGATGACGGCTATCTCCGGACGTGTTAGACGTCTGGAATGAAGGCATGGTTCGCACGGCGCTATCTCGATCTGTTAGGATCGATATACATTTATAACGAGCATCGCGGATATACCGCACTCGACAGGGTTCTCGAAGCAGTTCGGACAAAGCATCCTGAGGCTACAGAGCTTATCGCGGCGGTCGAGAAACACCGTGCCGACGAACGTAAACATTATACCATGTTCAAGCGGTGGTTCGAACTGCGGGGGACAATGCCCATCGCCCTGGACCGGATGTTTGGCCATATCGATCGGTTCATCGAAATTACTTTCGGTTGCACCATCGACAGCCTCGACACCCAGGCCATTATCGCCAGCGACGATCTGTTCGAACGGCTTTGCCGGGTCGTTTCCCTGACGGAAAAGCGGGGACTGAAACAGGTCGAAATCCTGCTCGATCATCCGATGGTGAAACAGGACAAGGCTCTCCACCGCATTTTCGAGATCGTCCATGTGGATGAACCCGACCATTTTCTGCCTTACGACAAATGGCTTGCCGAAAAATGCGCGGCGCATGCCCAATGCGTGGGAACGGGGGATCGATCGCCTGATCCATTCCGAATTGCTTTTCATAAAATTGCCGCTCCTGTTCCTGTGGTTCCGTGCCCCTCGACTGACGGAATGGCGCGACGCGGGCGAAAGTAATCCGCGCCCGACACCACGCTCGCTGGCCACCGCCTGAGAGTTTACAAGCCCGCATGTTCGCTCGTTTCTTCACGCGCCCTGCCGGTCGCATGCTGTTGCGTAACACCGTGGTCAGCACGGGCGTCTTCCTGCTCGGTCTGGCGGTACTCTGGGTTCTGGTCGAGAAGGCGGGAGTGAATGCAGTACTGGCGACCGGGCTGAGCTTCCTCGTTGCCAATAGCATCCACTATATTTTCGGCCGAACGTGGATTTTCGCCGGATCGGATCGCAAGCTTTCTACCGGCTATGCGATATTCCTCATGAATGCCATGATCGGTCTGGCAGTGACGGTCGGACTGTTCTGGGTGCTGACAGAACTCACCCCGATGAATTATCTGGTGGCGCGCGTAATCGTGTCGGTTTTCGCCGGCCTTGCCGTTTTCGGCCTCAACGCTTCGATCAATTTCCGTCAGGTCTGACGCCATAACGAATGCCCGTACGCGCGAATTGAATTGACTTTTTGCACTGCAGCATCCAGATGACTGCATCGAAGCGCGCTAGCCAGCGTGAAGCGGCGATGCCTAAAAGTTCATCGCCCCGGCCGCGCCTCGGTCCATATTTCCAGACTTCCCTTTTCACGCGGGTGGTTATTCAACCCCGCGACCGCGCGCCGATTTCGGCTGCGCGCCGCATATCGAATGCGAGTAAACATGACTCAGTTTTCAGATCTCGGGCTGTCGCAGCCCGTTCTCCAGGCCCTCGACCTGAAGGGTTACAA
The DNA here is from genome assembly GCF_056859455.1 of Qipengyuania sp. L-5Y. NCBI lineage: Bacteria > Pseudomonadati > Pseudomonadota > Alphaproteobacteria > Sphingomonadales > Erythrobacteraceae > Qipengyuania > Qipengyuania sp. L-5Y. The sequence continues at coordinate 97,640 of NZ_JBSXOM010000024.1, read as the reverse complement.
CGAACCTACTCCAATTCAGGCACAGGCGATTCCGGCCGTCCTCGAAGGGCGCGACCTCATGGGCATCGCGCAGACGGGGACCGGCAAGACGGCCGCCTTCATGCTGCCCAGCATCGACCGCTTGCGCGATGCCGACCGGCAGACACCTTTCAAATCCTGTCGTATGCTGGTGCTCGCGCCGACGCGCGAACTGGCTGGGCAGATTGCCCAGAGCGCCAAGGATTACGGCGCACTTGCCGGCCTCAAGGTGCAGAGCATCGTCGGCGGTACGTCGGTCAACAAGGACCGGAACAAGCTGCATCGCGGCACCGATATTCTCGTGGCGACGCCCGGTCGGCTGCTCGACCTGATCGATCAGAAGGCTTTCACGCTCGACAAGGTCGAAGTGCTTGTCCTCGATGAAGCCGACCAGATGCTCGATCTGGGCTTCATTCATGCGCTGCGCCGGATCAGCCAACTCGTACCGGAAGATCGCCAGACGCTTTTCTTTTCGGCAACCATGCCAAAGCAGATCCAGGAACTGGTCGGCAAATATTGCCGCAACCCGGTCAAGGTCTCGGTCACGCCGGAAAGCACGACCGCAGAACGCATCGACCAGTATCTCTTCATGGTTCAGCAGGACGAGAAGCAGACGCTGCTCGAAATGATCCTGTCCGAACGCCATTCGGTGCCCGGCAAGTTCGAACGCGTGCTGATCTTTGCCCGCACCAAGCATGGCTGCGACCGGATCGTGAAGAAGCTGTCGCAGGTCGGCATCCCGGCCAACGCTATCCACGGCAACAAGAGCCAGCCGCAGCGCGAACGCGCGCTCGATGAGTTTAAGCGCGCCAAGACGCCCATTCTTGTCGCGACAGACGTTGCGGCTCGCGGCATCGATATCCCAGGCGTCAGCCACGTCCTCAACTACGAATTGCCCAATGTGCCGGAACAATATGTTCACCGCATTGGCCGGACGGCGCGTGCGGGCAAGGACGGCATAGCCATTGCTTTTTGTGCCGAAGACGAGCGCGATTATCTGAAGGATATCCGCAAGAAGACCGACGCCGAATTCGAGCGCCTTCCGCTTCCGGACAATTTCCGTGCAGTGGTCGAAGGCGTCGGACCCACAAAGCGCGAACAGAGGCCCCGCCTGGCGAGGCCGAAAGTTCGGCCCACGGGCGATGCGGCCAAGAAGCGCAAACCGAAGGTCAAGCATCCCAACCGCGCTGGTGCACCGAAGCGGGAAGGTGTGCCGGCTGGAGGCAAGAGCAGAAGCGGCAATCGCCGCCGTCGTTCAGGCGCTCGCCAGCCGGGCTAACCCATCAGCAGGTGGCCAGAGGGATACCGCTGGCCACACGATGTCATCCGACTTGTCACTATCGAGCGCAACCGCATGGAACCTGCTTTCAAGCCGAAGATCACTCCGATCGATCGCATTCAGGAAAACCTGGTTGCCCGGGTGGAACGGCGTGCGCTGAACTGGCTCTGCGCCAGGATGCCGCGGCGCGTATCTCCGGATATGTTGACGGCATTCGGGATGTTTGGCGCGCTGCTGGTCTTCACGGGCTATCTCGGCAGCAATCTGGATCCTGACTGGCTGTGGCTCTCGATCGTCGGATATGTCGTTCACTGGCTGGGGGACTCCCTCGATGGCAGCCTCGCGCGCTTTCGCAAGATCGAACGCCCGCGTTACGGCTATTTTCTCGACCATAGCTGCGATGGTTTTGCGACCACGCTGCTGGTGGTCGGGATCGGCCTCAGTCCCTTCGTATTGCTCGAAGTATCCCTGGTGGCGCTGGCAGGGTATCTGCTCATGTCGATCCATGCTTTTCTGTCGGTTCGCGTGCTTGGCGAACTGCGGCTTTCCTACCTCAATGCCGGACCCACGGAGATGCGGCTGATCCTGATTGCCCTGACCCTGGCAATGTACATCGCCGGGCGCGAAGCTCCCGTTCTGTGGCAGCTCAATCCGTTCGATATTTTTGTGGGCGGGGTAGGCATACTGCTGGTGACGCTGTTCGTGACGCAGACAATTCAGGTCGCGCGGCGCCTGGCGGTTGAAGAGCCTCCGCTCAACTAGCTGAAAATACTTTCCCTGGTCCGACCTTGGCAAACGCCCGATGCGTCGCGATATCGCGGGCCTGCGCAACGAGGAGCCCCGCATGTCCGACAAGTACGATTTCGATCTTTTCACAATCGGCGCGGGGTCTGGGGGCGTACGCGCCAGCCGGGTAGCGGCTGCCCACGGAGCGAAGGTCGCAATCGCTGAAGAACATCGGGTCGGCGGCACCTGTGTCATCCGCGGCTGTGTTCCCAAGAAGATGCTGATCTACGGCGCACATTTCGCCGAGGATCTGAAAGACGCGCGCAATTTCGGCTGGTCTACCGAAAATGCCAAGTTCGACTGGGTAACCTTGCGCGACAACGTCTTGAACGACGTCGACCGCCTCGAAGGCGCCTATACCGAGACGCTGGAGAATAACGACGTCTCCATCTATCACGAGCGTGCCGAGATAACCGGACCTCACGAAATCACGCTGGCCAGCGGGACCAAGGTCACCGCCAAGCACATTCTCATCGCTACGGGTGCCCGTCCGCGGATGCCGGAGTGCCAGGGTGCGGAACACGCGATCAGTTCGAACGAGGCGTTCCATCTCGATGAACTGCCGAAGAAGATCATCATTGCAGGCGGCGGATACATCGCGAATGAATTTGCCGGTATCTTCAACGAGTTCGGCTGCGATGTTCACATCGTCAATCGCGGCGACAAGCTGCTGCGTAGTTATGACGAAGCGGTTCGCGACCGGCTTCTGCAGATTTCGACGATGAAGGGCATCAAGTTCCGCTTCAACACCACTTTCGAATATATCAAGCCGTGCGACGACGGCGGGTATTTCGTGAAGATGTCCGATTGCGACGAGGAGAAGGCCGATCTCGTCATGTTTGCGGTCGGCCGTATTCCGAATACCGAAGGGCTCGGTCTTGAAACTGCCGGCGTGGAGCTTGGCGACAAGGGCGAGGTCAAAGTCGACCGGTTCAGCAAGACCAATGTGGATCACATCTACGCGGTGGGGGACGTGACGGATCGCGTGCAGCTGACACCTGTCGCCATTCGCGAAGGCCAGGCTTTTGCCGACAGCGTCTTCGGGAAGGGGGACCCGGTTGCCGTGGACCACGGCTGCATCCCGAGTGCGGTTTTCAGCCATCCGCCCATCGCCGCGGTCGGCATGACCGAAGGCGAAGCGAAGAACAAACTCGGCAGCGTGAAGGTCTATCTGTCCGACTTCCGACCGATGAAGAACGTCCTCGCTGGACGTAACGAGCGTAGCCTGATGAAGATGATCTGCGACGGCGACAGCGGCAAGATCGTGGGCATTCACATGATCGCACCCGAAGCTCCGGAAATGATGCAGGCGGCGGCGATTGCGGTGAAGGCCGGTCTGACCAAGGCGGATTTCGATGCCACGACCGCGATCCATCCGACGATGGCGGAAGAACTGGTCCTCATGCGCTAGTTCAGCCGCGTGAGCGACAGGTCTTCGGGCCTGACGTTCACGGCGCGCAATTCGGCGGGCCAGGCGCTGCGGGTGACCAGTGCCTCTGCAGCCAGGGCCATGGCGGGGGAGGTCTGCAATCCGAAGCCGCCCTGGCCGGCGAGCCAGAAGAAATCCGGTGCGTGGCTGTCGAAGCTGGCGATGGGCAAACGGTCGGGCGTAAAGCTGCGCAGACCGGCCCATTTGCTCGCCAAGCGCGGGATCGCAAGGGTGGTCGCCTGCTCGACTTCCCAGGCGGCGCGGGCGACGTCTTCTTCTTCAGGCTGGGCATCGCAGGGGGCGCTTGTCCCTTCGTCCATGGGGCAGGCGAGGAGGCGTCCGGCGCCTTCGGGTTCGATATAGAAGCCCGGGCCGACCGTTTTGGTGAAGGGCCATGTGGAGACATCAATCGGGACGTCGAACGTGATGACCGTACGGCGTAGCGGGTGGATGCCGATGGGTTTGACCTGCGCAAGTCCGGCAATCTCGTCGACCCAGGCCCCGGCGGCGTTGACGACCGTTTTTGCAGCGTAGCTGGTGCCCGGCGTATCGACGATCCAGCGGGTGCCATCGTGCTGCATTCCCGTGACCGGAGCGCCGCAAGCGATCGAACCCCCGTTTTGAATCAAGGCTTTACGATGCGTTTCGAGCATGGAGTGTGCATCGAGTTTGCGGCCGTTTTCGTCGAGCAGAGCGCCGCAGATCCGGTCTTCGCGCAGAACCGGCACCAGTTCTCGCGCCTCGGATACGGAGAGGCGCCGCGCCTGCGAGGACCATTCACTATAGTGATATGCAAGTCGATCAAGCGTATGATCCTGCTGTTCGAGAGCGACGAACAGTGCCGAATGGCGCCGAGCGTTCGGTTCTTCGAGCAAGGGGATGCTGGCCGCCGTCAGGGCCCGGACCAGGGCGCTGTCCATGTCGAAATGGGCGAAGGCGGCGCTACGTCCCGAAGCATGGACGCCCGGAGCCGCTTCCGCTTCGCACACGACGGTTCTGCCGTGCCTTGCCAGCCGGGATGCAACCGACAGGCCGGCAATCCCGGCGCCGATGACGAGATAATCGATCTGCAGCATGGTGCCTCGTTGCTCCTCGAAACCAATCCGCCTAGCCTCCTTGCGTGCATAACGACGGGGGACGCAGATGACAGCTACGGTACTTGTGACGGGCGGCACAGGCTATATCGGCGGAGAAGTGATCGATCGGTTGCTTGCGAGGGACTACACCGTCCACACGACGGTCAGGAACAAGGCGAAGAGCGAGCCGAAATTGCGCAGCCGGTGGACTGGCGCTGGCGAGCGCCTGAAAGTGTTTCAGGCCGACCTGCTGAGCGACGAGGGCTGGGCGGAGGCGAACGCGGGTTGCAGCGCGGTTGCCCATGTCGCCTCGCCGTTTCCCCTGCGTGTACCGAAGAACAAGGACGAGCTGATCATTCCCGCTCGCGAGGGCACGCTCCGCGCACTCGAATTCGCCACTTCGGCAGGTGCCGAAAGGTTCGTGCAGACCAGCAGTGCAGCGGCGATCGCCTATGGGCAGCCGGACAAGGATCATTTCACCCATCTCGACTGGACGGATCTTACCGCAGGGGTCCCGCCCTATATCGAGAGCAAGACGGTGGCTGAACGCGCGGCGCGCGACTGGGTGGCCATCCATGCGCCGGACCTGATTTTCTGCTCGATCAATCCGGTCGCCGTTTTCGGCCCGGTCCACGACGATGACATGTCGACCAGCGTGGAAATCGTGAAGAAGCTGATCGATGGATCGATCCCGCTGATCCCGAACATGGGTATCTGCGTGACCGACGTACGCGATGTGGCGGAAGCGCATGTCCGCGCAATCGAGGCGCCTGCGGAAAAGGTCCGCGGGGAGCGCTTTCCGACGAGCGAGAAGTTCCTCTGGATAAGCGAAATGGCCGACATCATCCGTCAGCGCGTGCCCGAGCATGCGGGCAAGGTACCACACCGCGCGATGCCGAACTGGCTGGTGCGTGTGCTGGCGCTGTTTCTGGACGAAATGAAGCAGATCAAGAGCGAACTGGGCAATGTGCGCGATGTATCCGGCAAGCATACCGAAGACGTGCTGGGCATGCGTTTCATACCGGCGGAAGAAACGCTGGAAGCCACCATCCGCAGCCTGGTCGCCAAGGGAATAGTCAAGGTTTGACCCCGTGATCGGCCCGCACCGGCATGGGACGGAATTGCCATGCTGCATTGCCACCTGCGCGGTGTCTCGCCAGAAAGCGCATGAAACGAATCGTTGACGGGGTAAATGGATGAACATGCTGGCGTCGCGCGGGCAGCTGCGCGCAAGTTTCATTCGGTGGGCGCTCTTCACCGTGCCACTTTGCGTGTTGCTTGGATTTCTGGCGGGACGATTGGGCAGCCCGGACACGGCATGGTTCGCTGCTCTGGAGAAGCCCGGCATTTTCCCAGAACCCAAGTGGTTCGGCATCGTGTGGACGATTCTCTACATCATGATCGGGCTCGCCGTGGCGGTAGTCGCATCGGCCTGGGGGGCCCGGGGACGCAGCACCGCGCTGTGGGTTTTCGCCATCCATTTCCTGCTCAACCTGTCGTGGAGCTATGTCTTTTTCGGCGCGCAGCAGATCACCGGCGGGCTGATCGTCCTGGCGCTGATCGTGCTGACCCTGCTGGCGGTGATCGCGCTGTTCTGGCGCGTGCGCAAGCTGGCGGGGGCCCTGCTGCTGCCGTACCTCGCCTGGGTCCTGTTCGCGAGCGTGCTGAACTATCAGTTCCTCCAGCTCAATCCCGATGCCGACGGCGGCGATGCCAATGGCGCGGTCGAACGCGTGCGCATCGGCAATTGATACGGGCGGGGTCTGCGCCTAGATAGCAGCCATGCAAAGCCAGAACCCCATGATCGCCGATTTCGTCAAACTCGCCAATTCGGCGGCCGGAACCCTTGCCGGCATGGGCCGCGAAGCGCGCGACGCTGCGCGCGAACGCGCCAAGGAAACCTTTGGCGGCATGGATTTTGTCAGCCGCGAGGAATTCGACGCGGTCAAGACGATGGCCAGCAAGGCACGCGAAGAGGCCGAGGATCTCAAGGCCCGCGTAACCGCGCTCGAAGCCCGTATCGGAAGCTGACGAGGGCCGCGGGAACCCGCTGCCAATTCAGGGTGTTGCAGTTCCCGAAAGGGGCTGCACATGTTTACCCAGCTCAATCCCCCGATACCCTTGCACGTTCTAGGGAAAGGTGACGGCTACGCTCTGGCCGTGATCGATTACGGCCAGGAGCATAATCTGATCTGGGTCACCGCCATCGACGATACGGGCGAGATCTGGTGCGCACCCAATCCGGAAATTCGCATGCAGGCCAACTGGAGCATGGGGCGCGGCAAGGGTCTGGCCGTGGCTGCATCGAAGGAAGCGCTGCGCCAGCAAGTCTCGACTTGAGCATCCGTTAGCTTAAGGCGGGGGCCATGCACCTCACCGCACCCGCCATTCTGGTCGCAGCCCGCCCGCATGGGGAAACGGCGGTGATCGCACGGATGCTGACCGAAGAGAGCGGCCTGGTTGCCGCCTATGTCGCAGGAGGACGGGGGCGGCAATTGCGCCCCGTCGTTATCCCGGGCAATCTGGTGCAGGCCGATATTCGTGCCAAGTCGGACAGCCAGTTGCCGTTCGCTCGGCTGGAACTGGTAACGAGCCGTGGGCCATGGCTGAGCGAGCCGCTGCCCGCCGCCGCCATCGCCTGGGTCACCGCGCTGACGGCCAGCGTGCTGCCGGAACGCAATGCCTATCCCGCGCTCTACGGTGCGCTCGGCGGATTGCTCGATGCGATCTGTTCGGCGCAGGCGGCGCGGCAGTGGGTAGAGGCGCTGGCCGTGTACGAGGCGCTGATGCTGCGCGAACTCGGCTATGGCGGAGAACGCCCGGCGATAGCGAACCTTGGGCAGGCCTTGGAAATTCTCGACCGGCAGGAGCCCCTTATCGCACGCTACCTGCTTGCCGATACCCGCACCGACGTCCTAGCTGCACGGCAACTCTTGCGGCAGCGACTGGCACGGATGGTAGAATGAAAATTGCGGTATTTGCAGGTGACGGGATCGGGCCGGAAGTAACGGCACAGGCGCTGCGCGTGCTGGACGAACTTTCCCTTCCCGGGCTGACCCTGTTCGAAGGCGATGTAGGTGCCGTCGCCTATCGCCGCCACGGCCAGCCCCTGCCGGACGAAACGCTGGAGATGGCGCGGGCGGCCGATGCCGTTCTGTTCGGAGCCGTCGGCGATTTTTCGTGCGACGATCTGCCGCGCCACCTGCGCCCGGAGCAAGCCATTCTGGGCCTGCGCAGCGAGCTGGGCCTGTTTGCCAATCTGCGCCCGGCGGCCGGTTTTCCGGGGCTGGAGCATCTGTCGTCGCTCAAGCCCGAGATTGCGCGCAGTATCGACGTGCTGGTGGTGCGCGAACTGAACGGTGACGTGTATTTCGGCGACAAGGGCGAGCGGGCGAGCGCCGGCGGCCGTGAAGGGTGGGATGCCATGTCCTATAACGAAGCCGAAGTGCGCCGCATTGCGCAAACCGCCTTCCGGGCCGCGATGGGGCGGGGCAAGAGGCTGACCAGCGTGGACAAGGCCAATGTGCTGGAAACCAGCCGCATCTGGCGCGAAACGGTGATCGACGTCGCCAAGGATTATCCCGAGGTCACGCTGGATCACATGTATGTCGACAATGCTGCCATGCAGATGGTGAAGGCCCCCGGGCAGTTCGACACGATCGTCACCGGTAATCTGTTCGGCGATATTCTTTCCGATCAGGCCAGCGCCTGTGTCGGATCGATTGGACTGCTGGCCAGCGCGAGCCTGGGCGAACGCCAGACCGAACATGGCACGTTCGGCCTTTACGAGCCGATCCACGGCAGCGCGCCCGATATTGCGGGGCAGGGCAAGGCCAATCCGGTTGCCGCCGTGCTGAGCCTTGCCATGCTGCTGCGCCATTCGCTCGGCCGGGAGGAAGAAGCGGTACGCGTGGAGCGCGCGGTGGAGGGTATCCTTGCCGACGGAGTATTCGGCGGAGATCTGGGCGGCAATGCCACAACCGGCCAAATTGGCGATGCGATTGTTAGCAAGCTGCTAACCATATCTTGAGGATTGCGGCATAAGCGGGTGAAGCAATGGACATGAACCCGGAAACGCAGCCTTCCATGGCCTCCACCTCCGCAGCCACCGCTCTCGAGCTGGCGATAATTCTTCCCACTCTCAACGAGCGGGACAATCTTGCCCCGCTGGTAGAGCGGATCGAAGGCGCGCTGGGCCGGTCCGGCTGGGAAGTCCTGATCGTGGACGACAATTCCGCCGACGGCACCAGTGACGAGGCGCGCCGCCTTTCCCTGTCCGATCCGCGCGTGCGGGTCATCCAGCGGATCGGTCGCCGCGGCCTGTCGAGCGCCGCTATCGAAGGGTTTTGCGCCACCGCTGCGCCCTATGTGGCGGTGATGGACGCCGACCATCAGCACGATCCCAAATTGCTGGTCGAGATGCTGGCAGCCGTGAAATCGGGCGAGGCCGATGTCGCCGTGGCCAGCCGCTTTGCCGAAGGCGCGAGCATGGCCGAATGGAACCGGCCCGACCGCGAAAAGCTTTCGAGCGTGGCCAACACGCTTGCCCGCAAATTGACCGGGGTCGATTTGTCCGACCCGATGAGCGGATTTTTCCTGCTGCGCAGCGCCACGGCGCGCGAGCTGGTGCCCGGCCTTTCGGGGATCGGTTTCAAGATCCTGCTCGACCTGCTCGCCACTTCCGAAACACCGCTCAAGGTGAAGGACTTCCCGATGAATTTCTCCGCCCGCCGTTCCGGCGAAAGCAAGCTCGACCGGGCGATCGCCCTCGATTTCCTGGCCGGTCTTTACGACAAGAGCTTCGGCCGGGTCATTCCGACGCGCTTTGCGCTGTTCGGCACGGTCGGGGTCATCGGCGTGGGTGTCCACATGGCGATCCTCTATGCCTTCATGCTGGTGGGCGGCGCGAATTTCAGCTGGAGCCAGGCGGTCGCGACCTTCGGCGCGATGACGTTCAATTTCTGGCTCAACAACTTCCTCACCTATCGCGACCGGCGCCTGAAAGAAGCGAACAAGGTATTCTGGGGCTGGGTCAGCTTCATCGCCGCCTGTTCCATCGGCGCCTTCGCCAATGTGGCCGTGGCAACGACGCTGCACGATCGCGGGTTGCCGACCGTCGTGGCCGCGCTGGTCGGCATCGGCATCGGTTCGGTCTGGAATTATGCCCTGTCCAGCCGCTTCGTCTGGGGACGGTACTGACCCGCGGAAGCTGACAGCGGCGCTAGCGCCAGCTTGCGAGCCAGGTCCAGACCTTGAAACTGTCGGGCCCGGCGAGCGGTGCGGCGCTGATGATCGGGTAGAACCAGGCGAACATCAGCACGCTGCCGATTACGGGCGCAAGCGCGGATTTGCGCCAGCCATTGCGCCATAGCGCATCGCAGGCCAGCGCCAGTGCGGCGAGCAGGGCCATACTGGGCAGGCTGTAATGGTAATAGAACTGCACCGGCTTGTTGGCGAAGATCCAGAAAGCCAGGCTGACGGTGTAGACGACCACCGCGCCGAGGGCGGCCCAGTAGCGGCGCACCGCGCCATGCCAGGCACACCATGCGAGGGCCGGGAGGCCGAGAATCATGGTCAGCGGATTGCCGATCAGCATGATGCCGCGCTGCACCCCGTCGACCGGTTCGTAGAGATACCAGATCGCGCGGGCATTCAGCACCCATTGTTCCCAGGTCGACTGATAGGGATGCGGCTTGAGCACGTTTTCCTGCTGCATGAGCATGAACTGGTGGTGGAAGATCAACCCTTCGGTGATGGGATTTTCACGAAAGAAGAAGGCCGGCAGGAAGCTGGCGGCGTAGACGGCCAGCGGAACGACGCCGAGCCATAGCGCGGCTTCGACCAGCGTCGTGCCGGGAACTGGTGCGCCGCGGCGGCTGAGGAACAGGCGGCGACGCCCCGCTGCTGCGCGGGCAAAGAAGAACACCAGACCCGGCAGCATGGCCACCGTGATCGCATTCCATTTGGCCCCCATGGCAAGACCCAGTGCGATGCCCGTCAGCGCCAGACGCCAGCGCCCCTGTTCCGGCTGCCGGATCGCCGCGGCGAACTGCCATGCGGCGACGCACAGGAAGGTCAGGTAGAAAATATCCAGCATCGCGATGCGGGCATGGATGAAGAGGTGGAAGCCGGTCGCCACCAGAACGCCGTAGGAAAGCGTTGCGAAACGGCTTTGCGTGCCGAACCACAGCGCGCGCATCGCGGCGAACAGGGCCAGCGTTCCGAACAGGGTCGGCAGCAGGCGCCAGCCCCAGGGATTGTCGCCGAACAGGGTGATGCCGAGCGCGATCAGTTCCTTGCCGACCAGTGGATGTTCGCGGTTTATGAATGTGCCCAGCGTCAGAAACTCGCGCGCGGCGGGCAGATAATGGACCTCGTCGAAATAGGGATGGGTGACGACGGTCAGGAACGGCAGGCAGCCCAGCAGGAAGGCGAGCGCCAGCGCGGCGCACCAGCGGATCGGGTCCTTGGGTTGCTCTGGCGCGCGGCTCATCACCTGCTGGCTTAGAAAAGCCGCGCGTGCGCATCAAGCGGGATCAGTGAGTTGTGCGCTTCTCCAGCCAGAACAGGCGTGCGACCATGGCCAGCAGGCCGATGCTGGCGGTGAGCGCGGTGAAGATCACCCATGGCACGATGTTCATTCCCGCTGCGCGGGCGCGGGGAACGACGAAGAACAGCGCGGTGCCTGTCGCGAACAGCAGGTCCCACCACACCTGTACGCCCCACAGGTTGGTGGTGTGATTGGTCCAGACGAGCACCACGCCTTCCTTGAAGATGGTGATCGCGGTGTAGCCGAAGAAGGCAGCGGACAGCACTGCGGCCAACAGGGCGCTGCCCGTCGCCTCGCGATTGGTGAGCACATGGGCGATGACGAGCAGGATGGCGACCGCGCCGCCTGCAGCGAGGAGTTCATAGGACGTCATGGCAGCATCTCCCGAATGTATGTAGCGAGTGCTACACTTGTAGCGATTCGTAGCGTTCGCTACAAGTCGGGAATGGCGCCCAACCGTATGTCCCGCGAAACCCTTCTTCCCATGCTGGCAGGATATGTGCTGGAGAACGGCCTTGCCGATGTCTCGCTTCGCCCGCTGGCGAAGACGGCGGGAACGAGCGACCGGATGCTGCTCTATCATTTCGGCAGCAAGGAGGAACTGGTGGCCGGGCTGCTGGAATATCTGGCCAGCCTCTATGCCGCCACGCTCGACGCGGCTTTTCCCGATGGTGCAGCAACGTCGCGGCGTTCGCTCGCCGAGGCGGTTCTCAGGACCACGGCACAACCGGACTTTGCCCCTTTCATGCGGGTGTGGTGGGACATCGTTGCAGGATGCGCGGACGGTAATGCCCACTATCTCGCCAGCGCCGGAGCGATGGCCGACAGGCTGCTGGAATGGATCGAGACGCATCTGCCGACCGACGACCCCAACCCCGTTGCGGGCGCACGAGCGGTGCTCGCGGTAATCGAAGGGGCCATGATGCTGCGGACCATCGGGCGCGGCGATATCGGTGAAGCGGGGCTTGCCGTGCTGGAATCCTAATCTGCTTGCGGGGCGGGGCCTCCGTGCTATCTCGCCGCGCTATGAAAAAGACTACTGGCATGGACCGTTCCGTCACCTCCAAATGGCGCCCCGCGACGCAGGCCGTGCGCGGCGGCACGTGGCGTAGCGAGCAGGGCGAGACCAGCGAGGCACTGTTCCTCACCAGCGGCTATACCTATGACGATGCGCAGACCGTCGCCGATCGCTTTGCCGGCGAAGCGGCTGGAATGACCTATTCACGCCTCCAGAACCCGACCGTCGCGATGCTGGAGGAGCGTATCGCGCTGATGGAAGGGGCCGAGGCCTGCCGTGCGCAGGCGAGCGGCATGGCCGCGATGACGACTGCGCTCTTGTGCCAGGTTTCCGCTGGCGACCACGTGGTCGGCGCGCGGGCCGCCTTCGGTTCGTGCCGCTGGCTGCTCGATCACCTGCTGCCGCGCTTCGGGATCGAGACAACAGTCGTCGACAGTGCGGACGATGATGCATGGGAAGCTGCGATCCGGCCGAACACAAAGGTCTTCTTCTTCGAAACGCCGGCGAACCCGACGCTCGACGTGGTCGATCTGGCGCATGTCTGCGGGGTTGCGCGCGCGCATGGCATTACCACCGTCGTCGACAATGCCTTTGCCACCAGCGCACTTCAGAAACCGATGGAATTCGGCGCGGATGTGGTTGCCTATAGCGCGACAAAGCTGATGGATGGCCAGGGCAGGGTGCTGGCGGGTGCCGTGTGCGGGTCGCAGGAATGGATCGACGAGGTCCTGCTGCCGTTCCAGCGGAATACCGGCCCGAACATTTCGCCTTTCAATGCCTGGGTCGTGCACAAGGGGCTGGAAACGCTCGACCTGCGCGCGCGCAGGCAGAGCGAGAATGCAGTGGAACTGGGCAAGTTCGTGGAAAGCCGCGTACCCAAGATCCTGCACCCGGGGCTGCCAAGCCACCCACGCCATGAACTGGCGCAGGCGCAGATGGTCGCCACCGGGCCCATCTTCGCGCTGGACGTGGGGGATCGGGCCACAGCCTTCGCCCTGCTCGACGCGCTGGAACTGATCGATATTTCGAACAATATCGGGGATGCACGCAGCCTCATGTGCCATCCCGCGAGTACCACCCACGCCGGCATGAGCCAGGAAGCACGCGACGAGATGGGCGTGACCGAAGGACTGCTGCGCATCAATGTCGGGCTGGAAGATGTCGAGGACATCAAGGAAGACCTCGACCGCGCCTTGGCGACAGCGGGGCTCTAGCGTCGCCAGCGATTGCGGGTGGCGATCCGCTCCAGTTCCTCGCCCAGAGCATGGGCAGTCGTCATGGCGACCGGACAGGAGGAATCGTCGGTGAGCACGCCATGGACGTCCAGTCCGGCGCCGCTGACGAGTGCCATCAGCAGCCCTTCGTCGCGCGTCATCCCCGCTGCACAGCAGGGGGCAAGGAGGATGCGGCGCTGCGAAGTCCGGGCCAGATCGACAATCAGCGCCCGTGCCAGCACCAGAAGCTTGCGGAAATCGGTGCCGCCGGCGTCGAGGGCTAGCATGGTCGCCCGTGCGTCATGCAGACCGTGACCTGCCATTCTTCGCAGTATGACGAGCCCCAAGGTCTGATGCCGTCGTGCGGGGAGGGGAAGCTCGAGAGCGGTCGAATCATGCGGATGGGCCATGCGATCTCCTTCGCGGCCCATAGTATGCAAATGATAATCATTCGCAAGTGACGAATTCGAGGTTTTCCTGTTCAGGCGGTCCTGAAAGGGCGTTGAAGGGAATAGAAGCTTTGAAAGTTGGCGCTGGGATCACCGTCCGCGGCATGACCCACGGGAATTGAATCGCTGCCGAGAGATAATAAAAGAGACGTCGGTCAGAGTACCAGCAGGGCCATTCCCGCAATCGGCGCGATGAGCGCCAGATTGACGAACGAATCTCCGCAGTGGTCGCGGGCCAGTTGCCCGAAGAATGCGATGATCATGTTCAATCCCCCGATTGCCGCAGTCCGGGCTCGCCCGAAACCGCTGTCGGGGGCATGTCTAGAGCCCGCCTCTTAGGAGACTGTCACGAGTCACGGTAAAGCGGAATTAACCTTTCAAAGGCCCTCGGGGCCGCGTGTATCGGGGAAATTCCTGCGCACATACTTGCACAAGGGGATCAGGGCATTAGGTTGGCCATGTGATCAAGGAGCTTTTCCAGCATGCCGCAATGACCGACGGGATAACCGTACGGGTCGCGGTGAACTTCCTGCCCGAACAATCCCGCCCAGAGGCCGGGAAATGGTTCTGGGTTTATCACATCCGTATCGAAAACGGTTCGCACGAGCGCGTCCAGCTAATCACCCGTCACTGGCGGATAACCGATGGGGCGGGCATGGTCAGCCATGTCGACGGGGAAGGCGTGGTCGGTGAAAAGCCCGTCCTTATGCCTGGTCAGAGCCACGATTACGTATCGGGTTGCCCACTGGATACGCCGCATGGCTCGATGGAAGGGTTCTATACATTCCACGCGGAAGACGGGTCGCCAATGGAAGTGCGCATCCCGTTCTTTCCGCTCGCGGCGCCTGCCACCGCAAACTGAAGCTCATTCTTCCTCTTCGCTCAGTTCGGAAACCGCGAAGCTTCCAATTTTTATCTTCGGCTTGAGGTCCAGCCATTCGGCCAGGATTTCGAAATCGCGCGTCGCGGGATAGATCGCGAGAGCTGCGCGGCTTTCGTCCAGACGCAGGACCAGGCTCTTCTTCTTGCGTTTCAGAGCGCTGGTGGTGAGCGACATCCTGCTGCCACCCCCCAATCGGCGTGCGAGGCGGAAACCCAGCCCCCAGGTTACACCCTCGCGCAAGTCGTCGTCACTGGCGAGGACGCGCAGCCTTTCGGGCAACTCGGTGCGGCCCATGCTGCCGAACAGCGCGGCGCAGATCATTGCGCGGCCCCTTGCATCCAAATCGATCCAGCGCTTGCCCAGCGACCATTCGATCGCATGGCTGTCGCGCAGATTGGGTTCCACCCGCTGCAGTGCGCCGGACAATTGCGCTGCGGCCAGGCGCAGACGTTCGTTCAGCGTTCCATCGCCGTCGGCGAGATCGACTGTCCAGGCCGCTAGTAAAGTCGCTTCGGTGATCGATGCATCGCGAGGAGCGGCATAGGCTGTCACACCCGCCAGAAGCGGGTCGGCCTGCATCTGCCCGGGTTCGAGCCGTGAATAGAGCAAACCTTCGCGCAGGCCCCAAGACGAGAACACCAGTTCGTCCGGACCGATCTCGTCCAGCAGCGGGCAGAGCAGGGCCGCGGCATCGGGCAGATAATTGGCGCGCATCGGGCTGATGCCGGAGATGTCGATCAGCTTTTCCGGATCGGCCGCGACGAGTTCCTTCGCCAGCCGGCGGGCATCGTCTGGCAGCAGTGAAAAGCCATGCGGATCGGTCAGCGGGTATTCGATGTATCGCATGGCGTAAGCCGCAAGCGCGCGCCATGTGCCGCCGACCATATACATCGGGCCGGTGTGGGCAGCGGCCCAGCCGACCGATGCGAGCTGTTCGTGCACTGCGCTTTCGAATGCTTCCGGGCCTTCCGCGCGAAGCGCGGGCAGGCGAAGGGTGCCCAGCCTCAGGCTCGACGCTTCGCGACAGTCATTGTCGGCGATCGAAACCAGTTCGAGGCTGCCCCCGCCGAGATCGGCGACGACACCCTGCGCACCGGGAAAGGCCCCCAGAGCGCCCATGGCCGAAGCACATGCCTCTTCCTCGCCCGACAGAAGGCGTGGTGTCAGCCCGAGTTTCGCGACGGCTTGCAGGAATTCCCCGCCATTTTCCGCATCGCGGGCCGCTGCGGTTGCAACGGTCTGCACATCTTCCACGCCGAGATCGGAAATGATGAGCGAATAGCGCGCGAGAGCAGCGAGCGCCTCGTCCCATGCTTCCTGCGGGATCCGTCCGCTATTGGAAAGGTCGCGGCCAAGGCGCGCAGCGACTTTCTCGTTCCAGACCACTTCGGGCGCACGCCCGGTCCCTTCGTAGATGACCATGCGCACCGTATTCGAACCGATGTCGATCACCGCGCGCGGCGGCTGGATCAGGCGGCGTTGCCATTTGGCCGAACGGGATTTGTTCATGTCTCTGCCCCTCCGAGGGTCAGGCGAGGGACTTCGTGATCGGTCAGGGCTGCCCCGCGGCCCGACAGCGATGGATTGGACATGAAGTACTGATGGCAGTTGAACCCGCCATCATCGGTCCGCATGCGCCGGTACTGGCCATCCGGGTCCAGCCTCCAGCTTTGTTCGGTATCGAGGATATTCGCCAGCATGACCTGCCCGAGCACCTGGTCGTGGACGGTCTTGTTGGTGATCGGGACCATCACTTCCACGCGATGTTCCAGATTGCGGCTCATCGCGTCGGCACTGGTGAGATAGACTTTCGCCTGGCGGCTGGGCAGCGTCTTGCCATTGGCAAACGCCCATACGCGCGAATGTTCGAGGAAGCGGCCGATGACCGACTTCACGCTGATATTCTCGGAAATGCCGGGAAGACCAGCCCTGAGCGAGCAAATGCCGCGAACCACCATGCGGATTTCCACTCCGGCGCGGCTGGCTTCGTAAAGCTTGTCGATAATCGCGCGGTTGGTGATGGAGTTGAGCTTCACCCAGATACCGGCAGGCTTGCCCGCCTTGGCATTGGCAATCTCGGCATCGATCAGTTCGTAAAGATGTTCCTGAAGGCCGATCGGCGACAGCGATATGCGTTCCAGTTGGTCGGGCTCGATATAGCCAGTGATGAAATTGAACATCTTCGCCGCGTCGCGCCCAAGCGTGGCATCGGCCGTGAAGAAGCTTAGATCGGTATAAATCTTCGCGTTCACCGGGTGATAATTGCCGGTGCCGAAGTGGCAATAGGTGCGATAGCCGTCTTCTTCGCGCCTGACGACAAGGCTGACCTTGGCGTGCGTTTTCCAGTCGGTAAATCCGTATATGACCTGCACGCCGGCACGCTCGAGCTCGCTAGCCCAGTGAATGTTGCGCTCTTCATCGAACCGGGCCTTGAGTTCGACCACGGCGGTCACTGCCTTGCCGTTCTGGGCAGCTTCGATAAGAGCCGCGATGACCGGGGACTGATCGCCTGCGCGATACAGCGTCTGCTTTATGGAAACCACGGCGGGATCGACCGCAGCCTGATGCAGGAAATCAACCACCACATCGAAGCTTTCGAAGGGATGGTGAATGACGATGTCCTTCTCGCGAATGGCGGCGAAGCAATCGCCGTCATGTTCGAGAATGCGTTCGGGATAGCGCGGACTGAAGGGTTCGAACTTCAGATCCGGGCGCGGCTCGCCGCAGATGGTGGCAAGATCGGCCAGGCCAAGCATCCCGTTCGTCTTGACGATCATCGCCTCTTCGACATCGAGCTGATCGCGCAGCAGCGCCTCGGATACCTCGTCGCAATCATCGTCCAGTTCCAGCAGCACCGTCCGGCCGCGCCGCCGCCGCTGGATGGCGGTGCGGAAATAGCGCACGAGGTCTTCGGCTTCTTCTTCGACCTCGATGTCGCTGTCGCGCAGGACGCGAAAGATGCCGTCGCCCAGCACCTTGAAACCGGGGAAAAGCTGGTCGGCAAAACGCGTCACCAGCTGTTCGATGCCCACGTAGATCGCTTCATCGCCCGGGACACGAACGAAGCGCGGTGCGCCGCTGGGGATCAGCACCATCTCGATCAGATCGGCCTGCCGCTTCCCGCGCTTAAGACGGAAGATCACCCCGATGCCCCTGTTCGCCACGAAGGGGAAAGGGTGGCTGGGATCGATCGCCTGCGGGGTGATCAGCGGCAGAATGTCGCTTTCGAAATGGCGCGCCAGCCAATTCTTGCAGTCTTTCGACAGATCGTCGATCGATGCCAGCAGGATGCCTTCCTGCGAAAGCAGATCGCGCAGGGTTTCCAGACTTGCCTGCTGACGATCTTCCAGCGCGAGCAATTGTTCGCGGATCGCGGCGAGTTGCTGGCGCGGGCTCGACCCGTCTATGCCCAGCGTTTCGATGCCGCGCTGCACCTGCCCCTCCAGCCCGGCGATCCGGACCATCGTAAACTCGTCGAGATTGCTCGCCGAGATGGACAGGAAGCGCAGCCGCTCCAGCAGCGGATACCGCTCGTTCTCGCTTTCGGCCAGGACACGGCGATTGAAGGACAGCCAGCTCAGTTCGCGATTGGTATAGCGATCCTCGGGCGCAAGCTGCGCAAGCGCTTCGGCGTCATTGGCCGCTACGCGGGAAGGGAATTCCGTACTCATCGGGCTACGAGGCGGGGGCATGGGCTTCCAATATGACGGTTGAATTACACTGTGCCCTGATGGCAGGGAAAGAAAAGGCCCTTTCTCTGCATCTTGTTTCCTGCGCCGGTCGCATTTAAGGCGCAACGCACTATGAAGCGCACCCATCTGCCCCTGAACGCCCTGCGCGTTTACGATGCCGCGGCGCGGCACCTGTCGTTCACACGCGCTGCCGACGAACTGGCGGTCACCCCGGCCGCGGTCGGCCAGCAGATCCGCGCGCTAGAGGATCATCTGGGCACCGTGCTGTTTCGTCGCACCAGCAAGGGGCTGGAACTGACACAGGAAGGCGCGGCCGGTCTGGACGCGCTGCGCGAAGGGTTTCTGAAGTTCGAAGAAAGCGTGTCTGCCATGCAGGCGGGCCAGGCTTCGGACAGTTACACGATAGCCTGCCCGCGCGAATTCTATGCGCAGTGGCTCGCACCGCGGCTGGCAAAGTTCGGGGAGGAGGATGCCGATATCCGCTTCACCTTCGTGGCGGACGAGAATGCCGATTTCACCGAAGCCAATCTCGATTGCGCCATCCGGCTGGTCGACGGGCCGGGCGACCTGCAGGGGATCGAACTGGACGAGGCTCGCCGCGTAACCGTTGCGCGTCCGGCCGAGCACGGCGGGGCGCCCGACAAGTG
The DNA here is from genome assembly GCF_056859455.1 of Qipengyuania sp. L-5Y. Classification (NCBI taxonomy): domain Bacteria; kingdom Pseudomonadati; phylum Pseudomonadota; class Alphaproteobacteria; order Sphingomonadales; family Erythrobacteraceae; genus Qipengyuania; species Qipengyuania sp. L-5Y. The sequence goes on along the minus strand of NZ_JBSXOM010000024.1, from coordinate 78,599 downwards.
GATCGACTGGGGCCTGCCGCTGCAGGACGGTGTCGCTGCGCATGTCACCGTCTCCAATGCCGGACAGGCGCTGTCGTCGGCCTTGGCCGGGCTGGGCAAGGCGATCCTGCCGGAACTGCTGGCAAAGGAATCGATCGATGCCGGCAGGCTAGAGGTGCTGGACGGCCCCCATACCGGGACGCGCGCGTACTGGTTAGTTGCGCCGACGCCGCAATGGCGTACTAAAAAGGTCAGATCGCTGGTTTCGTTCCTTTCGGAATAGAAAAGGATTCCCAATTTTGAATAGATTTTCTTGCGGATGCGCATGAAAAAATCATATTTTTTCTTGGCTGGACTTTGAACTCTTTTCTCGCGCTGCGATATTCAAAAGATATTTATTTCTCTTTTGACTATTCGTCATTGTTTCGAATTTTAAGACCAAATTAACCACGAATTCCAAGCCGGGCTTAACGCGGCAATGGCTACCCCACAGCCACAGGGGGCTAGCCTAATGATCCGCACTTTGCGCAATCTACTGACCGATACCAAAGGTAATACGCTGGCGATTTTCGCCGCGGCCCTGGTGCCGCTCGTGGCGATGATCGGTAGCGGGTTGGACCTGAGCTTTGCCTATATGGCGCGCGCCAAACTGCAGAATGCGTGCGACGCTGCAGTGCTGGCTGGGCGCCAATCTATGGATGGTAATTTCTGGAAAGAGGCCAACGAGGCGGAGGCACGGAAGTTCTTCAACTTCAATTTTCCGAACGGTACTATGGGGGCGCAATCTGTCGACTTTACCGTCGGTAAGGATCCTGAAGACAATGCCCAGATTCTTGGCGTAGCCAAGGCGAATATTCCTACTGCGCTGATGCATATCTTCGGTTTTGACCATATTCCACTTGAGGCGAATTGCGATGCAAAGCGCGACTTGGGGCATAATGATGTCGTTCTGGTGCTAGACGTGACCGGATCGATGGCAAATGCCCCCTCGAGTGGTGGGGGTACAAAGATCGCCCGCCTTCAACAGGGCGCTTTGGGCCTTTATCGGGCCCTGATGAATGAGGAAAACGGGTCGATCACCCGTTTCGGGATTGTCCCATATTCCCACACCGTAAATGTCGGTGCGTCTCTCGCCGATAGCGATATTCGCGACGAAAACGACTATGTAGGCCAATGGCAATACGCCATGTGGACCAGGGATTCTGGTTGGGCTTCTTATTATGCTGCCCGGAAGCCCTCTAGCGGCTGGGCTGATGACGACCATTACATCGACAATGGCAGCTACTATTATGCGCCTAGGTGGCGAGACCGCTATGGCTCGGACAGGGGTTATGTCCGCGCGACCGACTCTTCCTGGGGTTCCAAGAGCAATTTTCGATCGTCTGGTGGATGCATTGAAGAACGGCCGAGCTACGGCAATGCCGCCGATCCGATTGCCATCAAGACCTCTATCACGTTGAACGACGTAGATATGCGCGCCAGTGGTGACACCCAACCAGAGTTACAGTTCGGACGGTATGATCCAAATATCCAGAACCGTGAAAATCAGACCGGGTGCCCTTCGCCAGCAATTCGTTTGCGGCAGTTCGCAAGCGAGAGCTCGTTTAAAAACGATGGTGTGCTGAGAGCTACTGCCAATGTGACGGGCGGCACATACCACGACGTGGGCATGCTCTGGGGCCTGCGTTTCATATCGCAAACGGGATTTTTCAATAATACATCAAAGATAGATGATGTCGCGGTCGATCAGCACATCGTATTCATGACGGACGGTATGTTGGATACCGACAAAGGGGACGGTTCGCATAATCTCTATACGGCGCATGGTCTTGAATTCTTCCAGGACCGGACGAAGGGGACCGGAACTAATCGGGCGGCACATATCGAACGGTTCCGCTCGGCGTGTAATCTAGCGAAATCCATGGGTGTCACCGTGTGGGTAATCGCGCTCGATGTCACTGACACTGATGATGTGAGGCCTTGCGCTACCACGGCCTCGCATTTCTACACCAGTGACGGATCAGATCTCGAGGAAATCTTTGAGAATATCGGTCGGGGCATCGGCAACTTGAGGCTGACGCGATGAGGGCAACTGGCAAGTTTTTCAAGCACCTGCATAGCGATAATCGCGGTGCAGCGATTATCGAGTTCGCATTTGTAGCGGGGCCAATGGTGCTATTGCTGCTGGGTGGTCTGGAACTCGGTTACAACAGCTACGTGCGTTCCACCATGCAGGGGGCGCTGAACGACGCTGCGCGTAAGGCGGCAGTGGAGTTTCCGATAATCGACGTCGAGGGCGATACCGTGTCGGAGCAGGTAGAGAACATGATCCGTACAACCGTTCAACACGTCGCACCGAAGGCCGAAGTAAAAGTCACACCGAAGAGCTATTTCGACTTTTCGGACATCGGCAATCCAGAAAAGCTCATGACCGATCATAATGGTAACGGCGAATTCGATGCAGCCGACGGTGATTGCTGGGAAGATGCAAATCGCAACGGTGCATACGACACGGACGCAGGGGGTGATGGTAACGGCGGGGCGGACGATGTCGTCCTTTACACCGCTTCGGTTTCTACGCCTCGTCTCTTGCCGCTTCACGGTTTCATACCGGGGGTTGGGCCGAATTATAAACTCACGCTCAAGACAGCCGTCCGCAACCAACCATACAAAACGCAGTCGGCACCGCCCGTTATTTGTGCGGGGGCAATTTGACATGCCTGCACAAGTCAGCCTGTTTGCCCGGCTACGTAGAGAGTGCACGGGAATGGCAATGGTCGAATTTGCCTTTGCCGCCCCAATCTTTCTAACTTTGGTACTAACTGGTCTCGAGCTGTCAAATCTCGCACTCGCTCATCTTCGGGTAAGCCAGATGGCGATGACCGTTGCTGACAATGCCGGTCGTGTCACTTCGGGTATCGATGAGGCTAATATAATTGAAACTTTCACAGGTGCCCAAGCTATCGCTGAAGGCCTCGACTTCACTACCAATGGTCGAATTGTTCTTTCATCGTTGGAAAACAACGGCAAAACAGGCTCGAAGAAGGGGCAGGTGATTTCTTGGCAAAGGTGTTGGGGCAGGACTGATATCGACCCTGCTTATGGAACGGAAGGCAAGGGCAAGAACAACGCTTCGCTTAGTGATGGAATGGGCGCGGGAGCAAACAAGATCGTTGCAGCTTCTGACACCGCCGTCATGTTTGTGGAAGCGACCTACACGTACCAACCACTGGTCTCGACAGGCTTCTTCAATTCGCCGACAATTCGTTACGAAAGCGCCTTCAATGTGCGCGGTCGGCAGAACAACAAAATCAGCAACACTCAGAAGCTTGTTAAAATGACTTGCTGAGCAGCCAAGCTCTCAGCGTTTGCCATCGAAATACGCGAATACGTCGGCCAATCCGGGGGGATCGCGTTCTTCGCGCATCTGTTCCAAAGCTGATGCGACGTCCAGCCTGTATTCGGCCTCCGGCCCGTCCTGGGAGACATGGTGTGCTCCCAGGCGCCGGATGAAACTGCGCGCGGCCTCGTTCTCGCTCAGCACATTAGCCGAAAACGCGGTCAGCCCGCCGGCGAAGGCATCGAGCAGAAGCGTGGCGGCCAGCAATCGGCCGACGCCAAGGCCGTGATAAGCATCGACAACTGCGATCGAGAATTCAGCGATCGGATCGGCGGTGCCCGGCCGGATGGCGCGCACGACGCCCATTACCGGCTGTGAAGGATCGGTAAAGTCCAGCGCGCCCCAGGCAAGATGGCGCACTCCGTCCGCACCCAAAAGCCGCTCGATTATCCAGTCGGGCGGGCTTGCCCCTCCAGTGAAGAAACGCAGATAGCGCGAACGGGGGCTCATCCGCGCGATTCCCTCCCGCAGCCGGATTTCGTCGGCTGGGGTGACGATACGAATGCAGACAGGACGCCCATCTACGAGACTTGTCTGGATCGCAGCATCGCCGCAGCCTTTAGATATGGGAATCCCGGTGTAATCGTCGCCGGTACCGACCATCTTCATCTCCATCACGGTTCTGCATTGCTTGTTAGGCAACAGAACCCGGCCCACCCACCATGTAGCGCGCGCTTTGCCGTTTCGGACCCCTTGATCCGCAGCAAGCCGATCAGAAACGCCGCATGACGCCTAAACGGCCTTGGACATAGCTGTATCCCGTCCCGACGGAACCGTTGTTCGAAGGCGTGTCGGTGTAGATAACTTCGCCGAATGTCGACCAGTTGCGATCCGTGTCGGGGCTTTGGAAACGGAATTGGGCGAAGTTCGACCGGCGCCAGTCGGTGGCTGCGTCGCGCTGCGCGCCGATGCCCCCCGCGCCGAGCAGTTCCCATCCGCCCACGAACCTGCGAAGCTGCACTACTGGAAGAACCTGTGCGTACCAGCGCGGCGAATAATAATCGAATTCACGTGGCTCGCTGTCGCGGAAATATCGGCCTCGCAATTGCAGGCTGAGCCCCCATTCAGGTTTCACCACATGCACGTAATTAGCTCGCGCATGGAGGCGCAGGTTCTCCCCGGTGAAATCCTGTATTCCTCCCAGCACTGTCACAATGTTCCGGTCATCGACGGGCAGATCGATGGCGGCCCCTACAAAGGTGGAATAGATGTTTTCATCGAGCCCGCGGGGCGTTTCCACCACGTCACGTTCGATGAACAACTCCTTGCGGAAGGAGCTCTCGTCATGGATCGATGCAGACCCGATGACGGTATGACCGTCGGTCCCCGCCAAGATGGACCAGTTCCAGTTCCCGCTGCCGCCGGCATAGCGTCCGAACACACGTTCGCGGCTTCGCGTGCCAGTGCCGGATGGATCGTACCAAGCCTTTTCCACTCGTATTCCGATACGGTCGTCATCGCCCGCATTGCGCAGATCGAAATCGATTGCCGTGCGAAGAATGTCGGTGTCGTCGCTATCGGTAGATGCGAATACCTCTCCCCCCAGCGCGGGGGAAGGCTCGATGTCCTGTGCAGATGCGACACCGGGGAGGGCGGCGCTCAGGACCAGCGCGGCGATCGTCTTGTATGTGGGCGTCAGTTCCATTGTTTGCGGCCTCCTGTCAGTTCGGCGAGGTAGCCCCACACCGAAACCGGCTGCATCAGCAGCGGATAGATGAAAGCGTAGAGAAGGAAGCCGCGCAGGCTCTTCTCCATGTCGATATCGTTGCGTTTCAGCATTCTGGTCTGGATGCGGTAAATGACCACATTCCACAGCGCCGCCAGCGGCAGCACCAGGAGGGTGATCGGCCCGGCCAGCCAGAATATTCCGAGAAAGGCCAGGATCAGGCCTGGAATGAAGGCGAAGGTGAAGGTGAGATCGATGCTGACGAACAACAGGTTCCACCAGATGAACATGGTGCGCAGGCGTGGAGCGACCAGCAGGCGCTTGTGAATTGCCAGCGCCTCGATCATGCCTCGGGCCCACCGTTTGCGCTGGTTCGACAGGCCCCTCAACGTATCGGGTGCGTGCGTCCAGGCGACCGCGTCCTCCGCATGGCCCGTCTTGTAACCCATGCGAAGTAGCGACCAGGTCAGTACGATATCCTCGCCCACGGTGTCAGGCCATCCGCCTGCTTCGACCAGCGCAGCCTTCCTGTAGATCGAGAACGCCCCCTGCGCGACCAGCGTACCGTTATACATGCCCTGCATGCGCTTTACCGCTGCGATGCCATGGAAATAGTCCCACTGCTGCGCTCGGGTGATCCAGCTATCGTTCTGGTTCCCGACGAGCACCGCACCGGCGATGGCCGCAGTCTCGGGCGAACTGGCGTGCAGATGCTCGACCAGCGCGACAAGGCAGCCTTTCTCCAGCAGCGTATCGGCATCGATCGTCACCACCAGATCGTGCGCTGCGAGGGCCAGTCCGTCGTTCAGCACGCGTGCCTTGCCCCGGTTCTGCTTTTCACTGACGAGCAGCAGGTCGCGCCCGCTCGACCCCGCAAACAGCGCCTCGGCATCCCGCACGGCCGCGGCCGTCCCGTCGGTCGAGCCGTCGTCCAGCACCATGATCTGCAGCGCGCCGGGATAATCCAGCGCGGCGATGCTGCGCAGGGTCTCGCCGATCAACGCTTCCTCGTTATAGGCGGCGATGAGGATGCTCAGCGCGGGCCATTGCTCCGGCGTGCGGCGCAGGGCATCGGGCCGCAGCACCAGGCTGGCCATGAGAAACGCGTTCATGAAGCCCGGCACATAGGCGACGAAAGCCAGCACGAACAACGCTGCCAGCGGGTGGGTAAGCCCGCCCAGATCGCTCAGCCAGGGCAGCGACAGCCAGATACTGAACACGACCCAGGCCAGCGCCAGAATCAGAGACAGGCCGAAGCGCCCTACGGCCCAGCGGTCTCGCCGGTGAGCGTCTTCCCGGTTCCGGCCGGGTTGCCAGCCGTGCGAAAGCCGCGCTGTGCTCTCCGCCATGATGTCCCTCCGATGGTGGCAGACGATGTCACCTGGCGCGCTGTGCGCACAGGTTCTGTCGTAGATTCAAGAGTTTGTGGTTAACGGTGCGATAACCGCGTCTGCGAACCCTTCGCTAAGGTTGCGCGCGCAGGAGGACGTGGCAGCCACAGGGGACGTTCCATGTTCGACACGCTCGGCGACCGCCTGATCGACGGCGCGATCGTGCTCGCCATCTTCGCGGGCAAGGCTGCCATCGCGCTTCTCGCCATCTGACACCGCGATCATTGCGGAACCTGCGCTTCGGCGCGGCCTTCGTGCAGCGCGCGTTCGGCGATCTGTTCGCCCTTGGCTTCCACGCTTTCGACCACGGATTTGAGATCCGGCGGCGGCGCTATGCGCTGGTCCTGCGTGGCTCCTTCGAGCGTGGACCAGGCGCCCCATACCAGCAGCAGGGCGGCGCCGGCGGCGAGGCCGGCCAGGGCGAAGACGCCACCCGCCCGTGTCCGGCCGTAATCGTGAGTGCCGTCTCCGGCTTTGGCATTTTTCATCGAGCGACCCATTATCGTTCTATCGTTCGCGAGCGTTTCCTCACTTAGGTATAGATACGGATGAGCCGCGTCAGCGGATGCAACAACTCACCGGCCACTCACCACGTTTTATCTCATGTTAACCATGTTGGTTAACCTCTTGGGGGTGGCCAAAGCGTGTCCAGGCGGGCAGGGGGCGCCGCATGCAATCGGTTTCATCCCCCTGTATCGACCTGTGCCGTCTCGATGTTGCGGGGGAGCTGTGCGTCGGCTGCGGCCGCTCGCTGGAGGAGATCGCCGGCTGGCAGTCGGCCGACGATGCGGAGAAGCGCGCCATTGTCGAGCGCGCCGCGCGCCGCCTCGCCGACGGCAGCACCGCGCAGGGCTGATCCGGGCGGCCGATCCCGACCCCGATCCTCAAGGCCCCACATCCCCTTCGCCCATGGAAAAGGCGGCAGCCGCCCATGGGACAACTGCCGCCTTGATGCTGACCGGCGGTAAGGAGCCGCCGGCTAGGCTTATCAGTTCGTGGTCGCGGTGCCGTCTTCCACGGCGTCTTCCGCGCGGTCGCTCATTTCGCCAGCAGCGTCGGCCTGTGCGTCGAGCGCTTCTTCCTTGGCTTCGTCGCCCTGTGCTTCGGCAAGGTCGGCCTGCTCTTCAAGCACGTCTTCCTGCGATTCGTACTGCTGCTCGGCCAGATCTTCCTTGGCTTCCTGCTCGCTTTCCGAGCATGCGCCCAGCGCGGTCATGGCGAATGCAGATGCGACGATTGCGGTTGTCTTGAATTTCACTTGGTTTCCCCTTGTCGTGAATCTCGAGAGCGAGAATTCGCCCCTCGGCCCCTGCTACGAACGAGATCCGCTTTGGTGCCCGTTTTATCCAAAAAAGTTGCGCAGGTGCCTGGCCGTCCTCCGCAACCGCCGCTGTTCCCGCAGGCCCGCCCTGCGCCAGCCGGTCGGCGAAATGGCGCGACAGCGCACATTCGCGGGTATCCGTCTCTCCCTCGCACGGCGCCTCCCGGTCCTCCGCAGGCGCAGCGGGCAGACCAGCCTCCACCTCGCGCCGGATGCGCTCGTACACCGGGTGCCCGGGGCGGATATGCTCGCTATAGCGTTCGGGGCGGCGGTTGCGCAGGAAGAACATCACCAGCGCCTCGTTGTGCTTCACGCCATAGGTGATCAGCCCGCCATCGCGGTCGGTCTTCCATTCGGGCACGCCGTCGATCGCGCGGGCGAGCGCGCAATCCTCCAGCCGCTGCACGCTGCGCTCCACCGCGGCATCCCACGCGGCGGAAAACTCCTCCGCGCCGGGCCGGTTGCGCAGCTTGTACAGCGCTTCCATGCTCGCCCCGATATGCATCGCCGCCTGGGTGACGATGCCCGTCGCCGCCAGATGCGCAATGAAGGCGCGCTGGCGCCCGGCAGTGATGGAATTGCGGCGCGCGGCCTTGTGGGGCACGGGCGTAAAGGCCAGCAGCGGATCGCCCGGCTGCGGCGGCAGGCCGATCCGCGCCACGGCAGAGGTCGCCTGCCGCGCGATCTTGCGGGTGGGCTTGGCCTTCTTTGCAGCTTGGGTCGGGGGACCTCCAGCCGCAGCGGGCGGGGGCAGGGCGGATGGCTTGGTGGGGCGGTCGATCTTGCTCATGACCACGCATAGAATGCAGATTATTCGCGTGTAGGAAAATGGTTTTTACCGACGCACGTTAATCCCTGCGCAGCCACGCCAGCGCGCCCGCATCCATCCCCTTGAACTTGGGCCAGCCGTCGGGATCGTCCCCCAGCGGCGCGCAGAGCAGGGCCGTGCCCTCGGGCAATTGCCACTTGATCCGGTGGTAGAGCTTGGAGCGGGTGAGGGCGGAACGCACCAGCCACATCTCGTCCGCCAGCGGATGCCCGTCGCCATGCAGATCGATCGGCTCCGCAGGCGCGGCGGCGGGATCGTGCCAGATCAGATAGAGCGTGGGTTCGTCGGCCACACAGCCTCAATGCAGCGCAGCCGCGAAAGTTCGGGAGAGCCTGCGCGACGCCCCTGCGTGGAATGGTCCGGTCTGCGCGCCGCGCGCCGCAAGTGCGGCTTCGCGCCCGTGTTTATGTGAGTGACGGTCAGGCAAACCAGTCCAAAATCAGCGCCAGCACCACGAAGCCGACCAGTCCGGCCATGAAGATCACCCGGTTGCGCCGCTTGGTCAGAATGATCTCCGCCCCGCGCGCCTTGTCGGCGTCATAGTGGATGGGTTCGTCCTTGCGGTCCGATGGTGTGGGCATGATGCTCTCCTCGCCCAACCAACGGGCGAGGGACGGGGGGAGGTTCCGGGGACAGTTGAGTATTCTGTTATCGAAACTCCCGCGTCGTATTAGTGGCTCGATTTGGGCCGTTACCGGACTGTCCGCTCTTGGCAGACAATCGCCGCAAAGCGGCCCGACTGCTAACGACCCCAAAGCGGACATGCTCCAGATGTCGGATTCGCGCCCCAATCTCGGTCGTTAGCCTAACCGCTAAGAGCTCCCGAAAGCGGTCATAGCTGCGCGTCCAAAATGATAGCCGCTTTCGGGACTGTCCGAGCGGCTCCTGAATGTCGGAGGTTGGGTGGGAAGCGGAAAGTCCGGTTTTGGAAACAAAACCCGAGAAAGAAGACGCATTCACCATCAAATTGGCATGACTGCAAACGACCCAATTTCATCCATTTTCTGGCAAGGACTGTGGTGAGAAGTCGACGATGCTATTGGCTCCATTTCTCCGACTTTGTTCTTGATTAAGGCTCTGGTATTCATCGGTGTGTAACGCGATGGGAAACAAAGCATTAAGGCGAGGAAAGGCCGGATTGAAGCATCGACTAATCTTGACCTCTTGTATTTCTGTTTTCGCAGCCAGCTGCGCGTCGCTCCAATCGGATTCCGGCTCTTCATCTCTTACTTGGAACGACGTCAAGACGTACCAGATTGAGATGGGGAAGGATGACGAAATTCTTGCTCGCGTTGATCTGCAAATCGCAGGCGAAGAAGATGCCACTTATGATCGAACTTGGCCGCTGATCGCTGAAGAATTCTGCATCGCAAGGCGAGTTGATTTACCACGCGACGTCCGGCGTATGGCGGAAACGCAGAGCGTGAGAGTGAGCCTGACACCTCTGCGTCGCAACTACGGGGAAACCGCGCGGTCGCAGTTAATGGACGTAAGAGCATCTTGGCGCACCAACAAAGGGATGCCGGAAGGTACCGGGTTGGATACTCCATCATGCAAGCGCTTTCCGACCGTGGAATATTCGGCTTCATTCGCGCGCGAGGTCCCTATCAATTTGCAGCACTCAGTGACGCTCTTTGGCGATGAAGGTCTTTATCTCAAGGTTGCGCCCAAATGATGCGATATCTTGTCCTCTTTGTAGCGCTTATTTGCACAGAACCTTTCACTGCGACCGCGCAAGATAGCGAGCCAGAGGTGAGAGCAGCTCCTTTTGGGCATAGGCCGTGGGGACAGGCTAACCCGGGTCAAGAACCCACTCGAATCGGCGTTACGATCGAGAAAGACGGCGAGTTTTTCTGGAGAGGGCAAGTCGACGGAAGACAAGACCGCATTGAGATAAAGTCTGGCTTCAGCGAAAGTCCAGGCTGCATTATCGTGGTGGGAGCCTTTGATGGGATCGCGCCATCGTACACTCTTGCCAACGCTGGTGTGCCTAAGCTCACGATCAACATCCGGCCGTATAACTCTAGTGCGGCCAATCCCGAACGCTTTGATTTTTCCTTTGAATATGAACGTTCAGTGCTGAACGGGGACCCTTGCCACGGTCAATCTGACATCCGGATCACCAAAATGAGCAACAGGCTTTACATCAAGTCAGGTGAGCGTGTGGTCCTTCCACCATATTCGGGGTTCCAAATCACATTGGAGCGCAAATGATCGGTTTTCTTGCATTCGTGCTTGCCGCTTCTGCTCCGCCTCCTCCTGTTCCGAGCCCTGAGCAGCAGCCGTTTTATCTGGTCGACTTCACAGTCACACTCGACGGTGAGACCATCGTTGAGGGTAGCAAAGAAGTTCGCACGGGCGTTTATTCAACCGAGACACGCACCCGCATTTTTCCTCCAGCTTGTGACAAAGGGGCGGTCGAATTCGGGTATCGGAAGATCACGCTTTATGTGAGAGAAAATGGACACCCTGAGGAAAGGGCTGGTCTCTATTTCAACATCAAAGAGCGACGGGAAGTCGACGATCACGACAATGATCCGTGCGAAGGGCAGCGGCCGGAGGACGTCAACCACAGCTTTCATGGCCACGTTGATCTAGAGCGCGGCGAAGAGAAGGTTGTCGATATTGGCCATGGGGCCTTGCTTCACATCAAGAGGCGCTGATCTATTTTGGAGGCAAAACCTAGCTCTCAAAAATGTCCGTTTTTACCCCATTCTACGACATTGCGACCCAGCCCAATTGCGTCTGCTCTTAGCAATCAAAGTGTTCCGCACTTATGACTGAGATGGGGTCGTTAGCCGCACGGCAGCTTTTCGCTTCGCGTCGACCCGAAGCGGACTGACCGCTAGCGGCCCAACAAAGGACTTTGCAATGGGGCCGGCCCCTGCATAGGCCCTCATTTTGCTAATTACCCAGTGGCAGTATTATTTCGATTCCTAGATGCTCGTTGCATCCAGTATCACGCGAACAGTCTCCTCTGGCCGATCCCACATCGGGAAGTGTCCGCTACGCTCGAACCAGTGCAGCGTCGCTCCAGGGAAAGCCTTGATCGCGCGATCCGCCTGCTGCGGTAGACACAGCCGATCCTTTCGTCCCCAGCCGATGACAACAGGCGCAGCCGTTTTCGCAGAACCCTCCTGCATCGCGCCGTTGGCGAGATCCTTCACAAGCGAATTGACGGTGCGCGTGTCAGCCAACGACTTCAATTCGCGCGCGACGAATGCCCCGTCGAGCGCCCACGGCCTAGCAGAGAGCTGGGCCAAGAGCGCGGTCCGGCCTGCGACATTTCCGGTGATGGCAGAAAGCGCCGGTCGCAGTGCGCGAACCAGAGCAACCGATGGCATTAAGGTGGCTTTGAAGAAGGTGCGCTCCCACCCTTGCCAAAAGCCGCCCGGATCGAGTGCGACAACCGCGCCCGCTTGGCCGCGCCGCGCCATCTCGAGCACCAGGCGAGCCCCCAGCGAGCTGCCAACCATATCAATACCTGTGAGGTTCTCCGCGCCGAGCCAGTTGTCCAAACTGCGCGCAAGTCCGTCAAACGTGCCGCTGTCCGCCTCGTCGGGTGTTTGCCCATGGCCGGGCAGGTCTATGGCAATTACCTCCCTGACTTGAGAAAGCGCAGGCGAGATCGTGTCCCACGAGCCGCAGGTCGCCCCCAGTCCGTGGACAAGGAGGAGGGGTTTTCCGCGCCCCGTGCGCGTGTGGTGTATGGTCATGTAACGGCAACGTCTCGCACCGACTTATGGGCCCGTAGATGTCCATATTGCCGAATGTGAGGCCAAGAGCGGACGGTCCGCTTCCGGCCCAAATCCAGTCAAACAGCCAGATCTCTTGAATGACCGGTTTCCACCCCCAATTGCGGACGTTCGCGGTTTCACGGGAAGCTCCCATAAGCGGACCGGTAGCTTACCGCCGATCGGTATCAAAAGCGGCCTGCCGGCTAACGCATCACATGCCATTGACCGCGCCCCCCCCCCCCCTTCCGCACCCATCTTGTAACACCGGCCAACCAACCCCACCTCAAACCCAGCTACCAGTCGTGATCGACGGTCCCGAGGGCCAGTTGTCCTCCCTTCTTTCCATTTCGCCTCTTAGCCCGCGCATAAGCGGTCGCTGATGAGCGCCTGCGCGACCTGGAAGGATCTCCCATGACGAATTTTGGCACCATCAAGGCCTATGACAGCGGCAATGGCAGTAGCACCATCGCTCCCGAGCAGGGCGGCGAGCCGCTTCATTTTGGCTGGAACGATGTGCAGCAGCGTGCGGCGGAACCCCGGCAGGGTCAGCGTTACGGCTATGACACCAAGCAGGCCGGTGGCGGCAAGGTCCATGCGGCCAATCTGCGCCAGCAACATCGCAGCGATGCGCACGGGCAGGCCGAAGCGGGAGATCCGCAGGCGCAGCAGGCCATGCAGCAAATGGGCTGATCGTGCGATCGGTCGGGGCGCGCCGTCCGGCGCGTCCGACCCATCCCCCTGCAGGGCTTTTCTTCAACCCCCGCGAAAGGGGAACCGTCATGGATATCAACGATCTGCTTCACGAACATGAGCTCGCCGTCCGGCGCGCCAGCGAGGCTACGGACGATGGCGAGCGTGGCAATCACTTCGCCAAGGTGGCCGAATATGCGGAGCGCGTGCGGCGCATGCGCGAGGATAATGCGGTGAAGGCCAATCTCGACCCGGTCACGATCACCATCACGCAGCCCGAAACCATCATCTACGGCACCTATACCGGCGCGCTCGAACAGCCCTCGGCCGCGGTGGCGGTTAATTCCTGGGAAGGTGAGGGCGGGGCGCTCGATCCGCCGCAGGTCGTTCTGCCGGCGGGCGTGATCTGCAACCATCTGCGCCACTATCACGTCGGCCCCTATGTCTATCAGGATCTGGACCTCGCGGTGGCCGAACATATGCGGCAACTGTCGCAGCACGCGGCAGAGGGCGCGGGCGATCCGCCGGTTGGTGATCGGGCGCGCGATTGACGGAACTTGACGCTGTGCGCCCGTTTCACTATGTGCGCGCCCATCCGGTGTAGGAACCGCCTTGCGATTCCCATCGGGCAGATAGAGCTGAACATTGCCGGTCATGTCCCGGGGCTCCCATTTGGCGGGCCCTTTTCTATTGCAGCGAAAGCTGGGGGCAGCCGTCAAAGTAACCCGGTGGCCGTGTGGGCCGATGGGTGGAGCGTTTCAGGCTCGTGCGATCATGCCGCCCCGGTGCTTACCCGCGCCGCGCGCGCTGCAGGCACGAACCCGGCGTACCGCCCCATCAACCCTCTAGTCGCCGCCAACCAACGGTGAAGTGAGTAATCATGCCGACAATCAACCAGCTGGTCCGCAAGGGCCGCGTCCCGCAGAAGGCCAAGAGCAAGGTCCCTGCGATGGAGCAGAACCCGCAGAAGCGCGGCGTCTGCACCCGCGTCTACACGACGACCCCGAAAAAGCCGAACTCGGCTCTGCGTAAGGTTGCCAAGGTCCGCCTGACCAACCAGCGCGAAGTCATCTCCTACATCCCGGGCGAAGGCCACAACCTGCAGGAACACAGCGTTGTCCTGATCCGCGGCGGCCGTGTTCGCGACCTTCCCGGCGTTCGCTACCACGTCCTTCGCGGCGTGCTCGATACGCAGGGTGTCAAGGACCGCAAGCAGAGCCGTTCGAAATACGGCGCCAAGCGTCCGAAGTGATCGGTCCGGGGGACCGGTCATCCTCGGAAAATCGCTTCAGGCGATTTTGTCGGGGATCCAGTCCCAAGGCTTTTTAGGAATTTACCGGCCGCCCCTCGATCCCCGCCTGTGCGGGGATGACGAAATCGGGAAGGGCCGGACAAGAGAAGGAATTGCGACATGAGTCGTCGTCGTCGTCCCGAGAAGCGGGAAATCCTGCCTGATCCCAAGTTCGGTGATCAGGTCCTGTCGAAGTTCATGAACAACCTCATGTATGACGGCAAGAAAGCCGTTGCCGAAGGTATCGTCTACACCGCGCTCGACGTGGTGGAAACGAAGGCCAAGGCCAATCCGGTCGAGCTGTTCCACGCAGCGCTCGACAACATCAAGCCGCAGGTCGAAGTGCGTTCGCGCCGCGTCGGCGGTGCGACGTATCAGGTCCCGGTCGAAGTTCGCCCCGAACGTGCCCAGGCCCTGGCCATCCGCTGGCTGATCACCGCTGCGCGCGGTCGTCCGGAAACCACCATGTCGGCTCGCCTCTCGGGCGAACTCATGGATGCGGCCAACAATCGCGGCAATGCCGTCAAGAAGCGCGAAGACACGCACCGCATGGCGGACGCGAACCGCGCCTTCTCGCACTACCGCTGGTAGGGCGCCCTGCTTGAAGGACCGGGGGAGGGGGATTCCTACTCTCCCGGTCTTCAAGTGGTCACATTGATACCCATATGGGGCGCGCACCTGCGCTAACCCCGAATTCGAGGAAAACCACATGGCTCGCGAATATCCGCTGGAGCGGTACCGCAATATCGGCATCATGGCCCACATCGATGCCGGCAAGACCACCACGACCGAGCGTATCCTCTACTACACCGGCAAGTCCTACAAGATCGGCGAAGTCCACGACGGCGCCGCCACCATGGACTGGATGGAGCAGGAGCAGGAACGCGGCATCACGATTACCTCGGCTGCCACGACCACCTTCTGGTCGGCCGAAGACGGTCAGGGTCCCAAGCACCGCATCAACATCATCGACACCCCCGGACACGTCGACTTCACCATCGAAGTCGAACGCTCGCTGCGCGTCCTCGACGGCGCCGTGGCCGTGTTTGATGGAGTTGCCGGGGTGGAACCCCAATCCGAAACCGTGTGGCGCCAGGCCGATAAGTACGGCGTCCCCCGCATGTGCTTCATCAACAAGCTCGACCGCACCGGCGCCGACTTCTACTACTGCGTCCAGTCGATCATCGACCGCCTCGGCGCGACCCCGCTGGTCCTCTATCTCCCGATTGGCGCGGAAAGCGACCTCAAGGGCGTCGTTGACCTCGTGAACATGCGCGGCATCGTCTGGGAAGACGACGGCCTCGGCGCGACGTTCAACTATGTCGACATCCCCGCGGACCTCGCCGACAAGGCAGCCGAATACCGTGAAAAGCTGGTCGAAACTGCCGTCGAGCAGGACGACGATGTCATGGAACAGTACCTCGAAGGCAACGAGCCTGACGCGGCGACGCTCAAGAAGCTGATCCGCAAGGGCACCATGGCGCGCGACTTCGTGCCTGTCGTCTGCGGCTCGGCGTTCAAGAACAAGGGCGTGCAGCCCCTGCTCGACGCTGTTGTCGACTACATGCCGAGCCCGCTCGACGTTCCGGCCATCAAGGGCGTGAAGCCCGACAGCGACGAAGAAGACACCCGTCCGTCGTCGGACGAGGCACCTTTCTCGGCGCTGGCCTTCAAGATCATGAACGACCCGTTCGTCGGGACGCTCACCTTCACCCGTATCTATTCGGGTCAGCTCTCCAAGGGTTCGGTTCTGAACTCGGTCAAGGAGAAGAAGGAAAAGATCGGCCGCATGCTGCTGATGCACTCCAACAACCGCGAGGACATCGATGAAGCATTCGCCGGCGATATCGTCGCGATCGCAGGTCTCAAGGAAACCACCACCGGCGACACCCTGTGTGCGTCGAGCGCTCCGATCATTCTGGAACGCATGGAATTCCCCGAGCCGGTCATCGAACTGTCGGTGGAACCGAAGACCAAGGCCGACCAGGAAAAGATGGGCGTTGCGCTCAACCGCCTGGCTGCCGAGGATCCGAGCTTCCGTGTGACGACCGACCACGAAAGCGGTCAGACGATCATCAAGGGCATGGGCGAGCTTCACCTCGACATCCTCGTCGATCGCATGAAGCGCGAGTTCAAGGTCGAAGCCAACGTCGGCGCGCCGCAGGTGGCTTACCGCGAATATCTCGGCAAGCCGGTGGATGTGGACTACACCCACAAGAAGCAGTCGGGTGGTTCGGGTCAGTTCGGCCGCGTCAAGGTCAAGGTCACCCCGGGTGAGCGCGGCCAGGGCTTCGTGTTCGAAGACGAGATCAAGGGCGGTAACATTCCGAAGGAATACATCCCCGCGATCGAAAAGGGTTTCCGCGAGCAGGCCGAAAGCGGCCACCTCGTCGGCTTCCCGATCATCGACTTCACCGTGACGCTTTACGACGGTGCGTACCACGACGTCGACTCGAGCGCGATCGCGTTCGAAATCGCCGGGCGCGGTGCCATGCGTGAAGTGGCGGACCGTTCGGGCATCAAGCTGCTCGAGCCGATCATGAAGGTCGAGGTCGTCACTCCCGAGGATTATCTCGGCGACGTGATCGGCGATCTCAACAGCCGTCGTGGCCAGATCCAGGGCACCGACACGCGCGGCAACGCGCAGGCCGTTGAAGCCAACGTGCCGCTGGCCAACATGTTCGGTTACGTCAACGAACTGCGCTCGTTTACTCAGGGCCGCGCCCAGTACTCGATGCAGTTCAGCCACTACGACGAAGTGCCGGCCAACGTCGCGCAGGAAGTCAAGGAGAAGCTTGCGTAAGCTAGCTTTGAGGTCTAGGGGCGGCGCCTGATTCCGCGGGCGCCGTTTCCTCCCCGCAGAAATTAAATTTTTAAGACAGAGGTTATTTAAAAATGGCGAAGGAAAAGTTCGAGCGTAACAAGCCGCACGTCAACGTCGGCACCATCGGTCACGTTGACCACGGCAAGACCACGCTGACCGCGGCAATCACCAAGGTTCAGGGTTCGGCTGTCGATTTCGCAAACATCGACAAGGCTCCCGAAGAGCGTGAGCGCGGTATCACCATTTCGACCGCTCACGTCGAATACGAAACCGACGCACGTCACTATGCCCACGTCGACTGCCCGGGCCACGCCGACTACGTCAAGAACATGATCACCGGTGCTGCCCAGATGGACGGCGCTATCCTGGTTGTGAACGCAGCCGACGGCCCGATGCCCCAGACCCGCGAGCACATCCTGCTTGCCCGTCAGGTCGGTGTTCCGGCTCTGGTCGTGTACATGAACAAGGTCGATCAGGTCGACGACGAGGAAATCCTCGAGCTCGTCGAACTGGAAGTTCGCGAACTGCTCAGCTCGTACGACTTCGACGGCGACAATATTCCGATCGTCAAGGGTTCGGCTCTGGCCGCTCTCGAAGGTCGCGATCCTGAAATCGGCGAAAACTCGATCAAGGAACTGATGGCTGCCGTCGACGAGCACATCCCGACTCCGGACCGTCCGGTCGACAAGCCGTTCCTGATGCCGATCGAAGACGTGTTCTCGATCTCGGGTCGCGGTACCGTTGTGACCGGTCGCGTCGAAACCGGCGTTGTGAACGTTGGCGACGAAGTTGAAATCGTCGGTATCAAAGACACCGCGAAGACGACCGTGACCGGCGTTGAAATGTTCCGCAAGCTGCTTGATCGCGGTGAAGCTGGCGACAACATCGGTGCCCTGATCCGCGGCGTTGCCCGTGAAGACGTCGAGCGTGGCCAGGTTCTGGCCAAGCCCGGTTCGGTCAATCCGCACACCGAGTTCAGCGCAGAAGTGTACGTCCTTTCGAAGGACGAAGGCGGCCGTCATACGCCGTTCTTCGCGAACTACCGTCCGCAGTTCTACTTCCGCACCACCGACGTCACCGGCGAAGTGATCCTTCCCGAAGGCACGGAAATGGTGATGCCTGGCGACAACGTGACGATCAGCGTTAAGCTGATTGCACCGATCGCCATGGACGAAGGTCTGCGCTTCGCAATCCGCGAAGGCGGCCGCACCGTCGGCTCGGGCGTTGTGAGCTCGATCACGAAGTAATTTTCGTCGGATCAAGTTAAATCGCGGGCCCGCTCCTCTTCAAGAGGGGCGGGCCTTCGTTTTATGAGGGTGAAGGTTGCGATCGTACCTTCCTCTTCGGCCAATATTCCGTCTTCACAAATTCGACGGAATTGAGGGGTTGCCATGTGCGAGTCTCACCCGTATATGCGCGCCAAGAGACGGGGATTCGTCCCCTGAACACAACGAATTCATGAAAGGTCGCCCGTTCCGGGAAACCGGCACCAGCGGGGCTGGCCTTTCTTTTTTGTGGATCGGAAACGGTCCATTGGCTCTTTCGCATCGGTGTAGGTAATGGAAGCTCAGAATATCCGCATTCGCCTCAAGGCGTTCGACCATCGTGTTCTCGACCAGGCAACTGGCGAAATCGCAGATACCGCACGTCGTACTGGCGCGCTTATTCGCGGCCCCATTCCCATGCCGACGCGTATCGAGAAGTTCACCGTGAACCGCGGCCCGCACATCGACAAGAAGTCGCGCGAGCAGTTCGAGGTGCGCACCTACAAGCGGCTGCTCGACATTGTGCAGCCCAACGCCCAGACCGTCGACGCGCTGATGAAGCTCGACCTTGCTGCCGGCGTGAACGTCGAAATCAAGCTGGCCTGAGCCGACTGATTTCCGTCCCCCTCCCGGACGTTAAATGGGTAGGGAAGTTTAGGGGTGCTCGATAGCCCCGCCGGTCCGGAAGGTCCGGCAAGACATCGGGATACCGCCGGTCTGTTCCAGAAGGAATTAGATCGGGTCTGCGTCCTCCGTCTCGCTACCTAGGCAATATGCTGCGGTGGCACTCAGCCCGGACGGGGCGACGTATCATGAAACGGGCTGGCAAGCACCTCGGATGGGCCGCGGTGCCTCTGTTTAGGAGTTTTACGATGCGCACTGGCGTTATCGCAAAGAAAGTCGGGATGACCCGCCTCTTCCAGGAGGACGGTCGGCATGTGCCGGTTACCGTTCTTGCGCTGGAAAACTGCCAGGTCACTGCTCACCGCACTGCCGATCGCGATGGTTACTTCGCGGTCCAGGTCGGTTCGGGCGAGGCCAAGCAAAAGAATGTGAACAAGCCGCAGCGCGAAGCTTTCGCCAAGGCTCAGGTTCCGCTGAAGATGAAGGTCGCCGAATTTCGCGTCGACACCGAAGAAGCGCTGCTTCCCGTCGGTGCCCGCATTTCGGCCGAGCACTTCATTGCTGGCCAGAAGGTCGACATCACCGGTCATACCCAGGGTAAGGGTTTTGCAGGTGCCATGAAGCGTTGGGGTTTCGGTGGTCTGCGCGCTACCCATGGTGTGTCGCTCTCGCACCGTTCGCACGGTTCGACGGGTAACCGCCAGGATCCGGGCCGCGTGTTCAAGGGCAAGAAGATGGCCGGCCATATGGGCGACCGTCAACGCACCCAGCAGAACCTCGAAATCGTTCGTACCGACGCTGATCGCGGCCTTCTTTTTGTCAAGGGCTCTGTCCCGGGTGCGAAGAATGGATGGCTGCTGGTCAAGGACGCGGTCAAGATCGATCATGCAGAGCTGCCGTTCCCGGGTGTGATGTATCGCAACCGTGACGAATTCGAACATCAGGAAGCTGATGCCGGTCTCGTCGAGAACGCTGCAGAGCATGAAGTCAGCACGGAAGTTTCCGCCGAACAGCAGGAAAAGCTGCTGAAGGAGCAGGAAGCTGGTGTCGACACCGAAACCACCACCGATACGCCCGAAGCCGATGCCGGCTCGGACGAAAACAAGGAGGGCTGATCCGTGAAGGTGAAGGTCCAGAAAATCGACGGCAAGGCGTCGGGCGACATCGAGCTGAACGATGACGTGTTCGGTGTCGAGCCGCGCGCAGACATCCTGCATCGCGTTGTCACCTGGCAGCTCGAAAATCGCCGTGGTACGGCTCGCCCGACCCGCGAACGCTCGGACGTTGCCCGCACCGGCAAGAAGTGGGGTCGCCAGAAGGGCGGCGGCACGGCTCGTCATGGCGATCGCGGCGCTCCGATCTTCATCGGTGGCGGTAAGGCTCACGGTGCGCGCAAGCGTGACTTCGAGCAGTCGCTGAACAAGAAGGTTCGTGCACTCGGTCTCAAGATGGCTCTGTCGACGAAGGCCAAGGACGGTCTCGTGATCGTCGACAGCCTCGAGCTGAAAGATGCCAAGACCAAGGCGCTTGTTGCTACGTTCGGCCAGAATGGCTGGAGCGGCAAGGTCCTCGTGATCGACGGCGAAAGCGTCAACGACGGTTTCAGCAAGGCTGCTCGCAACATCCCGGGCGTCAATGTGATGCCGGCGATGGGTGCCAACGTCTACGACATCCTGAAGCACGACACGCTGGTCCTCACCAAGGACGCGGTCGAAAAGCTGGAGGCCCGTTTCAATGGCTAAGAAGCAGGAAGTTGAAGCACGTCACTACGACGTCGTGCTCGCACCGCACATCACCGAGAAGGCTACGCTTGCTTCCGAGCATAACGCGGTCGTCTTCAAGGTCGCCAACACCGCCACGAAGCCGCAGATCAAGGAAGCGGTCGAAGCGATCTTCGGTGTTAGCGTGATGGGCGTGAACACCATCAACATGAAGGGCAAGACCAAGCGCTGGAAGGGCAAGGCTTACAAGCGTGTCGACCAGAAGAAGGCTGTGGTCACCCTGAAGGACGGCGATTCAATCGACGTCACCAGCGGTATCTGAGGGCAGATAAGACATGGCACTCAAGAACTATAAACCTACGAGCCCGGGCCGTCGTGGCCTGATCCTCGTCGACAAGTCGGCCCTCTACAAGGGCAAGCCGGTCAAGTCGCTCGTCGAAGGCAAGCGCAAGACCGGTGGCCGCAACAACAAGGGTCACGTCACCTCGCGCGGCATGGCTGGCGGTCACAAGCAGAAGTACCGTTACGTTGACTTCAAGCGTCGCAAGTGGGACGTCGAAGGCACCGTCGAGCGGCTCGAGTATGACCCGAACCGCACCGCGTTCATTGCCCTGGTCAAGTACACGGACGGTGAACTGGCTTACATCCTTGCTCCGCAGCGTCTTGCTGTCGGCGACAAGGTCGTGGCTGGCGAAAAGTGCGACACGAAGCCTGGCAACGCCATGCTGCTCGGTCAGATGCCGGTCGGCACGATCTGCCACAATGTGGAAATGAAGCCTGGCAAGGGCGGTCAGATCGCTCGTGCTGCTGGTTCGTATGTCCAACTGGTCGGTCGCGATCGCGGCATGGTCATCGTGCGTCTCAACAGCGGCGAGCAGCGTTATCTGCGCGCCGACTGCATGGGGACCGTTGGTGCTGTTTCGAACCCGGACAACCAGAACCAGAACCTGGGCAAGGCCGGCCGTCGTCGCTGGATGGGCATCAAGCCGCTGACCCGCGGTGTCGCCAAGAACCCGGTCGATCACCCGCACGGCGGTGGTGAAGGCCGCACGAGCGGTGGCCGTCATCCGGTCACTCCGTGGGGCAAGCCGACCAAGGGCGCCCGTACCCGCAAGAACAAGCAGACGGACAAGATGATCATCCGTTCGCGCCACGCGAAGAAGAAGAGGTAATCCGACATGGCTCGTTCCGTCTGGAAAGGTCCGTTCGTCGAGCTCAGCCTTCTAAAGAAGGCAGAGACCGCCCAGGACGCCGGTGGCGCCAAGCCGATCAAGACTTGGTCGCGCCGTTCCACCATCCTGCCGCAGTTCGTTGGTCTGACGTTCAACGTCTACAACGGTCACAAGTTCATCCCGGTCTCCGTTTCGGAAGAGATGGTCGGCCACAAACTCGGCGAGTTCGCACCGACGCGTACTTTCCCGGGTCATGCTGCCGACAAGAAGGGTAAGCGCTGATGAGCAAGCAGAAGGCACCCCGTCGCGTTGCCGAAAACGAGGCGCTGGCCGTCGGAACCACCATTCGTGGTTCGGCGCAGAAGCTCAACCTCGTTGCCGGTCTGATCCGCGGCAAGAAGGCCGAAGAGGCCATGAACATCCTCGCTTTCTCCAAGAAGGCGATGGCGCGTGACGCCAGCAAGGTGCTCGCTTCGGCGATCGCCAATGCGGAAAACAACCACAACCTCGATGTCGACGCGCTGGTCGTTGCCGAGGCTTCGGTAGGCAAGTCGATCACGATGAAGCGTTTCCACACCCGTGGCCGCGGCAAGTCGACGCGCATCCTGAAGCCGTTCAGCCGCCTTCGTATCGTCGTCCGCGAGCAGGAAGAGGCGTAAGATGGGCCATAAAAGCAACCCGATCGGTCTGCGCCTGCAGATCAACCGCACCTGGGACAGCCGCTGGTACGCCGAAGGGCGCGACTATGCCAAGCTGCTCAGCGAAGATGTCGAGATCCGCAAGTACATCGTGAAGAGCCTGCCGCAGGCAGCCATCTCGAAGGTCGTGATCGAACGTCCGGCCAAGCTGTGCCGCATTTCGATCTATGCCGCTCGCCCCGGTGTCATCATCGGCAAGAAGGGCGCGGACATCGAGAAGCTGCGTGCCAAGCTTTCGAAGATGACCGCAAGCGAAGTGAAGCTGAACATCGTTGAAATCCGCAAGCCGGAAATCGACGCGAAGCTCGTCGCCCAGGGCATCGCCGACCAGCTTATCCGCCGCGTGGCTTTCCGCCGTGCAATGAAGCGTGCCGTTCAGTCGGCACTGCGTCTGGGCGCCGAAGGGATCAAGATCACCTGCGGCGGCCGTCTCGGCGGCGCTGAAATCGCGCGTATCGAATGGTATCGTGAAGGCCGTGTGCCGCTTCACACCCTGCGCGCCAACATCGACTATGCGGAAGCCGAAGCGCTGACCGCCTACGGGATCATCGGCATCAAGTGCTGGATCTTCAAGGGTGAGATCATGGCGCATGACCCGACCGCTCAGGATCGCCTCATGATGGAAGCCCAGACCTCTGGCGTCCGTCCGGCTCGCTGATTGCAGGATTAGGAAAGAACCATGCTGCAACCGAAGAAAACCAAATACCGCAAGGCGTTCAAGGGCAAGATCCATGGCAACGCCAAGGGCGGCACCACGCTGAACTTCGGGTCCTATGGCCTGAAGGCGATGGAACCGGAACGGATCACCGCGCGTCAGATCGAAGCTGCGCGTCGTGCGATCACCCGCCACATCAAGCGTCAGGGCCGTCTCTGGATCCGGGTCTTTCCCGATGTGCCGGTGTCCAAGAAGCCTGCCGAAGTCCGTCAGGGTAAGGGCAAGGGTTCGATCGAATACTGGGCCGCTCGCGTGAAGCCGGGCCGTATCCTGTTCGAACTGGACGGCGTTGCCGGTCCGCTGGCCGCTGAAGCGTTCGAGCGCGCAGCTATGAAGCTGCCGATCAAGACCAAGGTTGTTGCCCGTCTGGGTGACGCATCGCACCTCGGAGGCGAATGATGGCCAAGACTGAAGACCTGCGCCAGAAGTCGGACGACCAGCTGGCCGAAGAGCTGACCACGCTGAAGCGCGAGCAGTTCAACCTCCGCTTCCAGGCGGCAACGAACCAGCTCGAGGCTCCGGCCCGCATCCGCGAGGTTCGCCGCACGATCGCCAAGATCAAGACGCTGCAGAGCGAGCGTTCGCGCTCGGCTGAAGCGAAGGCTTAAGGAGTAGACCATGCCCAAGCGTATCCTGATCGGGACCGTCACCTCCGACAAGACCGACAAGACCGTTACGGTGCTCGTCGAGCGCAAGGTGAAGCATCCCCTCTACGGGAAGATCATTCGCCGCTCGAAGAAGTACCATGCTCATGACGAGAAGAACGAGTTCACGCTCGGCGACGTCGTGCGCATCGAAGAAACCAAGCCGATCTCCAAGACCAAGACCTGGCAGGTGATCGATCGTGTTACCGCAGGCGGCACGCAGGCTGTCGAGGCTGACCTCGAAGTCGAAGCCGCAGGTAACTGAAGCAAGTTTGACGTAGGAACTGCCGGGCACTCGTCCCGGCAAGCCATTGAGAAGGAAACGGATCGATGATCCAGATGCAATCCAATCTCGACGTCGCGGACAACAGCGGCGCAAAGCGCGTCCAGTGCATCAAGGTGCTGGGTGGCTCTAAGCGCCGGACTGCCTCCGTTGGCGACGTGATCGTGGTTTCCGTGAAGGAAGCTCAACCGCGCACGAAGGTGAAGAAGGGCGATGTCCATCGCGCTGTCATCGTGCGCACGAAGAAGGACGTACGCCGCCCCGATGGCAGCGTGATCCGCTTCGACAGCAATGCCGCGGTGCTCGTGAACAAGAGCGAAGAGCCGATCGGTACCCGTATCTTTGGCCCGGTGGTTCGCGAACTTCGCGGTCGCGGGTTCATGAAGATCATCTCGCTTGCTCCGGAGGTGCTGTAATGGCTGCCGCTAAGATCAAGAAGGGTGACAGCGTCGTCGTTCTGTCCGGCAAGGACAAGGGCAAGACCGGAACCGTCGCGAAGGTCATGCCCAAGGACGGCAAGGTCGTCGTAGAAGGCGTCAACGTCGCAGCGCGTCACCGCAAGCCGACCCAGCAGAACCCGCAGGGTGGCATCGATCGCTTTGAAGCGCCGATGGCTCTCAGCAAGGTTGCGCTGGCCGATCCGAAGGATGGCAAGCCGACCCGCGTCCGTTTCGAAGAGAAGGACGGCAAGAAGGTGCGCGTTGCCGTGAAATCCGGGGAGACCATCGATGGCTGATTACACGCCTCGCATGAAGCAGCGCTACGACGACGAAATCGTCAAGGCGATGACCGAGAAGTTTGGCTACAAGAACCGCCTCGAAGTTCCCAAGCTGGAGAAGATCACACTCAACATGGGTGTGGGCGAAGCCAGCCAGGACAAGAAGAAGGTTCAGACTGCAGCTGAAGAAATGGCTCTGATTGCCGGGCAGAAGCCGGTGATCACGAAGGCCAAGAAATCCATCGCGCAGTTCAAACTGCGTGAAGGCATGCCGATCGGTTGCAAGGTTACCTTGCGTCGCGAACGCATGTACGAGTTCATGGATCGTCTCGTGACCGTGGCCATGCCACGTATCCGCGACTTCCGTGGCCTCAACACCAAGTCGTTCGACGGCCGTGGCAACTACGCCATGGGCTTGAAAGAACAGATCATCTTTCCCGAGATCAGCTACGACCAGATCGACAAGGTCCGGGGGATGGACATCATTGTAACCACAACGGCGAAAACCGACGACGAAGCTCGCGAGCTTCTGAAGCTGTTCGGCTTCCCGTTCCCGACTGAAAAGTCGGAAGAGAAGGAGGCGGCGTGAGCCGCTAGTAGAGGAACTTAAGTCCAATGGCGAAACTGAGTTCGATCAACAAGAACGAGCGTCGTAAGAAGCTCGTCAAGCAGTATGCGGACAAGTACGCGAAGCTGAAAGCTATCGCGAACGATGAAAGCCTCGATGAAGGCGAGCGTCTTATCGCACGCCTCAAGATGGCTGAACTACCGCGCAACGCTAACCCGACCCGGGTGCGTAACCGCTGCTCCACCACCGGCCGCCCGCGCGGCTATTACCGCAAGTTCGGCCTCAACCGCATCGAACTGCGTGACCTCGGCAACAAGGGCCTGATTCCGGGCCTGACCAAGTCGAGCTGGTGAGGTAAAGACCGATGGCTATGACCGATCCCCTGGGTGATATGCTCACCCGCATCCGCAACGGCCAGCGTGCGAAGAAGGACAGCGTCCTTTCGCCCGCCAGCAAGCTGCGTGCAAACGTTCTCGAAGTGCTTCAGCGCGAAGGCTACATCCGTGGCTACAGCGAAGACTCTTCGGGCAAGCACCCAGCGCTGCGGATCGAACTGAAGTATTTCGAAGGCGAACCTGCAATCAAGCATGTCGCTCGTGTTTCCAAGCCTGGCCGTCGCGTCTATTCGGGTTCGAAAGAACTCCCGATTGTGCGTAACGGTCTCGGCATCACCATCGTCTCGACGCCGAAGGGCGTGCTTTCGGACGCCGAAGCGCGCACCGAAAATGTCGGTGGCGAAGTGCTGGCGGAGGTCTTCTGATGAGCCGCATCGGTAAAAGGCCGGTAGCGATCCCAAGTGGGGTCACTGCCAACATCGACGGTGACACGCTTAATGTGAAGGGGCCGAAGGGCACCCTGGCATTGGGACTGTCCGACCTGATCGAGTACAAGCTGGAAGATGGCGAGATTTCGGTCAAGCCTGCCAACGATACTCGCGCCGCCCGTAACCACTGGGGAATGCAGCGTACGCTGGTTTCTAACCTGGTCGAAGGCGTGACCGAAGGTTTCACCAAGGTGCTGGAAATCACCGGTGTCGGTTATCGTGCACAGGCGCAGGGCAAGAAGCTGAAGCTTCAGCTCGGCTATTCGCACGATGTCGATCTCGATGTGCCCGAAGGTCTCGAGGTGAAAACGCCGGACCAGACCACCGTGGAGATTTCCGGTATCGACAAGCAGGCCGTTGGCCAGTTTGCCGCCGAGGTCCGCCGCTGGCGCAAGCCCGAACCCTACAAAGGCAAGGGTATCAAGTATCGCGGCGAGTATATCTTCCGCAAGGAAGGGAAGAAGAAGTAAGATGGCAAAGCTCTCTCTCTTTGAACGCCGCCGCCGTCGCGTCCGCACCGCGCTTCGCAACGTGTCGGGTGGCAAGCCCCGCCTGTCGGTGCACCGCACCGGCCAGCACATTTACGCGCAGATCATCGACGATGCTGCCGGCAAGACCGTTGCCGCTGCCTCGACGCTCGGCGTGAAGGGCTCGGGTGCAAATGTCGATGCCGCCAAGAAGGTTGGCAGCGACATTGCCGCTGCGGCCAAAAAGGCTGGCGTGACCACTGTCGTGTTCGATCGCGGCGGCTTCCTGTTCCATGGCCGCGTCAAGGCGCTGGCCGACGCCGCCCGTGAAGGCGGGCTGGAGTTCTGATGATGGCTGACGAAAACAAGAACGAAGAAACCGTGACCGCGGAAACGCAGAACGCGGTAACCGACGAGCAGCCGGCTGTTGCCGATACGCCGTCCGAAGCCGCAGACAATCAGTCTGCCGCTCAGGGCGACGAAGGTCAGCCTCGCCAGGGCCGCGGCCGTGGTGGCAATCGCGAAGGCGGCCGGGGCCGTGGTCGTGGTCGTCGCGACGATCGCCGCCAGCGCGAGGAAGAAGACGACGGCATCATTGAGAAACTCGTCCACATCAACCGCGTCAGCAAGACGGTGAAGGGCGGTAAGCGCTTCGGTTTCGCTGCACTCGTCGTTGTGGGTGATGGCCAGGGCCGCGTCGGCTTCGGTAAGGGCAAGGCTCGCGAAGTACCCGAAGCGATCAGCAAGGCGACTGCCGCTGCCCGCAAGAAGATGATCCGCGTCGCTCTGAAGGAGGGCCGTACCCTTCATCACGACGGCAAGGGTCACTTCGGCGCCGGCAAGGTCACCGTGCGTACGGCACCTGCAGGTACCGGTATCATCGCCGGTGGTCCGATGCGCGCCGTGTTCGAAAGCCTCGGCGTTGCCGACGTGGTGACCAAGTCGGTCGGCACCTCGAACCCCTATAACATGATCCGCGCCACTTTCGACGCCTTGCAGGACCAGACTTCGCCGAAGTCGGTCGCGCAGCGTCGCGGCAAGAAGGTTGCAGACCTTCTTGGCCGTGGTGGCGCTTCGGAGGCAGAGGCTGAAGCCGATGCCGCCGCTATCGCGGAGTAAGTTCGATGGCTGACAAGAAGAACACCATCAAGATCAAGCAGGTCGGTTCGCCGATCCGCCGTCCTGAAAGCCAGCGCAAGATCCTCATCGGTCTCGGGCTGAACAAGATGCACAAGATCGTGGAACGCCAGGACACCCCCGAGGTGCGTGGCGCAATTGCAAAGATCCCGCATCTGGTGACCGTGGTCGACTGATCGACCAGGTTTAACAATTTGACGGGAGCGGCCTGCTGCGATAGCGGGCCGTTTCCATTTTTACAGCGCGAACAAAAGCGAAAGCGAGTGCACTATGAAACTTAATGAGATCCGCGACAATTCCGGCGCACGCAAGGTCCGCATCCGTGTGGGCCGTGGTATCGGTTCGGGTAAAGGCAAGACCGGTGGCCGTGGCCAGAAGGGCCAGAAGGCCCGTTCGGGTGTTGCCATCAAGGGCTTCGAAGGCGGCCAGATGCCGCTTCACATGCGCCTGCCCAAGCGTGGGTTTAATAACCCGTTCGGCAAGGACTACGCAGAAGTGAACATCGGCATGGTCCAGAAGTTCATCGATGCGAAGAAGCTCGATGAGAAGGCCGTGCTCGACCATGAGACGCTTCGCGCGGCCGGCCTGGCTCGCGGCGGCAAGGATGGCGTTCGTCTCCTTGGTAAGGGTGAGCTCAAGGCCAAGGTCAGCTTCAAGGTTGCCGGTGCATCCAAGGGTGCAATCGAGGCAGTCGAAAAGGCTGGCGGCAAGGTCGAAGTGATCGCGGCAGACAAGCCCGAACATGAAAAGAAGGCTGCTCGCGCCGAAGCCAACAAGGCGAAGAAGGCAAAGTAAGCGGGAAAAATTCGGGGGGCGGGGTTCGACATTCCGCCCCCCGTTCCCTATCTAGCCTTCCTGTGCCGGGAGGGACCGGCGCCAATTCAGGATTGAACAGATTCCCATGGCATCACGCGCCGACAATATCGCGAGCAATATGAGCCTCGCCAATTTTTCCAAGGCCACCGAACTCAAGAACCGCATCTGGTTCACGATCGGTGCTTTGATCGTCTTCCGCTTCCTCAGCTTCGTTCCGCTGCCTGGCGTGAACCCGCTGATCCTGAGCGATCTCTACGATCAGACGCGCGGCGGGATTCTCGACCTCTTCAATACATTTTCGGGTGGTAGCCTGGAGCGCATGAGCCTCATCGCGCTTGGCGTCATGCCCTATATTACGGCGTCGATCGTTGTGCAGCTCGCTGCTGCATTGCATCCATCGCTTGCGGCCCTCAAGAAGGAGGGCACCGTCGGACGGCAGAAGCTCAACCAGTACACTCGGTACGGAACGGTGTTTCTTTGTGCCATCCAGGGCTGGTTTCTAGCCTCCGGTCTCGAAAGCTTCGGTGCGCAGAGCGGCATGCAGGCAGTGGTCGATCCGGGCATGATGTTCCGTATCGGGGCAGTCATCAGCCTGGTCGGCGGAACGATGTTCCTGCTGTGGCTGGGCGAACAGATTACCAGTCGCGGGATTGGTAACGGCGTATCGCTGATCATTATGGCAGGGATCGTGGCGCAGTTCCCGACTTTTGTCTCAAACCTTGGTTCGGGATATTCCGAAGGCTCGATCGCTACGGGCATCATCGTCGGTCTGATCGCCATGGTTGTAATCCTGATCCTCGGGATTTGCTTCATGGAGCGTGCGCAGCGCCGTCTGCTCATCCAGTATCCGAAGCGGGCAACGCAGCGCGGCATGATGCAGGCTGATCGTTCGCATTTGCCGCTCAAACTCAACACCGCGGGCGTCATTCCTCCGATTTTTGCCAGTTCGCTTTTGCTGCTGCCGCTGACGATCACCCAGTTTGCGGGTAACTCGGTCGATACCGACAGTGCAGCTGGCGGCTTTCTGCAGTCGGTTTTGCAGTATCTGCAGCACGGCCAGCCACTCTATATGACGCTGTATGCCCTCGGGATCATCTTCTTCTGCTTCTTCTACACCGCGATTGTGTTCAATCCGGAAGAGACGGCTGACAATCTGAAGAAGAACGGCGGGTTCATCCCTGGCATCCGTCCTGGCAAGCGGACTGAAGAATATCTCGATTACGTTCTGACGCGTATCACGGTCATTGGCGCGATCTACCTGACGATCGTCTGTGTCCTGCCGGAATACATGATCGCACAGACCGGCGTTCCGCTGTTCCTCGGCGGTACCAGTCTGCTGATTGTCGTGAACGTGACCGTCGATACGATCAGCCAGATCCAGTCGCATCTGCTGGCTCACCAGTATGGCGATCTGATCAAGAAAGCGAAGTTGAAGGGACGCCTGCGCTAAGGCACGTCAGGCGCGAAGGGGACTTTACGCAATGGATATCATCCTCCTTGGGCCCCCGGGCGCGGGTAAGGGAACACAGGCGCAGCGATTGGTGGAGCATCATGGAATGCGCCAGCTATCGACTGGGGACATGCTCCGCGAGACCCGCAAGGCCGATAGCGAACTTGGTCGCAAGGTGTCCGACATCATGGATTCCGGCGGACTGGTATCGGACGAGATCGTATCCGCAATGATCGACGCCAAACTTGGCGAGATGGGCCCGGAGATGGGTGCCATTTTCGATGGCTACCCGCGCACGGCAGCGCAGGCCGAACAACTGGATGACATTCTCGCGAAGCATAATCGTCAGCTCGATCATGTGATCGAGTTGGAGGTCAATGAAGACGCTCTCGTGGAGCGGATCACCGGGCGTTACACCTGTGCCAATTGCGGCGCTGGCTATCACGACGTCTTCCATCTTCCCGCGAAGGAAGGTGTTTGCGACAAATGTGGCTCCACGGAGTTCAAGCGTCGCCCAGATGACAATGAAGAGACCGTACGCACGCGAATGCAGGAATACCGTGGCAAGACAGCACCGATCCTGCCCGGATATGAAGCTCGTGGAATTGTTAGCCGTGTCGATGGGATGGCTTCGATTGAAGACGTCACGCACGCCATAGACTCGATTTTGTCTCGCTAATCCGCGGGGCGGACCTCACTTCACATTATTACACAGCTTCTCGCCTGAAATGGCGAACGAGCCATGGTGGGCGCCGTGTGTAGCTCGCTGCTTGCGCGGGGTGCAAAATCAACCCGTGCCGCATGATCTTCGAATATATCGCAATCCCGTTTCCGGGGGGAGGCTTTCAGCTCTGCATGGCCCGGGGAGCGGGGAAACCTAACTGAGTGTACCCGTTGAGTGTGTTCGGGATCACGAGTTCACGTGATCTTGTTTGCGCAAGATGGGAGATGCAATTGGCGTCCGTTTACGACCGGCATGTAGATCTGGATACGTTCATGGAAGGCGTGAAAAAGCGCAATCCAGGGCAGAAAGAGTTCGTTCAGGCAGTCCAGGAGGTCGCGCAGGACGTCTACAGTTTCATCGAGGACAAGGAAGAGTATCACGAGGCGCAGATCCTGCGCAGGATCGCGGAACCCGATCGTATCGTAAGTTTCAGGGTCTGCTGGGAGGATGACGATCAGAATGTTCGCGTCGAGCGTGGCTGGCGAGTGCAGAACAACAACGCCATCGGACCATACAAGGGTGGGATCCGCTTTCATTCCAGCGTAAATGAAAGCGTGCTCAAGTTTCTGGCTTTCGAGCAGACCTTCAAGAATTCTCTCACCGGCCTGCCTCTGGGCGGGGGTAAGGGCGGATCGAATTTCAATCCGAAAGGGAAAAGCGATCATGAGGTCATGCGCTTTTGCCAGAGTTTCATGACCGAGTTGCATCGCCACATCGGCCCTGATGTCGATGTGCCGGCGGGTGATATCGGCGTCGGTTCGCGCGAGATTGGTTACATGTTCGGCCAATACAAGCGGATCACCAATCGGTGGGAGGGTGTGCTGACCGGCAAGGCCACCGAGTATGGCGGTTCGCAAATGCGACCCGAGGCGACCGGGTATGGCGCGGTATATTTCCTGCGCAATATGCTTTCCCATGCTGATCAGGAGATCGAGGGAAAGACGGCGGTCATTTCCGGCGCGGGGAATGTCGCAATCCACGCCGCGGAAAAGCTCGTTCAACTGGGCGGGAAGGTCCTGACGTTATCGGACAGCGGCGGCTTTATCTACGATCCCGACGGCCTTGATCAGGAAAAAATCGATTGGGTTAAGCGCCTTAAGAACGAGAGGCGCGGACGTATCAGCGAATATGCGGACGAATATCCCGAAACGACCTATTATGAGGATGAACAGCCATGGAGCGTCGAGTGCGACGTGGCCCTGCCGTGCGCCACCCAAAACGAGCTGGATGAAAGCGCTGCAAGGTTGCTGTTGAAGAACGGTTGTATCGCCGTTTCCGAGGGAGCCAATATGCCAACCACGCTGGAAGGTGTGAAGGCCTTCCACGACGCGAAGATCATGTACGGTCCTGGCAAGGCTGCAAACGCTGGTGGTGTCGCGGTCTCCGGCCTCGAGATGAGCCAGAACTCCGAACGAGTCAGCTGGAACCACGAGCGTCTGGGCGAAGAACTGGCCGAACTGATGGACGCCATTCACGAAAAATGCGTCGAATTCGGTGAAGCGGACGGATATGTCGATTATGTCCGCGGGGCGAATATCGCCGGCTTCAAGAAGGTCGCAGACGCCATGCTCGCGTTCGGAGTGGTGTAAGAAACTTTGACCGTGCCGATGGGATTGGCTAACAGGGTTGAACTATCAGGCGGGCCGCCCATATCGGCGGCCTTGTCGTCACGTGCGCGCAGGGTGCTTGACGCTGTTGGCGAATCCTCCTAAGCGCGCGTTTCATTCGACATTGCGGTGTGTCCGGCAGGCGGTAGCTATTAGTGCGCCATCCGGACTTTTGTTTCAGGCAAGACCCGTCGATGTCGGTGTGTTTAGCGATGAGATGGGGCTGCGGCATCAGCCGCCCCTGTGGAGCATGGAGAAGTAAGTGGCTCGTATTGCCGGGGTAAATATCCCCACCAACAAGCGCGTTATTATCGCGCTTACCTATATTCACGGTATCGGCCGTTCAAAGGCCGTCGAAATCGCCGACAAGCTTGGCATTGATCACTCGCGCCGGGTTCAGGATCTTTCCGACGAGGAAGTTCTTCGCGTTCGTGAAACGATCGATGCAGACTTCACTGTCGAAGGCGACCTGCGTCGTGAAACCGCGATGAACATCAAGCGGCTCATGGACCTCAAGTCCTTCCGTGGCTTGCGTCACCGTGCCGGTCTGCCCGTTCGTGGCCAGCGCACTCACACCAACGCCCGTACCCGTAAGGGCAAGGCCAAGCCGATCGCCGGCAAGAAGAAGTAGGCCTGGGGTAACCCAGCGCTTTTCCCTTCTTGAGAGAATGTAAGGAAGAATAACCATGGCACGCGAACCCGGCCGCGTTAGGCGCCGCGACAAAAAGAACATTTCGAGCGGCGTTGCGCATATCAACGCCAGCTTCAACAACACCATGATCACCATCACAGATGCGCAGGGCAACGCGATTAGCTGGTCCAGCGCAGGCATGATGGGCTTCAAGGGTAGCCGCAAGTCGACTCCCTATGCTGCCCAGGTCGCCGCCGACGACGCGGGCCGCAAGGCTGCCGAGCATGGTGTGCGCACGCTGGAAGTCGAAGTGAAGGGCCCGGGTTCGGGCCGTGAAAGTGCGCTGCGCGGTCTCGCTGCAGTCGGTTTCACCATCACGTCGATCCGCGACGTGACGCCGATCCCGCATAACGGGGTTCGCCCGTCCAAGCGTCGTCGCGTCTGATCCGTACCTGCCTGGCGGCTCGCTAGCGGGCCGCCGACACACCCTCACGGACCGGACGCTCTATCGAAGAGCGCCGGTCCTGCCCGCATCCGAACCAGGGGATTTTCATGTCCGTCAATATTAAGAACTGGCAGGAACTCAAGAAACCCAGCGTCCTTGACATCAAGGATACCGGCGACAAGGCCCGCAAGGTTACCTTCGTGGCCGAACCGCTCGAACGTGGCTTCGGCCTAACGCTCGGCAATGCGCTGCGCCGCGTGCTTCTCAGCTCGCTTCAGGGCGCTGCGATCACCTCGATCAAGATCGAGAACGTCCTTCACGAATTCAGCTCGCTCGCTGGCGTGCGCGAAGACGTTACCGACATCGTCCTCAACGTGAAGCAGATCGCGCTGAAGATGGAAGGCGAGGGCATGAAGCGCCTTCAGCTTTCCGCAACCGGCCCCGGCGAAGTCAAAGCCGGCGACATCGCTGTTTCCGGCGATATCGAGGTGATGAACAAGGATCTCGTGATCTGTCACCTCGACGAAGGTGCGACCCTCAACATGGAACTGACGGCAGACACCGGTAAGGGTTACCGCCCTGCCGTGATGAACCGTCCCGTGGACGCGCCGATCGGTCTGATCCCTGTCGACAGCCTGTATTCGCCGGTTCGCCAGGTGAGCTACAAGGTCGAGAACGCCCGCGTCGGGCAGGAACTCGATTACGACAAGCTTTCGCTGACGATCGAAACCGACGGCACAGTCACTCCGGAAGATGCAGTGGCATATGCTGCGCGCATTCTTCAGGACCAGTTGACGCTGTTCGTCCACTTCGAAGACGGCATCCCGCAGCCGACTTCGGCGATGATCGGTCAGGCAGCCGAACCTCAGGAAAGCGACACCAACCAGCTTAATCGTTACCTTCTCAAGAAGGTCGACGAGCTGGAACTGTCGGTCCGTTCGGCAAACTGCCTCAAGAACGACAATATCATCTATATCGGCGACCTGGTTCAGAAAACCGAAGCCGAGATGCTCCGTACGCCGAACTTCGGCCGCAAGTCGCTCAACGAGATCAAGGAAGTGCTCTCGTCGATGGGTCTGCGCCTCGGCATGGACATCCCTGGCTGGCCGCCAGAAAACATCGAGGAAATGGCCAAGAAGCTCGAACAAGAGCTGCTGGGCTGACACCTCGCGTGGGGCATGGGCCGGACCCCTCAATCCGGCCCGTATCGGGCTACCTAGAACGGGCCCCCTACGAACGAAGGAAGAACTGAAATGCGTCACAAGATTTCCGGCCGCAAGCTCCAGCGCAAGACTGGCCACCGTAATGCGATGTTCCGCAACATGGCGGCCGCTCTGATCAAGCACGAGCAGATCATGACCACGCTGCCCAAGGCGAAGGAAATGCGTCCCTACATCGAGAAGTTGATCACGCTGGCAAAGCGTGGCGGCCTTTCGAACCGCCGTCTTGCAATGAGCCGCCTGCAGGACGAAACGCAGCTCAAGAAGCTGTTCGACGTTCTGGCGGAACGCTATTCGGATCGTGAAGGCGGTTACACCCGCATCATCAAGGCTGGCTATCGCGGCAGCGACGCCGCCCAGATGGCTGTGATCGAATTCGTCGAGCGCGACGAAGACGCAAAGGGCCAGGATTCGGGTCCGGTTGAAAGCGAAGAAGAGTTCGAAGACGCGTAAGGCGCACTTCGAAATACGAGACACGCGGGGCCGGGAGGGAAACTTCCCGGCCCTTTTGTTTTGCACGCGCCTTCAGCCGTGCCAAAAGGCGGGGATGATCAGACATGCCCTTGCAGCAACCGCACTTCTCGCCGCCACCCCACTTGCCGCCCAGTCGACGACGCAGGACGAACTCGACGCCCGCTACGATCGTGCTCTGGCCGCCGGGTACAAGGCGCTATTCCTGTGCAGCGCGCTGAGTGGTGATGCGGCGCATCTGCGGCGCAGCGAATCTTCGGTGAGCGATTACGAACTGTCCGGCATTCAGGAGCCGCTCAATGCGATCATGCCGGAACTTACGCATAGTATCGCGCGCGGGAGCGATGGCGGGCTCGACTATGTAACAGTGCCATGGGCCGACGACATGTTGCCGCGCGTCGCTGCTTACAGCCAAGGAAAAGGCTGTGCGCTGCTTCCGATCGGTGCCGCTCTTCCCGACAGCGAGGCTGTGCATTCGGCGCATATCGACAGGGTCGGCGATCCCAATGTCTTTCCGCTTCGCGACGCTATCGCGCCCGCCACCATGCGCGCGGCCGAGGCGGCTCTGAGAGAAACCTACGGAGAGGGGACCCGGACGACGGCGGTCATGATCCGGCAGGACGATCGCACCCGGGGTGAAGCCTATGCGCCGGGATACGACGCGGATTTGCCGCAGCGCACCTGGTCGGTCGCCAAGAGCCTCGCGGCCACACTGATCGGTGCGGCGGTCCGGCGCGGTGAAGCGGATGTCGCAGCTTCTGCCGGGCTCGGGCTCGACGATAGCGACCCGCGGCGGGCGATAACGATCGACCATCTGCTGCGAATGGCCTCGGGCCGCTATTCGGACACGCCGGGCAACCGCACCGATCCACTTTATTTCGGTGGCGCGACGGTGGGCGAAGTGGCGCTCGACTGGCCGTTGCTCCATTCGCCGGGCACGATCTATCGCTATGCCAACAACGACACGCTGGCTGCCGTCAAGGCGATCGGCGGAATCTTCGAAGGGCATCCGCCGGCCGCACTGTTCGAAACCCTCGGGATGTACTCAACCGTGGCTGAGACCGATTGGCAGGGTGACTATATCCTTTCCAGCCAGGTCTGGACCAGTGCCGCCGACCTTGCCCGCTTTGGCCAGCTCTATCTCGACGATGGAATGCGCAACGGCACCCGCATCTTGCCCGAAGGCTGGATTGATTACGTATCTACTCCCTCCGGTCCGCAGCCCGATGGCCCCTTTGGTTATGGCGCAGGGTTCTGGTTGCTCAACAATTCCGAGGGAGTTCCGGCCGATACGTTCGCTGCCATGGGCAATCGCGGGCAGTTTGTCGTTATCGTGCCAAGCATGAACACGGTGATCGTGAGAAGGGGAGAGGATCCGCCCGGTGCGCGGTTCGATATCGCAGCCTTCACCCGCGATGTTCTTGTTTCTCTTCAAAATTAGGTATTCAGAAAAGTGCGGCAATTCCTGAACGGCGACTGTCGCTAGAGTTCAGCCAGACCTCACCGCGAATCATTTAGAACCTCTTCGACAGCCGAGGCAGTCCCGCCGCGGCCCTATGAGGAGGACCTCGAGATGAAAACATTTGCAAAGACGTTCGCGAAGGGTGGGATCGCAACGGCAGCCGTCGGTGCCATGGCACTCGCAGGGGCGACCCCCGCGCAGGCTCGCGGCCACGACGATGGCATTTCCGTCGGCGAAGTGATTGCCGGTGCCGTCATCATCGGCGGTATTGCAGCGGTCGCCAGCGCCGCCAGCAGGGACCGCGACTATTATCGGGGCGACCGCTATTATCGCGACGGCCGATATTACAACAATGGCAACGACTACCGTCGCAACGCTTATGCAAGCAGAGGCAACCCGCGTGCTGCCGTAGAGCGCTGTGTCAACGCTGCGAGAAACGATGCCCGGCGCTACGGTTATCGTCATGCCCAGGTTACGGAAATCCGCGATGTCGATGACACTCGATATGGCTGGAAGGTGAAGGGCCGGATGGTCGTCGATGGCAGTTATGCCGGTGGGCGTTACGACCGTTATGGCTATCGTGACCGGAACAATCGCTATCAGCGCTGGAATGACCGTGACAGTGGCAATTTCACCTGCCGGATAGAACGCGGACGCGTTGCCGATCTCGACTTCAGCGGCATCCGCGGGCTGCGGTAATTCACGAAATATACCACTATGGCGGTTCAGGCATCGTTTAGCCTGAACCGCCTAACTCCGCATCATCAGCAATTGCGCGTTTAGGTGGGGCGCGCCGAAGGGGTATCGGACATGCCGTCCATTAAATCCATTTCTGTCGTACCAGCACTTCTGGCCGTCGTATCAATGACGGCCATGCCCGCCCAAGCAGCCGAACTGCCGCAGGTCGGACCGGTGCATGTTACACAGGCCATCAGCCCGGCTTGGGCACCAGGCGACGACACGGCCGATCAATACCGGCGCTACAGGCACCGCCGCCATCGCGGCGTGGACGCCGGCGATGTGATTGCAGGCGTTTTGATCCTCGGCGGAATTGCCGCAGTGGCGAGTGCTGCAAGTAGTTCGCGTGATCGAAATCCACGCTATCCTGATCCTCAGCGCGGCAATTATCATAATGGCGACACCCGCGGGCTGGACCGTGCGGTCAGTATCTGTGTGGACGAGATCGAGCGTAATGCGCGTATTCAGACCGTCGATGCGGTCAATCGCAATGCGCGTGGGTGGAGCGTGACCGGTTCAATGTATGATGGGCAGAGTTTCAGCTGTGCGATCGGCGAAAACGGGCGGATCGATGCGATCGACTACGGCCGCGGCGGTGCTACCTACGGGAATGGCTATTCCGATGGCGGATATGGCTATGAGGCCAACAATGGTATCGACGACCGGCAGTATAGCGATGATTACTATGCCGCCGCACGAGCACGCACTGAAAGCGCCGTACCTGCCTATCCCGGTGGGCCGTTGCCGGGTGAAGAGGACCAGTCATACGGCGCAGCCGATATCGAATACGGTGACGGCTATCAGGGCGCGGGAAATTAATCCCGTCCGTAGGCAGGCAGGGCCAAGTTCCATCTGATTGCAGCGAGCCGCAGGCCATACCCGGCGGCTGTCGCACCCACCCAGACCCACTCGCGCACCAGGCCCACCAGATCGCCAAGCACATTGGTGGTGGCTGAAAGGGCGGCGGCCGTGACGTACAGTTCCGGCCGCATGAGGATCGATGGTCGGCCAGCTATGACATCGCGAATGATGCCGCCCACACAGCCGGTTATAACTCCCATCAGTATGGCAGGGGTGGGCGGTAAACCATATTCGAGTGCTTTGGCGGACCCGAGAACTGCATAGGCAGACAGGCCAAGTCCGTCCGCAACCGAGAGGAAGCGCCCCTCCCACCAGCGGGTAGGCGTAAACCAGGCGAACAGCGCCATCGCCAGACAGATGGCCGCAACCCAAGCATCATGAATCCAGAATACCGGTGCCCCGATCAGAAGGTCACGGACCGTGCCGCCGCCAACACCGGTGATTAGGGCAAAAAAGGCGAGCGTAACGAAGGTTTGCCTCTCCTTCGCCGCTACCAAAGCGCCGGTAAGAGCAAAGATGGCCACACCGGCAAGATCCAGCCAGTCGAGCAGGGGGGTAAGAACTTCGGAATTCACGATGCAGCCATACGCGATTTTCGGCGACGAAACAGCAGCACGCAGCCGAACAGCGATCCAATGACCGACAGGACGGCAAAGAGTATCAGGATCGGATGATGCGTGTCCTCGCGTGTTTGCAAGTCCATGATGTGCAACCCCCACACGAAGTCGAACGTACGCCACCATTTCGTCCGGACCGCTTCTATCTGCCCCGTTTCCGTTCCGACGTAAACATGCGTCCCGTCATTCAGGACGACTTGCCAAACCGGCATGGCACGACGGAAATCGAGCGGCACCGCTTCCGCTTCGAAACGGGCCGTGCTGGCAACTTGGTCACCACCGTCGATGCCGTCGGCCACAATCAGGCGAGCCTCGACTTCAGACAACGGACCCATAGGACTGCCGTCGGGCCGGAAGCGGGCTGTCTTGCCGTCCATGTAGGTGATGCGGGTGGTAGCTTCGCCGCGTTCCACCTGCGTGGTTACCGATCGTACCGGACGTGTACTTTCAGCCGGCAGCGACACGGCAATTTGCGTATCGGCGGGCAGGGCGCGTTCTGGAACATGTTTGCGCAGATGGTTGCCGCGGACTTCCTCTATGGGTTTCGCCACCATGACGAGGCCGGTAATCGTCCACATCAGAATTGGAACGCCCACCAGCCATCCGAGCCAGATGTGCAATTTGGCCAAGCGCTTCATCGCGCGCTGCTGTCCCATTTTGCGAAGGCCCCCTAGCCGTGGATGATTGTGCCGATGGCTTCTGCCGCGGCGATGCAATCGAGGTCGGCCCACCTGCGCGATATGACCTGCAGTCCGCAAGGTAGGCCCCCGCCTTCGCCCACAGGAAGAACGGTGGCGGGAAGGTTCGGATAAGTCGCCAGCCCGGCCCAGCACAGCGCCGCTCCCCCAGGCTGTTCCGCTCCGTTTATGGTCATCGTCCCATCGAAGACGCGGCCATCGCGGTGCGGGACAGCGAGAACAGGTGCGGGCGGGGCAAGGACGAAATCGTACTTATCGAATAGGGTATGCCAGGCGTTCTCGTTGCGGGTTTGCGCATCGAGCATGTCGAACCAATCTGTCGCGCTGGCCCGCTCACCGTTGGGTCCTGGCATGCCGCGAGCCATGGCTACATTGAGCATCCGCATATATTCCGTCTGTTGTCGCGCCAGATCGGGGAGCAGTTCGCTTCTGCGGTCGATGCTTATCCCGGCCCCTTCCAATGTTGCTGCCGCCGCCTCGATCGGAGCCTGCACCGACGTGTCGGTGGGGCAGGACGGGTGTTCGGTGAGAAGGAGGATCCGACAGTCCCGCAGCGTCTTCTCCATCCTCCGCAGCGGAACGGTTTGTGTCAGTTGCAACAGCAGGCGAAGATCGGCAGCGTTGCGGGCAAGCGGCCCAGCGATGGACAACGCACCATCATGGGCATCACCGCCGCTCATGGAAGGGTGATCGTGTCCCTGTTTTGAGATGAGACCCCAGCTCGTCTTGTGACCCCAAACTCCGCAAAAATGGGCAGGAACGCGCACCGATCCGCCGATGTCGGTGCCATATTCACACGGGACCATGCCGCTTGCGACGGCCGCAGCCGAACCACCCGAGGACCCGCCTGGCGAGCGCTCATGGTCATGGGGGTTGTTGGTACGGCCATAGACCGGGTTATTCGATTGCCAGTCGGCCAGATCGGGCGGCACATTTGTCTTGCCCAGGAAAATGGCGCCCGCAGCCTTCAACTGGCTGACCACTCTGGAATCGCGAGACGCTATGTTGTCGGCATAGGCCTCATGACCCCAGCTGGTGGGAAGCCCTTCGATATCGAAGCTTTCCTTGATCGTCATGGGAACGCCGAACAAGGGGCGTTCACGCGCCGAACGA
The DNA here is from genome assembly GCF_056859455.1 of Qipengyuania sp. L-5Y. NCBI lineage: Bacteria > Pseudomonadati > Pseudomonadota > Alphaproteobacteria > Sphingomonadales > Erythrobacteraceae > Qipengyuania > Qipengyuania sp. L-5Y. The sequence goes on along the minus strand of NZ_JBSXOM010000024.1, from coordinate 37,783 downwards.
TCATCCGTCATCGCCTTGGCCCGATCCCGGGCCCGGTCGAAATCTGTCACCACCACGGCGTTGATGTGCGCATCAAGACGTTCGATCCGCGCGATGGTCGCCTCGACCGCGTCGAGCGGGGACATCTCGCCCCGGCGCATCGCTTCTGCAAGTTCGATAGCACCGGGATTGTCGGTCAGCGTCGGATAAGCCATGATGTCTCCTCTTGGGTCGGCAATGTCGGATAAGCCGACCCCGCGGTCAATCGCCCACTTGCGCGGGACACATGGTCGCCGCATGACGTTGCGCTGATGTCATAAAGATAATTCTGGAGGACCGATCATGCGTCGCGCCATTCTTCCCCTACTGCTCGCCAGTGCCGCCTGCGCCCCCGTTGCCAATGATGCTCCGGTCATGTCTGCCGATGCACCCCCCGCTGCCGCGTCCGATGGTTACGATCTCCAGGCCCAGTACGCGAAGTTGGCCGTCATCGAGATGGCACCGGACACGTCTTACCTGACTGCGGAAGAACGCGACGTCGTCAATCTGCTGATCCAGGCCAGCGACTATATGGACGAGATTTATCTGCGCCAGCGCTTCGCCGCCAACCCGCAGGTTCGTCAGGCCATCTCGCGCAGCCGCCGTGCCGATCGAGACCTGCTGTTGACGATGTTCGACCGGTATTACGGCGCGTGGGACGATCTCGACGAGTTCCATCCCTTCTGGGGCACAGAGCCGCTGCCTGAAGGAGCCGGCTTCTATCCCACCGATCTGACCCGTGAAGAATTCGATGCCTATCTGACTGCTCATCCTGCACAGAAAGACGAATTGCTGGCCCCGTACACCGTGGTGAAGCGCGATGGCGATGGGCTGGTCGCTGTCCCTTATTCGGTGGAATATCGCGAGTGGCTCGAACCTGCTGCCAAACTCTTGGAACAGGCTGCCCAGCGTACGAGCAACCCCAGCCTCAAGAAATTCCTGACATTGCGTGCCGCCAGCTTCCTGTCCGACGACTATTACGAAAGCGAAATGGCGTGGATGGACTTAGCCGACACGCCGATCGAAGTCGCGATTGGACCTTATGAAGTCTATACCGACCGCCTGTACGGTACGAAAACCGCCTTCGAAAGCTTCGTCACGCTGCGCAATCCCGAAGAGAGCGCCGCTTTGGCGAAGTACAAGAATTACCTGCGCGATATGGAAGGCAACCTTCCGATCGAGGATCGCTACAAGAATTTCCAGCGCGGCTTCGAAAGCCCCATCGCGGTGGCCGATCAGATCCACGGTGGGGGCGACAATGTACCAGGCGTACAAACCATTGCTTTCAACCTTCCCAACGACGAGCGGGTGCGCGAAGCCAAAGGTGCCAAGAAGGTCATTCTGGCCAACGTACTCGGCGCGAAATACGAACGCATTCTGGATCCTATCGGCGATGTCGTGCTGAAGCAGGATCAGGCCGCACTGGTCGCGAAGAAGTACATGGAACTGGAAACGCTGTTCCATGAACTGTCCCACAGCCTCGGGCCCGGGACAATTACCAAGGATGGCCGCCAGACGACGGTGAACGAGGAATTGAAGGAACAGTATTCGGCGCTGGAAGAGAGCAAGGCGGACGTCATGGGCGTCTGGAACATTCTCTTCATGATGGAGAAGGGCGAAATCCCCGCGGCCGAGAAGCAGCAACTTTATGCCAGCTATTTCGCCGGTATTTTCCGCGCGATGCGCTTCGGGATCGATGAGGCGCACGGCAAGGGCGCAGCATTGCAATACGGGTATCTCAAGGAAAAGGGTGCGTTCACCTGGGATGGGGCTGCCAACCGCTACATCGTCGATTATGCAAAAATGGAAGCCAGTCTGCGCGACCTTTTGCATGACCAGCTGATGCTGCAGGCGAATGGCGATTACGAAGGGACCAAGGCGTTCTTCGCTCGATATGCCAAGCTAGACGATTGGGCGCGCGGACGTTTCGCCGCAATGAGCGATATTCCAGTGGATATTCAGCCGATCTACCCCAGCGAAGTGTAGATAGCCGTCAACGGGGGGCGAGGATCACCGATGCGGTACCCGTCCCCCAGACTGGCAAATACAGGCCCTGTCCCGCCGCCTTCAGGCGTCCGGTCTTCACCTCTTCGATCTGCGCACGAATGACGACATCGCCTTCGCGCTTGGTATCGATGGCATTGGCGATTTTGGCCATCAATTCATCGTAATCTTCTTCGAAATTCTGCGTCAGAGCAGTCGCAATGGTTTGGGAAAACCCGGGCGAATTGGCGATCTGCAAAAGGAAATCGGTGGTGTCGCGATCGGTATCGCCGGTAATTTCGAGGTTTGAAAAACTGACCTTGCGAGAGCCCGGCTCGTTGACGGGGAGGGCGGTCAGCCAAACTTGGCCGGTCGCATCGCCGAACTTTTCGTCGGCTCGGGCTGCCTTGAAAGTCAGGCCCAGCGCGATGCGGTTTCCGGTAGTGCCATAGGCAACGACCTGGCCGAACCTTGCGTTGACCGGCCCGATCCCGGGCACTTCGAATGGCCGCGCGGACCGTTTGACCAAAGCTTTGGCTACCACCGGTTCGAGTTGTTTGTAATCTGCGATGACGGGGATGAAGAACTGCATCTTGCCAGGCTGCTCTTCGAGCTTTGCAAGTGGCGGCAAGGGTTTGCGCTTTGGGTCTGGCTGACGCTTGCCGACGAACGTTTCGGTCACCGCCTTCATGCCCAGTCGCAACTCCATGCGTTTACCGCGCAGCGTGTAGCCGCCATAATAGAGTTGTTCGGGCACGATCCGCATCCAGACCGGCGGGTTCGTCTCGTTAAGCTGGAGGGATGTGAAGGCTTCGCCCCACAAGCGTTCTATATCTTCCTGCAGACCCAGCTTCGCCAGTTCCTGCGGCAAATTGCGTTCCAGGCGCGCGATCACGGGTTTCAGTTTGGCGTCCGCGTCACTGGTGAACTCGATACGCTGCCCGAGGAAATCGACGTGGGGTTCGTCGGTCCAGTCGTACTGGATGTCGACCTTGCCCTGCGGGTTCCATTGACTGTCGATCGAAAGCCGGGCGACGACACGCACCCTGGCATCTCCCGTTGCGGTTTCCTGTTTGAGGATACCGGCAATATCCTGCGCCTTGATTTCGGCATGGATCGGCATCGTCAGGATGATGTCGCGTCCGCGACCGTCGATCGTAACGCGTCCGCGTGTCACAGTGCCCACGATGTCGCATTTGATGGTGGGCGTCTTGAGCTTGACGAAGGCCACCTTGACCTTTTTCGATGCGGCGCAGGTCTGGTCCTTGCGGTCGATGGTCCACAAGGTTCGCGGTATCTCTTTCGACATCTGCGTTTCGAGCGCGGTCAGATCGGCAGTTACGGGTACTGCGACGAGCGAACTTCGAGGTTCGATGTCGATCGTATCCGTAGCACGCGGAGGTGGCTCGAAATCCGGCTCCCGGCTGCAGCCGATCAGCGCCATTGCGCTAAAGCTTGCGGCGATCGCCAAGTGCCTGATTTTCATGCTCGATCGCCCCGATGCCCTGTTGCGCAAATCTGCGGCATGGATGGGGTATCGGCAAGCGGAAAGTTTATCGGGACGATCCCATGAGGAACAATGCCAGTCCATATCCGAGGATTGCCGAGGCACCGTAGCCGATGAGCGGGAAGGGATAGTTCGATACAAGAGCAGCGATGGAGAAGCCGGCAAACGATCCGGCAAGGGCAAAGCGCTGGCTTACCGTTCCGCTGCGCAGCCCGGCGAGCAGCGCGACCGTGCCCAGCAGGGCGACCAGAATGCCGACTGCCAACCACAGCGAAACCTGAGCAGCGTCGACCAGAATACGTTCAACGTACGGCTGGGCGGGGAGTTCGCCGCGGACCAGCATGGACAGGCTGGCGAGGAAGGCTGCAAATGCGATGCAGCCTGTCGCCCAGTGGGGCCGCGCCACATAGAGCCCGATTGCGGCACCTGTTATCGCCAGACCGGTGCCGGCATCGGGCTGGAGGAAGACCGCCACCAGCGCCGCGACCAATGCTATCTTGCCGGGCGCCTTACCTTCTGCGGCTAGAACACTGATGGCCGGCAGGACAAGCAGCCCGGCATGGAGCAGCACCGGGCCGATCGGCAGCCAGCGCGCGATGCCATTGACCGCCACGCCGGTGAACAGGGGGACGAATAACAGCGCGACGGCTACAACCAGGATCGGCAGCCGATGCTGGCGTTTCACGCGCGGCTTGCCCAAAGCCATCAGCGCGATCGACAGCAGCAGAGCTGTCGCATTGACGAGCAGGTAGCTTCGTGGAGCACCTGCAAGCAGCAGATAGGTCAGCCCGACAAGCGAGGGTATGGCGAGTGCCGGAATTGTCGACACTCGCGCAGACATTCAGATTCCCGTCCCGACTGTCACGACAGCGATCAGATGTGGATCGGCTTGCCCTGAACCGCCATCGCCGCTTCCTTGATGGCTTCGGAATGCGTCGGGTGGGCATGGCAGGTGTAAGCGATGTCTTCGCTGGTCGCGCCGAATTCCATGGCCTGTGCGGCCTGGGCGATCATGGTGCCGGCGACACTTGCGATGCACCACACGCCCAGAACGCGATCGGTTTCCGCATCCGCGACGATTTTCACGAAACCATCGGGTTCATGATTGGTCTTGGCGCGGCTGTTGGCCATCATCGGGAACTTGCCGACTTTGGCCTTGGCCTTGTCGCCCAGCTTCTCGACCGCTTCTTCCTGCGTCAGACCGACACCGGCGAATTCGGGCCATGTGTAAACAACACCCGGGATGATATCGTGGTTCACGATACCGGTCTGGCCGGCGATGTTTTCGGCACAGGCTATGCCTTCGTCTTCCGCCTTATGGGCGAGCATGGGACCGGGGACGACATCGCCGATGGCCCATACACCATCGACCTTGGTGCGGAAATCGTGATCGGTTTCGATCTGGCCGCGCTTGTTCACTTCGAGCCCGATCGCGTCGAGGCCGAGGCCATCGGTGTTCGGACGGCGACCGATCGAAACCAGCACACAATCCGCTTCCAGCGTTTCTTCGTCGCCGCCGGCAGCCGGTTCGAGCGTCAGCGTGGCTTTCGAACCATCGACGGTGCACCCGGTGACCTTGGTCGACAGACGCAGTTCCATGCCCTGCTTCTTGAAGATCTTGGCCGCTTCCTTGCGAACATCGTCGTCCATCCCCGGCAGCAGCTTGTCGAGATATTCGACAACGATGACCTCGGCACCCAGACGGCGCCAGACCGATCCGAGTTCCAGGCCGATCACGCCCCCACCGATGACGACCATCTTCTTGGGCACGGCCTTGAGTTCGAGAGCACCGGTGGAATCGACCACCACCTGCTTTTCGTTGTCGACTTCGACACCCGGCAGGGGGGTAACGGAAGAACCGGTGGCGATGATCACATTCTTGGCGGTGACCGTTTCATCGCCGACCTTGACCGTGTGGGCATCCTGGAAAGTGGCATGGCCTTTCTTCCAGTCGACCTTGTTCTTCTTGAACAGGAATTCGATCCCGCCAGTCAGACCTTTCACCGCGTCGCGGCGCTGTGCGTGCATGGCGTCGAGATTGAGCTTGGGCGTAACCTCGATGCCCATTTCCTTCATCGTGCCGTTACTGGCCGCGTCGAAGTATTCAGAGGCGTGCAGCATGGCCTTGGAGGGAATGCAGCCGACGTTGAGGCAGGTGCCACCGAGCGTCTCGCGGCTTTCCGCGCACGCCGTCTTCAGGCCGAGCTGGGCCGCACGAATTGCGGCGACATAGCCACCCGGGCCAGCACCGATGACGAGGACGTCGTAGTCGTATTCTGCCATGATTCGTCTCTGTTAACTTTCGTTGCGTCGCAGACATGGACCGGGTGTTACACGGTCCAAAGGGTAAAAACGGTCCGGGGTGAACGGACGCAAATCGCAGGTGCCGACCAGATCAAGCGAGTGGGTCATGGCTGGCATCATGGCACTTTTGCCAGTCTGTAGGACAGCCTTTCGCACACACGCACTCCAATCGGCGTTGCTCTTACAGGTCGATCAGCATCCGGGTCGGATCTTCGATCGCTTCCTTGATGATCTTCAGAGCGGTGACCGCTTCCCGGCCGTCGATCAGACGGTGATCGTAGGACAGCGCGATATACATCATCGGACGGATGACGATTTCGCCATTCACCACGACCGGACGATCCTCGATGCGGTGCAGGCCGAGGACGGCGCTCTGCGGCGGATTGATGATCGGGGTCGACATCAGCGAACCGAAGACGCCGCCGTTCGAGATGGTGAAGGTGCCGCCCTTCATGTCGTCCATCGTCAGCGTGCCGTCCTTGGCGCGCTTGCCGAAATCGGCGATGTCTTTTTCGATCTGCGCGAAGCCCTTGTCCTGCGCATCGCGGATGACCGGAACGACCAGACCATTGGGAGCGGACACGGCAACAGAGATATCGACATAGTCGTGATAGACGATCTCATCGCCTTCGATGTAGGCGTTGACCGCTGGCACGTCCTTCAGTGCAAGACAGGCCGCCTTGGCGAAGAAGCCCATGAAGCCGAGACGGATGTCGTGCTTCTTGGCGAACATGTCCTTGTACTTGCCGCGTGCTTCCATGACGGCCGACATGTCGACGTCGTTGAACGTCGTCAGCAGCGCGGCATTGTCCTGCGCACCCTTGAGACGCTTGGCGATGGTCTGGCGCATACGCGTCATCTTGACGCGCTCTTCACGGCGCTCGCCCGCGGTCGATGCCGGTGCGGATGTGCTTTCAGCCGGCTTGCTTCCGCCCGACTTCTTGGCTTCCGCCGCAGCGATCACGTCTTCCTTGGTAAGGCGGCCGTCCTTCCCGGTGCCCTTGATCGTGGAAGGATCGACGCCGTGTTCGAGCACTGCGCGGCGCACGGCAGGCGAAAGCGTTTGCGAACTGTCACCGTCGGTCGCTTCCTTGGCCTGAGCGGGCGCAGCCTTTTCGACGTCCGCGTCCGGTTTGTCCGCCTTGGGTGCGTCGTCGCTATCGCTGGAAGATTTCGCCGGAGCGTCGCCTTCTTCGATCACCGCGATCACTGCATTGACTTCGACCGTGTCGCCGACGTCGACCTTGAATTCCTTGATCGTGCCGGCAACGGGGGAGGGTGCCTCCACCGCGACCTTGTCGGTTTCCAGGCTGATGATGGGTTCATCGACGGCGACCGCATCGCCGACTTTCTTCAGCAATTCGCCGACGGTCGCTTCAGTGACAGATTCACCCAGCGTAGGAACTTTGACTTCGGTGGCCATATTCTTGCTTTCCCGAATTACTTGCAGTCGCTGCGGACATTGGGCGCCTGACCGTTGAGGCCGAGCGCGATATTGACGAGGGCTTCCTGCTGCACCTGATGGCGGCTGGCGTAACCCGTTGCTGGCGAAGCCGCCACTTCACGGCCGGCGTAGCAGGGGCGCATGCCGGACTTGCCCGCAGCCTCTGCAGCCTCTTCGATCAGACGGTCGACAAAGAACCATGCACCGTTGTTCTTCGGTTCTTCCTGACACCAGACGATCTGTTCGAGGTTCTTCATGCGTTCGAGGCGAACGGCAAGCGGTTCCCCCGGGAAGGGGTAGAGCTGTTCGATACGCACGATCGAAACATCTTCCAGTTCCGCTTCGTCGCGGCGCTGCATCAGGTCGTAAGCGACCTTGCCGCTGCACAGCACGAGGCGCTTCACCTTCTCGTCGTCAATCTCCTTCATGTCGGACTTGATCCGCATGAAGTGATTGTCGCCCTGGAACTCGCTCGCTTCGGATTTCGCCAGCGGGTGACGCAGAAGGCTCTTCGGCGTCATGATGACCAGCGGTTTACGGAAGTTGCGGAGCATCTGCCGGCGAAGGACGTGAAAGTAGTTCGCCGGGCTGGTGATGTTGCAGACCTGGATGTTGTCGTTCGCACACAATTGCAGGAAACGTTCGAGGCGGGCCGAACTGTGTTCGGGACCCTGACCTTCATATCCATGCGGAAGCAGCAGCACCAAGCCATTGGCGCGGAGCCATTTTGCTTCGCCGCTGGCAATGAACTGGTCGATCACGATCTGCGCGCCGTTGGCGAAATCGCCGAACTGCGCTTCCCACATCACGAGGCTTTTGGGATCCGCCATGGCGAAACCGTATTCGAAGCCGAGCACGCCATATTCGGACAAGGGGCTGTCATAGACCTCGAACTTGCCGTGCGGCAGCGTTGTCAACGGGATGTATTTGTGTTCGTCCTTCTGGTCGATCCACACGGCATGGCGCTGGCTGAAGGTACCGCGGCCGGAATCCTGCCCGGACAGGCGCACACCGAACCCTTCGGTCACGAGGCTGCCGAACGCCAATGCCTCGGCAGTGGCCCAGTCAAACCCTTCACCGCTGGAGAACATCTCCTCCTTGGCCTTGAGCACACGGCCAAGCGTCTTGTGGATCGTCAGGTCGCCGGGGATGCCGGTCAGCGTACGGCCGAGGCTGTCGAACAGCTTCTTGTCGATCGCCGTTTCGACATTGCGACGCGCACTTTCCGGATCGGCAGGCTTGTTCATGCCGGACCAGCGACCGCCGAACCAGTCTGCCTGATCGGGCTTGTAGTCCTTGGCCGCCGCAAATTCCTTTTCGAGATGCGCGGTGAACTCGGCGCACAACCCGTCGGCATAGCCCTTTTCGATCACGCCTTCTTCTTCGAGGCGCTTCGAATAGAGTTCGCTGACCTTGGGGTGCTGACGGATTTCGTCATACATCAACGGCTGGGTGAACTTGGGCTCGTCGCCCTCGTTATGCCCGAACCGGCGATAGCACCACATGTCGATCACGATGTCGCGGCCGAAGGTCTGGCGGTATTCGATCGCCAGTTTGCAGGCGAAGGTCACCGCTTCGGGATCGTCGCCGTTGACGTGGAGGATCGGTGCCTGGACGCCCTTGGCCACATCGCTGGGGTAAGGCGAGGACCGCGCGAATTGCGGGCTGGTCGTGAAACCGATCTGGTTATTGATCACGAAGTGCAGGCAGCCGCCGGTATTGTATCCGCGTACACCCGAGAAGCCGAGACATTCCCACACGATACCCTGGCCGGCGAAGGCAGCATCGCCATGAAGCAGAACGGGCAGAACCTGTTCGTGCTGCTTCAGATCGTCGCGGATGGCCTGCTGCGCGCGGGCCTTACCGAGCACGACCGGGTCGACCGCTTCGAGGTGGCTGGGATTAGGAACGAGGCTCATGTGAACATCGATCCCGTCGAATTCGCGGTCTGTGCTTGTACCAAGATGGTACTTCACATCGCCCGAGCCGCCGACGTCTTCCGGGTTGGCGCTGCCGCCAGAAAATTCGTGGAAGATAACCTTGTAGGGTTTGCCCATGACATTGGCGAGCACGTTCAGCCGGCCGCGGTGGGCCATGCCGTAGATGATTTCGCGCACACCCTGCTGGCCGCCATATTTGATGACAGCTTCCAGCGCCGGGATCATGGATTCGCCGCCATCGAGGCCGAAGCGCTTGGTCCCGACGTATTTCTTGCCGAGGAACGATTCATACTGTTCGCCGCGGATGACCGCCGCGAGGATGGCGCGCTTGCCCTCGTCGGTGAACTGGATGGTTTCTTCGGGCGTCTCGAACCGTTCCTGCAGGAAGCGGCGCTCGACGGTGTCCGAAATATGCATGTATTCCAGGCCGACATTGCCGCAATAGGTATGCCGCAACGCATCGTAGAGTTCGCCGATGGTTACCCAGCCGAAGCCGAAGACACCGCCGACATAGACTTCCAGATCCTCTTCACCCTCGAAGCCGTGGCCCTTGAGCGTGAGGTCTTCGGGAATTTCCCGCTTGGACAGACCGAGGGGGTCGAGGTTGGCGGCAAGATGGCCCCTGACGCGGAACGTGCGCACCAGCATCATTGCACGATTGGAATCGTCCGATGCTTTCTCGAGCGCCTTGTCGTCGAGCTGTTTTCCGGCCTTTTCGGCAGCCTTGGCGACCACCACGCGCATCTGCGTGGGATCGAGCGCGGCGGTAAGATCCGCGCTGCTGTCGACCACTTCGGTCAGCCAGGCAGGATTGCTCCAGCTGGGCCCCTGCTGGGGGCCTTCCTGGTCGCCCAGCTCGGGCAGGAAATCATGGCTTTCGTTACCCATCCGGGTCACCTTCTTGCGCCGACCAAATGTCGGCTCCTAATGGCAATGCCTCAGCGGCGCGGACGGTCCCGGGGAGGAGGGTGGCCCGCGCCGGGTATCAGGCAAGTTCCTTGAGCAGCGCGTCGAGCGTGGTGCCAAGTTCGCTGGGCGAAGGCGAAACGCGGATGCCCGCCTTTTCCATCGCTGCGATCTTGTCTTCCGCACCGCCCTGGCCGCCCGAGACGATGGCACCGGCATGGCCCATGCGGCGACCCGGAGGCGCCGTGCGACCGGCAATGAAGCCGACCATGGGCTTTTCAACGCCCTTCTTCGCCATGTGCGCGACGAATTCTGCGGCTTCTTCTTCGGCGCTGCCACCGATTTCGCCGATCATGATGATCGACTTGGTTTCGTCGTCCTTGAGGAAGAGTTCGAGCACGTCGATGAAGTTGGTGCCGTTGACCGGGTCGCCGCCGATACCGACTGCAGTGGTCTGGCCGAGGCCGACCATGGTGGTCTGGTGGACGGCTTCATAGGTCAGCGTGCCGGAGCGGCTGACCACGCCGACGCTGCCCTTCTTGAAGATGGAGCCGGGCATGATGCCGATCTTGCATTCGCCGGGCGTCAGGACGCCGGGGCAGTTCGGGCCGATCAGGCGCGACTTCGAACCCTGCAGCGCGCGCTTGACGCGCACCATGTCGAGTACGGGGATGCCTTCGGTGATGGCGACGATCAGTTCCATCTCGGCATCGATCGCCTCGAGGATCGAGTCCGCAGCGAACGGCGGCGGCACGTAGATGCAGGATGCGGTTGCGCCGGTAGCGGCCTTGGCTTCGCCGACACTGTTGAAGACCGGCAGGTCGATATGCGTTGTGCCGCCCTTACCCGGCGTCACACCCGCAACCATCTGCGTGCCATAGGCAAGCGCCTGCTGCGTGTGGAACGTGCCGGTATCGCCGGTCATCCCCTGGGTGATGACCTTGGTGTTCTTGTCTACGAGAATGCTCATGTGTGTCTTTCCTGTTCGGTGTTCTTCGCCGTTCAGGCGAGCGAGCTGTCCAGGCCCTTGCAGGCTTCCAGCAGTTCTTCGACCGCGTCGGTCGATACCTTGAGGTTGCTCTTTTCCTCATCGCCGAGTTCGATTTCGATCACGTCTTCCGTGCCGCCCGCGCCGATCACGGTGGGGACGCCGACGTAAAGACCGTCGAGACCGTACTTGCCTTCGACATAGCTGGCGCAGGGCAGGATGCGCTTGCTGTCGCCGAGATAGGCTTCGGCCATGGCGATCGCGCTGGTTGCGGGTGCGTAATAGGCCGAGCCGTTGCCGAGCAGGCCGACGATTTCACCGCCGCCGCCGCGGGTGCGCTTGACGATCTCGTCCAGGCGGTCTTCCGACACGCCCTTGATCTTGGCCATGTCCTTCACCGGAATGCCGTTGATCGTCGAATAGGACAGGACCGGCACCATGGTGTCGCCGTGGCCGCCGAGAACGAAGGCGTTCACGTCCTTCACCGAAACGTCGAATTCCCAGGCGAGGAAGGTGGCGAAGCGCGCGCTGTCGAGCACGCCGGCCATGCCGACGACCTTGTTGTGCGGCAGGCCGCTGAATTCGCGCAGCGCCCAGACCATCGCGTCGAGCGGGTTGGTGATGCAGATCACGAAGGCGTCGGGGCAGTTGTTCTTGATGCCTTCGCCGACCGCCTTCATCACCTTGAGGTTGATGCCAAGCAGGTCGTCGCGGCTCATGCCGGGTTTGCGCGGAACGCCCGCGGTGACGATCACCACGTCGGCGCCGGCAATGTCGGCATAGTCATTGGTGCCGGTGATCTTCGCGTCGAAACCCTCGATCGGGCCGCACTGCGACAGGTCGAGCGCCTTGCCCTGCGGCATGCCTTCGGCGATGTCGAACAGGACGATGTCGCCCATTTCCTTCTTCGCGGCGAGGTGGGCGAGGGTGCCGCCGATCATGCCGGAGCCGATAAGGGCGATCTTCTTGCGTGCCATTGGGGGTAGCGTCCTTGTTCCTGCCATGCGGGACAGCGATGTTACCCGGACCATGAATGGGCCATGCATCAAGTGTCCCGCAAAGGAAGCATGGCACCGGTCGATTGCGAGAGCGACCTAGGCGCGCCAACTCGGGAATGCAACCGGCAAACGGCCCACGCAGAAAACTATCTTTGCAAATGGTTCGCAATTGCAATAGGCTGGTGGGCTCGGCTCGTTGCGCAAGCTAATTTCAGAACGATAATCCCCTTCTTTCGCGAAGTTGGTCAAGCCGTTCCGTGACTGCGCGTATCGTTGTTTTGTGACGATCTGTCTTCGGCCAGCAGCAACGACGCCTGATACGCCGGAATGGCGCGGCTGAAGTGATACCCTTGTCCAAGCGTACAGCCCGCAAACCGAACAGCCTTGACCTGTTCGGTGGTTTCCAGGCCCTCGGCCACGATTTCGATGCCGAGCGTGCGGCCCATCTGCGAAACTGCGCGGATGATTGCATCGCTCTTGCGACCGGCCTGTGCGCCCGACACGAAACTGCGATCAACCTTGATCTTCGAAAACGGCCATTGATTTATATAGCTCAGCGAAGAGTAACCCGTTCCGAAATCGTCGAGCGCAAACCGAACTCCGGCACGCGCAAGATCTTCGATGAACATCCCGATGCTCGGGCTGTCTTCCAGAAACACGTTTTCGGTAATTTCAAGCTCGAGACGGTCCGGCGACAGGCCCGCATCTCTGATCGCGCTGAGAATACCCAGAGCCGCGCCCGGAGCCTTAATCTGCATCGGCGAAAGATTGACCGCGACGGATATATCGTCGGGCCAGGCTGCGGCCGCCCGCGCGGCTTCGCCAGTGAGCCAGTTGCCGAGAGTTACGATTGCGCCGCATTCTTCGGCAACCGGGATGAACTGATCGGGAGGAATTTCTCCCCTCGTCGGGTGGAGCCAGCGCGCCAGCGCTTCGAAACAGCGAATGCGCCCCGTGTCCAGATCGACAATCGGCTGAAAGTAGACGGACATTTCATGCCGCGAGAGCGCAAGGCGAAGTTCCGTCTCGATCTTTCGGCGATGGGTCAGGTCCCTGGTCATCGATGGGGTGAAGAATCGAATTTGGGATCGTCCGGCGACTTTGGCCTCATACAGCGCCATATCCGCATGGCGCATCAATTGATCTGCCGTCACGCCATCGATCGGCATCAAGGCGATGCCGATCGATGCGCCCATTTCCAGGCGTTCCCCATCGACTTGCAGCGGACGCATGACCTCGCCCAGGAGCGTGTTGGCCATGACAGACGCGGCGTTGCGGTCGGCTATCTGGCAGGCAACGACGAACTCGTCACCGGCGAAACGAGCGACGATACCGTCCTCGCCGACCAGCGCGGCGATCCGCGCGCCGATAGTGTGCAGAACCTCATCACCTGCTTGATGACCTTTGAGATCGTTGACTTCCTTGAACCTGTCCAGGTCGATCCAGAAAATACCAGCCCGCCCGTCGACATCTGCCGCCGAGATGACGCCAGGCAAAAGGCGGTCCAGCCCAAGACGATTGGAAAGCCCGGTTACCGTGTCGGTCAGGGCGAAGGTTTCCATTTCCGCTGCCAGCGCTGCGCTGCGGTCTGCCGCGTCGAGGGATTCGTGCAAGGTGCGAAAGATGGAGGTGACGATCGAGTACATTGCGGGAAAGAGAAGAGCGATGGTTATCGCAAGACATGCCCCGGCGATCGAACCATGGGCGATCGACGCGATGACTATGGGTGTCGACACCAGCGTCAACTGGCCCAGAGCTATGGCCGGACGCGCGGCGTTGTGCGCGCAGATGCCTATGCCGTAGCCCAGCGCATTCGAAATGATCAGGACCTGCGCCATCGCATCGATGTCGAGCGCGATGGCCGATGCAGCCACAGTGCCGAGGATGAGGCTGAAGCCGAACGCGCCGAACTTGTAAGCGAATTCAAGCTGGGCCGCACTTATCTCTTCCGGGCGCTTCGCCAGGTGACGAGAGTTGACAATGCGCAGGACGGCGATGCTGCTGAGCAGAAAGACAAGTGAATAGAGGAGGGCGCTACCGGACAGATACGCCACGACCGTGCTCGAGATGGTGCAGTTCATGGCGCCTACTGCAAGGGCCGTGCGCCGGTCGTAGAGAGAACGAATGAGAGAGTTGCGAGCTTTCTCGCTCAACGGATCTGTCGACGACGCATGGGCGACGTACCGCTTCAAATCGAATGACCCGCTTCGCTCACCCATGGCAAAGCGTTTAAGGCGGATCCATCATATTTCAGTTAACGGTAACACGTGGATTTTCCGGAGTTATACGGGGGATATGCTCGCCAGCAACGACTTGATGGCAAGCTGCTCATCAAGGCGTCTGGCCAGCCCGCGGTCGAGCGTTCGGCAGATGCCGAGCCACCAGTCGTAACTTTCGGTGTCGTCGGCCGCATGGGCGTGTTCAGCCTGCTGCGCTGCAACTTTCGCCGCGCTCAGCCCATGGTTCGCAAAGTGCTTCAGCGCTGCATGCATCACGCCATCGATAGGGGAAGCGGTGGCGACCATCTGCGCTGCCCCGGCATTGTCGTTCGCCGCGCGCGAGTGCGCTTTGCGAGCCAGTGCCCGGGCAATCGGCGAATGAGCGGTGGAACGTGCGGCAGCGAAATGGACCGGCATGCCATGGTCTCCTCAGGGGGGCTGGGCTGTTGAACCCCCTCATGGCCGAAGCACGCTAAACTTCGGTTCCGCAGCATGGTTGTGGAGACGTAAAGGATTGCCTTCGTGTTGGCCCGCAAGCCTATTTTTTCCCGGGCTCGTTGATCCATTTGCCTGAATTGGCATACTCCTCGCGAACCCTGCCGGATTGCGGAAGCTTGTCGGCTGGAGCTGCGGCGGCGGGCGCCCCAACCGGCGCATCCGGTTCGGTACTGATACCGATAGCGGCATTGGACGGAGGGGTAGGCTGTACAGGGCCGGGGACGTCCGCTTCCGCGCGCCGAACGTTGGGGGCGGCAAGCGGCTCCGCGCCGGCATAGTCGTCGGTAAAGGCACCGGCGGTTCCGGCCCCGCCTTTCCAGCGATAGAAACGGTGCGCGCCGATGGCACCGATATAGTCGAGGCTGGCGGCCCAATAGGGGTTCACGTAATTGGTGTGGTAATGTGTGGCCAGGCCGACGGGCTTGTAAACCTCGCCCGCCAAGGCACCCAGCGCTACGGATTGGGCCACCGCCCACCCCCGGCGGGAAGGGGTGCGCGCCAGTGATCCGTCGCAGGTGAAGCTGAACTGGCAGCCCGTCTTGCGTTCCGACCCCTGAAACACCACACCGCAGATGCTGGCGGGATAGGCGGGATGTGCAACCCGGTTCAGGACCACTTGCGCCACCGCTTGTTGGCCCGACAGGCTTTCGCTGGCGGCTTCGTAGTACACGGCCATGGAAAGGCACTGCAATGCGCGCGCCTTGTCGATACCGTTGCCCGTCTGGCGAAATGCCTGTGCCGCTGCAACCGCGCCATGACTTTGTGCAAATTCGACGGTTTCAAGCGTCCCTTCGCTCTTGCGAAGGTCGGCGATATCTGTGGCAAGGCGCGGGGCATCTTCGAGGTAATAGAAGGCCGATCCAGGAAAGCTTTCGCCAGCCGTTTCGAACGGCATGGGCGTCAAGGGTACGCGTTCGTCGCCCAGGCCAATCGCGCTTCTGAAATCGGACCATTCGCCTTGCGCAGCCACGGTCGGAAGAGCGATGGCAGCGCCAAGAATACCGAGGCGGGTCGCCAGTTTACGGCGATCCTGCAGTCTGGCGGCTCGGCGCTGGGCGCGCGGCGAGGCGACGTGCAGCGCACGGTCCTTGTCCCCGGCCAACACTTCCAATCCGCTCAAACTGCGTCCTTCTTTCAGGAATTGCCCATAGCCTATACCCGGTAAGGCCGACAGATGTGTGCGATCGCCATCCCGCAACGGGACGGGATTCGATGGCGCCCTATAACAGCAAAACTTAATGAAGTTGCGTCTTGTGCAACGACACATTGCGCAGTAGTCGGCGCCGCGAGTCACGGGTTGGCCTGTTTGCGCAGGCCCGAAGAGGGAAGAGGGTGCAAGCCCCTCGCTGCTCCCGCAACTGTGACCGGGGAGGTCCGCTCCATATGCCACTGCGAAAGCGGGAAGGCGGAACAGGGCCGCTGATCCGGGAGCCAGGAGACCTGCCCATGACCGTCGTTCGGCTGCAGGGCGGGGTGTACCTGTAGCAAACGTGGATGGAGCGTTTCGGCTCCCTCCCGTCATGGGCGGCATTTCGTTCATGACAGGAGGTTACGTGTATAAATATCTGCTTTTGATTTCCGCTTCGGCAATGCCTGGCGCAGCGTATGCGCAGACTGCCAGCGAGCAGGCGCTCGAGGAAATCATCGCCGCCCAGGACGAGGCAAACGAGGCTGGCGATCAGCAAGCGACTGTGGGCAGCTATCGCAGCGCGGCCCCGGCCGAGGCGATCATCACGGTCACGGCCAACGGCCTCGGCACCGATCTGCGCAATACCGGCCAGTCGGTCACCGTCATCGGACGGGAAGAGATCGAAACCATTCAGGGTGCCGATCCGGCACGCGCACTTGCGCGCGTTCCCGGTCTGTCGCTGTCGCGTAGCGGGGGTGTCGGTACGGTAACCAGCGTAAACGTGCGCGGCGCCAATCCCGATCAGCTTCTGGTACTGGTCGACGGCGTGCGCGTGGCCGACCAGGCGAGCCCTTCGGGCGGCTTCGATTTCGGCAATCTGCTGCTTGGTACAGCCGGCAAGATCGATGTTCTGCGCGGATCGAACAGCACGATCTGGGGATCGGAAGCCGTGGGCGGGGTGATCGACATCTCGACGCGGGCCGAGCGCGGCATGACTGCCAGCGTCGAGTACGGCTCGCGCGACACGCTGTTTGCCAGCGCCGCTGCCGGAGCAGGCAATGACAATGCCTTTATCGGCCTGACCGGGTCATGGTTCGAGACCGACGGATTTTCCGCAGCCGCATCGGGCACGGAAGCCGACGGATCGAAGCAATTCGCTATCGGCTCCAGCGCCTTCCTCAATCTGACCCCCAGCCTCGAGCTGTTCGCGCATGGCAACTTTGCGGAAGGCGACGTCGAGATCGATGGCTTTCCCGCACCCGATTTCGTTCTCGCGGATACCGACGATACGCAGAAAACCACGCGTTACTGGGGCGATGTCGGCCTTGCCTATTACGGCAACGACCTGACCCTGCGCGCCGCGTACAGCCTGTCCGATACCAAGCGCGCCAATCGCGATGGTTCCGGGGCGGAGACCTTTGCCAGCGACGGCCGCTCCGATCGCATCTCGCTGCGCGGAGAATACCGTTTGCTGGGCGGTCTCTCGCTGGCTTTCGGCGGCGATCATGAATGGACCGAGTTTGAAACGAGCTTCGACACGGCCGCCGAAACCGAAATCAGCGGGGCCTATGCGCAGCTTGGCTGGGTGATGGGCCGTCTGGCCGTCCATGGCGGTGCGCGCGTGGACGATCACGAACAGTTCGGCACGCATGTAAGCTTCGGCGGCGATGTGAGCTATGGCTTTGGCGATGACTGGCGCGTGCGCGGTAGCGTGGGCGAAGGTTTCAAGGCACCGACACTGTACCAGTTGCTCTCGTTCTACGGGAATACGGAGCTCGAACCCGAAGAAAGCACCAGCTACGATCTGGGAGTTGAGAAAGGGCAGCGGGGCTCAGGTCTGCATCTCGCGCTGACGGGCTTCCGCCGCGACAGCGACAATCTGATCGGGTTCGGCGTTACGCCTGAAAGACCTTCCGGCGTATACCTGAACACCGCCCGCGCCCGCGCGCAGGGCATCGAAGCGGAGGCAGGCTTCGATCTTGCACCCGGTCTTCGCCTTGCCGGCACATATTCCTATGTCGATGCGGAAGATCGTACGACCGATCTCGATCTGGCGCGGCGACCCAAGCATTTCGGTACCATTTACGGCGACTGGATCAGCGATTTCGGTCTCGGCCTGGGGGCGGATCTGCGCCTCGTGGGTGCAAGCTGGGATAATGCCTCCAACACCGTTCGCCTCGAAGGATACGAGTTGCTCGATGTGCGGGCATCCTTCGGCCTGGGCGACAATCTGGAACTGTTTGGCCGCGTCGAGAACGTGTTCGACACCGATTACCAGACGGTTGCAGGATATGGGACGGCTGGCCGCAGCGTCTTCGGCGGGATCAGGGCGAAGATGTGAAACCGCTGCTCGCCGCATCGGTCCTGCTCCTTGCCGCATGTGCGCAGGGCGGGGCCGATGCGCCGACGGCTCGGGCGCGGCCGACCATCGTCAGCCTGAACCCCTGCACCGATGCGATCCTTGCCGATGTGACGGCGCCGGGACAATTGCTGGCGATATCCCATTACAGCAAGGATCCGCGGTCGAGCTCGATGCCGGCGAAACAGGCGTCGCGATACCGGGCCACCGGCGGCACGGTCGAGGAGGTTCTCGCGCTCGATCCGGATGTGGTCGTGGCGGGAAGCTTTATCGCACCCGCAACACGCGCCGCCCTGGAAGATCTGGGCATGCAGGTCGTGACGTTCGGCATAGCCAGTGATGTCGCCTCGAGCGAGGAGCAGATCCGGGAACTGGCTTCTCTGTCCGGCGATCCGCAAGCGGGTCAGCGCCTGATCGAACGGATCGAAGCGGCGCTCACCGAAGCAGAGGCGCCAGACGGGCGCGCCGTCGACGTTCTCCTGTGGCAGCCCGGCGGAATTGTCGCGGGCGAGCAATCGCTGGTGAGCGACCTGCTTGCTCGCACCGGTTTCACGAACGGTGCGCCGGCCCGCGGGCTGTCCCAGGCCGACTATGTGGCGCTCGAAGATGTGGTCGCCGCGCCGCCGCAGGTGTTGCTGGTTGCAGGCGGCGACCTTGGCCAGCAGCACCCGGTGCTCGACCGGCTGCCGGATATGCGGCGCGAACGCTTCGATACCAGCCTGCTTTACTGCGGCGGTCCGACGATCATCCGTGCCGCTCGCCGACTGGCGGAGATACGGAGCACAGTATCGTGAACCGCGCGACTTTGATCTTCGGCGGGTTGCTCATCGTTGCGCTTCCGCTTTCGCTGCTGGCCGGGCGGGTCTGGCTCGATCCCGCCAGCACGCCCAACGCCGCGCTCATCCTTGCAGAGCTGCGCCTGCCGCGCGCCCTGCTGGCCGTGGTCGTGGGCGCGGGATTGGGAGCGGGCGGGGCAGCCATGCAGGGGTACCTGCGCAATCCGCTGGCCGACCCCGGTCTTTTCGGGATCGCCCCGGGCGCGGCGCTGGGTGCCGTGGCCGCGCTATGGTTCGGCTATGCCGCTTCGCCTTGGCTGCTTCCCGCATTCGCCCTGATCGGGGCGGGCGGGGCGATGGCGTTGCTGGCGGCGATTGCCGGACGCACGGGCGGGATCGCGCTGTTCACGCTCGCCGGGTTGATGGTTGCGAGCCTCGCCGGCGCATTGACGGCGCTTGCGATCAGCATGGCGCCCAATGCTTTCGCCATGAGCGAGATCGTGATGTGGCTGAACGGCGCGCTGACCGACCGGAGCTGGCGCGAAGTGTGGCTGGCCACCCCGCTGGTGGCGCTGGGCGTGCTTCTGCTCTGGCGGAGCGGGAAATCGCTGGATGCGCTCACGCTGGGGGAACCCGTCGCCAGATCCCTTGGGGTCGAACCCGGACGGCTGCTCTGGCTGCTGATCGTGGGTATAGGGCTGACGGTCGGCGCGGGCGTCGCGGTGGCCGGTATCATCGGCTTCGTCGGCCTCATCGTGCCCCATCTGGTTCGGCCCTTCACCGATAGCCGGCCTTCACAGCTCATCGTGCCGAGCGCATTGGCCGGGTCCCTGCTGGTGCTTGTCGCGGATAGCGTCGTACGCATATTGCCACTGGTGACGGAACTGCGTCTGGGCATCGCCTTGAGCCTCCTTGGCGCTCCGTTCTTTCTCTGGTTGCTGCTGCGCATGCGCAGGGGGCTGGCATGATGCTCGCGGCACGGGAACTCTCCGTCGACAAGCGTCTGTCCCGCATCTCGCTCGACCTCGCGCCGGGCTCGATCACGGCGATCTGCGGGCCGAATGGTGCGGGTAAATCGACCTTGCTCGAAGCGCTCGCGGGCTTGCTGGTGCCCGATGATGGAATGGTGGCCTTCGACGGGGTGGATGCTTCCACAAAGTCACCACGGGACCGAGCAAAGTGTATCGGCTATCTCCCCCAAGCGCATGAGATTGCCTGGGATGTTCCGGTGCGCAGTCTGGTCGAACTCGGGCGCATGCCGCATGGCGATCGTCTGTCCGGGCCGGTCGATGCCGCTCTGGACGCGCTCGACATCGCACAGCTTTCGAATCGCCGGGCGCAATCGCTATCGGGCGGCGAAACGGCCCGCGTGTTGCTGGCCCGTGTACTGGCGGGCGAACCGCGATGGATCCTTGCCGACGAGCCGCTGGCTGCGCTCGACATCGCCCACCAGCTCACCTTGCTGCGCCATCTTCGCGATGCTGCCGACAAGGGGGCGGGCGTCGTTCTTGTCCTGCACGATCTGGCGCACGCCATGAACCACGCCGACCGGGTGGTCGTGCTCGATGCCGGCGAACTTGCCGCCGATGGCAGATGCGAAGACGCGCTCGACCCACGAGTGATCGAGCGCGTCTGGAAAGTTCCCGTCCGGTGGATCGGCGAACCGAACCACCGGGCGTTGATCAGCGGCTGATTATCCGGCTGTATCTGCCGGCAGCGCGCCGTCCGATACTTCGCTATCCGCAGCTTCGTCGCCCGGGACAAGGCCCCGCGCTTCAAGCATCGGCGTAACGTCCGGATCGCGTCCGGCAAAGTTCCGGAACATTTCGAAGTAATCCATCGTGCCGCCAGTGCTCAGCACGGTTTCGCGATAGTGGTCGCCATTCGCGCGGGTAAGACCGCCGTTTTCCATGAACCACTTGCGGCTGTCGCGGTCGAGCATTTCGGTCCACAGATAGCTGTAATAGCCTGCCGAATAGCCGGCCGGTCCGCTGAAGATGTGGTTGAAATAGGTCGAACGGTAGCGTGGCGGAACCAGGTCGATTTCAAGGCCGAGTTCTTCGAGCGACTTGCGTTCGAATTCGGTAACCTTGGCTGGCGTGTTGATCGCTTCGGCCTGTTCCTTCGACAGGGCCGCCCACTTCATGTCGAGCAATGCCGCTTCCACGGTTTCACCGAAGTCGTAACCCTGGTTGAACTTCGCCGCCGCTTCGATCTTGGTGATCATTTCGGAAGGGATCGGTTCGCCCGTGCGATAGTGCTTGGCATAGTTGGACAGCACTTCGGGGTAGGTCGCCCAAACCTCGTTCACCTGGCTCGGATATTCAACGAAGTCACGCGCCACGGCGGTGCCGGACAGGCTGGGATAGGTCTGGTTGGCGAAGAAGCCGTGCAGAGCGTGGCCGAATTCATGGAACATGGTGTTCACATTGTCGAAGCTGACCAGCTGGACCTCTCCTGCCGGTGCCTTCGGGATGTTCAGCACGTTGTAGATCACCGGCTTGGTATTCCACAGCTTGCTCTGGTCGACGAAGTTGCTCATCCAGGCGCCGCCGCGCTTCGACGGGCGCTGGAACGGGTCGAAATAGAAGATGCCCAGTTCGCTGCCGTCGCGGTCGAACACGGTGTAGGTCCACACATCGGGGTGATAGACCGGCAGGTCCGTGCGGCGTTCGAAGGACAGGCCATAAAGCTTGTTCGCGGCATAGAACACGCCGTCCTCTAGCACCTTGTCGAGCTGGAAATACTCGGTCATCGCGTCTTCATCGAGGTCGTAGCGAGCTGCCTTCACCTTGTTAGCGTAGCGATACCAGTCCCACGGTTTTACTTCGAAATTACCGCCATCAGCCTTGATCGCTTCGTCCAGCATGGCTGCTTCGCGCCGCTGCGTTGCGGCAAGGGCGGGGACCATGCGTTCCATGAAGCCAAGCGCTGTGGCAGGCTTTTCGGCCATGCGGTCCCACATGGCATAGGTTGCCCAGTCGGGTTCGCCGAACAGCGATGCCTTTTCGGCGCGCAGCGCTGCAATCTTGGCCACCAGCGGACGGGTATCGATGTCGGTGGTGCCGTCTGCACGGTGATAGGAAGCCATGAACAGCTTCTCGCGCGCGGCGCGATTGGTCATATTTGGCAACAACGGCTGCTGCGTGGTGTTCTGCAGCGCAATCGCATATTTGCCGGGATGGCCCTTTTCGGTGGCAAAATCGGCGGCAGACTTGATGTCGGATTCCGAAAGGCCAGCCAGTTCTTCGCGTGTATCGAAGATGACCGGCTGATCGGCCATGGCTGCGCGTGCTTCCTGGCCGAATTCGGTCGTGATTTCTGACAGCTCGGAATTGATTTCCTTCACCCGGGCACGTTGTGCGTCGGTCAACATGGCGCCGGCGTGAACCATGCCTTCATAGGTGTCTTCGAGCAGCTTGGCGTCTTCGCGCGTCATCGCCATTGCGGCGCGATTGTCATACACGGCTTTCACCCGGGCGAAGAGCTCGGGGTTGAGCGTGATGGAATCGGAATGTGCGGTCAGCTTGGGGCTGATCTCCGTATTGATCTCGTCCAGCCGGTCGGTCGTGTTCGATCCGGTCAGGGCGAAGAAGACGGTGGCGACGCGGCCCAGCATCCGGCCCGACTTTTCGAGCGCAACGATCGTGTTGGAGAATGTCGGCGCTTCGGGGTTGTTGATGATGGCATCGATTTCAGCCTTGTGGATTGCCATGCCCTGCTCGAAAGCGGGGATGTAATCGTCTTCGGAAATCTTGCTGAAATCGGGCGCGTGGAACGGCAGGGTGCTGTCGGACGCGAAATATCTGGTTCCCTGCGGTATGTTTGCGCCCGCGGTGTTGGCGTCTGCCATGGTTTCGATTTCTCCGCCCGGAGTGGTGGCGCAAGCGCCAAGAAGTGCGGATGCTGCAACGGTGGCCAGGATCTGGGCCTTCATGTTGTTCCCCTCATGATTGTGCGCCACGCGGAACCCGGGCGCGGGAATGCGATAATGTTATGCGCGATTGGCCTGCCTGTTGCGCGCACGCAAGCATGCACACGTCGCCGGTCGGCGCATCTCATACGTTAGTCGAACGGGACAGGCTCGCCCTGGTTCCTGTCGGCGCGCTCCCGCGCGGTATCCAGTGCTTCGTCCAGCGCCTGTCGGTTCACGGTCATGAGACGTGGGCGGCCTCCGTCACGGTCGACGACCAGCCAGATTGCACCCAGTTCGAAGAAACCGCCCTGGTCCCTTGCCACACTCATGCGCGAAAGATCGATCTTCTGGAGCACCTCGATCATTGCCGGGTCGAATATCTCGTCGAACACGGCCTCCACTTCGGTGCGATCCTTGATCTCCCGTCTTTTTCCGTCGCCATCGATATAGAGCAGCGGCAGGCCGACTTCGCGCAGCAGGCGTGCCTTATCGCCGCTTCTTGCGGCATCGCGCAGCGTCGATATCGCCACGTCGAACTGGCTGGCACTGGTGCCGGTGGCACATGAGATCGCGCCACCTTCGACAAAGTCATGATCGCGATCGAACTGGGGATTTCGTTCTTTCTGGCTCGACCATACCAACAACAGGCAGTCGCCGGGGGCAGCCTCACCCTTGCCGACGATGTCGGCTGACTTTTCCGTCTCACCCTCGCCATCGGGCACGCACGCCCATGCCGTCGTCACGGCGAGTAGCAGGGGGGAGAGGTAGAGGCGGTTCATGATGGCGTTCTGAGGGCGTAGATAACGATCGGTTCGTAGATCGAACCGTGGCGGTGCAGGGTGCTTTCGAAGAGCGTATAGGAATCGGCTCTCCAAGGGCCAAGTCGCAAGCTCGCGTTTCGCTCGAGAAACGGTTCCAGCGGACCTGAAGAGCTATTGACCCGGGCCAGCGTGATGTGCGGATGATACTTGCGATGGTCCGGTTCGACGCCAGCCGATACGCATAGACGATCGATTTTCTGGCGAAGGCGCTTCAGTTCGGGTGAAATCTCCACGCCAGCCCAAAGGGTGTGAACCCGGCCCTTGCGCACAAAGACTCCCGTACCTGAAATCGTCAGGTCGAGGGTCGGTAGCTCGATGGCGTGAAGCTGGAGGGCCAGGTCCTCAGCCAGATGCGTATCGACCTCTCCGATATAGCGTAGCGTGAGATGAATCTGGTCATCATCCTGCCAGCGCACATCGTCTTCGCCCTCCATCAGATCGATCAGGGCGTCGCGTATCTCTGGCGGTGGACGAATGCCGACGAAGAGGCGGTGAGACATGCTAGAAAACTGTCACTGGACGATAATATCTGGGACCGTTGAGCGATCGGTCAGGTCGAATAGGGGTCGTCGTTCTGGCGCGGATTCCCATAGCGGCCCTTCATGAAAATCTTGGCCCGGCGCTCGCTGCGAAATTGCAGACCGCGGGCGAATTTTCCGCCGGCGTGCGTATAGTCCAGTTCCGCCGCGATCGCCTCGTAATCGCGGCTTTCGATTGCCGTGTTAAGCCGCGGGCTCTCGTTTTCCGATACATTCCCCAGGCCGACATTGTACACCAGATCGAGCAGGGCATCGAATTCATGCTGGTGAAGCGGCAGGTCGCCGACCAGCAGGCGCACGCCTTGTTCCGCTTTCGCCAGTTCGTGTTCCAGGAATTGCAGGACCTGCGCCTCGTCGACGCGATCACCGACCTGCAGATCGTCTTCGGGAAGGATCAGGTGACCGACCCCTACGGTCGGATATCCGGCCACATCACGGTAGACGGTGTATCGTACGCCTTCTTCCTCGATCAACGCTTGTTTGAATGTGCCGCTCGCTTTCATCAGCGCAGCAGGCTTGCGTACACCTGCGACGTCATCCACCACCCGCTGCATGTCTTCGTCGATGCCGAAAGCCTTGCGCGCTTTCGGTGGGCCGGTGAACGCCGTTAGGCCCAACGCGCCCGCGCCGAGCATCAGGGTGGCGCGCCTACGCGCGGAAAGTTTGGGTTTGACATGGAAAGCTTGATAGGCTGCGCGGCGCGCACGGCGAAGATCGCGGCGATGCCGACGCTGCCGGTTCAGTCTTTCGAAAATCCCTTTCGATTTTCCGTTGTTTCCCACGCGCGATGGCGCGCGCGACCAATCTATGTCGTCCAGCGGACGGTTGAAGTCGGTCAGGATAGCTTCGAGCCTGGCATTCGTCTGGGTATTGCGCCGCGTACTGCTTGATCGTTTATCGCTTCCCTGCGGGTGTGGAGCGGTGTCCTTGTCCATAAGGCGGGCACCTTTCGGTCTCTATCTGCTCTGGCACGACACCTCCTGAGCCGCCGTTAGGGGCGCGGGAAATGCCGTGCGCTGTCTGTCTTGTCTTTAGAACGGTTCATGGGGCCCAATCGGTCCACGGTTCGTCGCTGCGCAGCCCCGTCCGGGCCGCGCCGTGCCGATCAGGCAGCCCGGCGGACCCTGTTTCTGCCCGTGCGCTTCGCTTCGTAACACGCAAGGTCGGCGCGCATGAGCGCATCATCGATGCTCTCGCCAAACAGCCAGGGCGACAGGCCGATCGAGGCGGAGATGCGGATGCCGGGACGCTCGCTGAACCGGTCTTCCAGCTTGGCGATCATCATCCGCAGATCGTCTGCCCCCTCGGCGATGGCCGTATCGGTAACCCCGCGGGCGATGACCAGAAATTCCTCGCCGCCAAGCCTGAATGCAAGGTGCTCACCCGTACCCTCTAGAGTGGCAGCCCAGTCGCGGATCGTATCCGCGGCGGCAATCAGGACTTCGTCGCCAACGGCATGCCCGAAGGTATCGTTGATCGCCTTGAAACGGTCGAGGTCGATCGTCAGGAGGTGGCGCGAATGCGCGCCGCCCTCGGTATGCGTTTCCTCGAACAGCTTGCGGCGGTTGAACAGTCCGGTCAGCGGATCCCGCCAGCTGAGGAATTCGGCGCTGGACAGCGCAGCGGCAAGGTCTTCGGACAAACGCCGGTTTTCCACCAGCATGCGCGCGGAACTGCGCAGATGCTGTCCCGCACTCGAACTGTAGAGGCGGATGCCGACGACGGCCAGGGTCACCACCCCGATCATCGCCGGGTCGCTGTTCGCAGGGTGAAACAGGATGAGCGCGCTCGCCGTCGCCCAGAAACTGACGAGCATCCCGTCGCGCGCTGCGGGCAGGGCGGCAAGCGTGACTGCGATCAACGTGATCGTCACCACCACCACGACCCGTATCAGCGCCACGGCCGCGATGGATGCCCCGGCCGGTTGCGGCCATAACATCAGTGCCAGGGTAACGCCGGTCAACGCCATCGCGCCGAACACGATGCGCTGCATGGTCTTGATCGGCTGGCGCGCCCGTACGCGCACATCCAGTCTCGCCGTCGCATTGCGGGTGAACAGGAACGACGCCAGCCGCAATGCCAGCAACAGCGCCATGGCGGCCGGGTTGGGCAGCACGGCGACACCCAGCGCCAGCATGCTCAGGCCGATGAGGCTGGAAGGAAGCGAACGCCGCTCGCGATCGAGCATTGCGATAACCGCTTCCCGATCGACTTCGTAGGAATCGATCGGGATGCGCGTAAAGGCGCCGGCACCTCTGCCGTCAGTGTCCAGATCGTTTCGCAATGGTTGTTTCCCTACACCCTCTCACGCCGGGTCTTGGGAAAATACCGTCCAATCGTTAACGTTCCTGCTCGCAAAATTCACTTTATCCCGGATCACCAGATGCGCGCGCGATCTTCCGGCGCGATATACATCTCGTCATCCGGCGTGATATTGAACGCTTCGTACCAGGCGTCCACGTTACGCAGCGGAGCGATGGTCCGATAGCGTGACGGGCTGTGCGGGTCGGTCGCGACCTGGTTGCGCAGCGAATCCTCGCGCGCCTTGGCCCGCCACACCTGCGCATAGGCAAGGAAGAAGCGCTGATCGCCGGTCAGTCCGTCGATCACGGGTGCTTCTTGGCCGTTCAGGGCTTTCTTGTAGGCATCGTAGGCCACCAGCACGCCGGCAAGGTCGGCGATGTTTTCGCCCATCGTCAGGTCGGGATTGATGAAACTGCCGGGGACCACTTCGAACTTGGCGTATTGGTCGCCGAACTTCTTGGCTTCCGCTTCGAACCGCTTGGCATCGCCCGCGGTCCACCAGTCCTTGATCGCCCCGCTGGCGTCGATCTTGCGGCCCTGGTCGTCGAAGCCGTGGCTGATTTCGTGGCCGATCACCACCCCGATCGCACCGTAATTGACGGCCGGGTCGGCATAGGCATCGAAGAACGGCGGCTGCAGGATCCCCGCGGGGAAGACCATCTTGTTTTCCAGCCCGCCATTATAGGCGTTCACGGTCTGCGGGTTCATGCCCCACTTCTTGCGATCGACCGGTTTGCCAAGATCACTCATCGCGTAATCGGCATTGAACTTCGTCGCGGCGACCATGTTGCCATACAGATCGTCCGGCGACATCGGCAGCTGCGAGTAGTCGCGGAATTTCTCCGGATAGCCGACCATCACGTCCATCCGCTCCAGCTTGTCCAGCGCGGCCTGCTTGGTGTCGGGGCTCATCCATTCGTTGCCGCGAATGCGATCGCCCATGGCCAGCTTCAGATTGGCCACCAGTTCGTCCATGCGCGTCTTGGCGATCTTGGGGAAATATTCGGCGACGTAAGCCTTGCCCACCTGCTCGCCCAGCGAACCGTCGATGGTGTCCACCGCGCGCTTCCAGCGGGCGCGCTGTTCGCTCGTCCCGTTCAGCGCGCTCGTGAACTGGAACCGGCTGTCGACCATTTTCTTGTTGAGGAACGGCGATGCCTGATCGGCGATATGCGCTTTTTCCCACAGCTTGAGCGTGTCCAGATCGGTACTGGCATACAGCGCCGCGATTGCTTTCACCGCCGTGTTATCGGTTACGATGATGCGGTCCTGCGGCGGGATGTTGTTGCCCTGGAAGAATGCATTCCAGTCCACCCCGGGCGCATAACTGGCCAGCTGCGGTCCCGACATGGGATTGTTGATCTTCTCGATCTGGCGCTTCTGTTCCGCGTCCCAGTTTAGCTCGGCGACATAGGTCTCGAACGTCATCACGCGGCTGGCCGCCTCGCGCGGGTCGGACTGGCCGATATTGCGGAACGTGCGCTCGAGGTAATCGAGATAGGCCCCGCGCTGCGGCGCGAACTTCTCGTCGAAATAATACTCTTTCTCCGGCAGGCCGAGCCCGCCGGACGACAGCCACAGCGTGTTCATGGTCGGATCGTCGGGATCGGCATAGGGACCCGCCCCGAACAGCGAACCGCCGAACTTGCCATAGGTCGAGCCCATGTAACGGGCGAATTCTGCCTTGTTCGAAATGGCGTCCACCTGCGCCAGCTCGCGCTTCAGCGGGGCGATGCCTGCCTTTTCGATCGCCTTTTCATCCATGAAACTGGTGTAGAGCGCGCCATATTGCGAACCTGCCGGCGCATCCGTGACGAGGCCGTTCACTTCTTCGGTTACATCTTCGCGCAGATTGTAGAACGATCCGACAGAGGGGCGGTCAGCCGGGATTTCGGTCCGGTCCATCCACGCGCCGGACGCATAGCGTTCGAAATCGTCGCCGGGGTCGGCGGTCAGATCGCGCGCTGTCAGATCGATGCCGTAATCGCCGATCTTGGCCTGGCCGGTGACGACGATGGTGTTCTCGTCGGACGCGGTTTCGTCGGCAAAGGCAGGAGCGGCGAGGGCAAGGCCGATCGCCAGTGCCGAGGCTGCGGACAGAGTTTGGAGTTTGCGATACATGGCTTGAGTCCCCGTTGATCGAATACGCCTTGATATAGGATCGGTGGCTTTTCCGGCATCGCGCTAATCGGCAAGCGGCCGACGCGCATCGGCGAAAGACACGCTCGTGCCCTCGCGATCCGGTCGCCTCGGTAAACGGCAGGTCTCGGCACAGGTGAAGGCCGCGGAACACTGTCCCGCGGCCTTCTTGGTTGACGGGCAGAGCCCGTCTGGGAGAACAGTTTAGAAGGAGAAACCGGCTCCCGCAGCCACACCGCCCTTGCCATTGGCACCCATGGTGCCGCTGACTTTCAGGACGGCCTTGCCGTCGGCGAAGGCAGACGACAGGCCAAAGCCGAACGAAGCCTCGCCGCGATAGTAGCCGACACCGCCGCCGACCATCATCCTGCCGGGTTCCAGGGCCTGCGGGATCGAAGCCATCGCCATGGCCGAAGCCGTACCGGAGAAAGCATCGTCGCGCAGTTCAGCCAGATCGAAGCCGATCTGTGCCACTCGCATGTCGGTGTAGTTCATCGAGTCCGTCAGGACGCCGGTAAGTCCGGCCTCCATCTGGCGCAGATTGACGGCATCGGTTGCCGCAGTCGCATCGGCGACATTATGCAGCGCCACCGGGGCAGACGCATCCCTGCCGATCAGCGTGACATCGTTGGTGATGGTCCCGCCGTTGCTGGCCGTCGGATTGTCGGGGTTCGAGTACTGAACCGCCACGATCGTGCTGCCTGCCAGATTGTTGTTGATGGTCTGGATATCGTCCGTGTTCTGCTGAACGTTCTGGTTCGTGGCAAAGAGCTGCGAACCGTTCACGGCATCGGTCGACGTCGCGGACAGCGTCCCCGCGGCGACATTGGTGACCTGCACCGGACCGTCATCGGCACCGAAGAAGGCAACCGTATTCGTCGGCGTGCTGCTGCGGGTCGATGTATCGGCCGTCGCCACATAGCCAACCGGAACATTGGCAAGGTCCGCCTGGATCTGGTCGATATCCGTTTCATTGACGGTCACTCGCGTATCGAGAGTGACGATATCGCCCTCGTTCACCGTGACCCGGTCGTCGAGATTGTCGATATCACCTTCATTGACGGTAACCCGTGTGTCCAGATTGGCGATGTCACCCTCGTTCACCGTCACGCGGCCATCGAGATTGGCAATGTCGCCCTCGTTGACGGTTACCCGGTTATCAAGATTGGCGATGTCGCCTTCGTTCGTCGTTACGCGATTGTCGAGATTGACGATGTCGGTTTCGTTCTGCGTGATGCGGTCGTCGAAGCCGTCCACCGTCACTTGGATCTGTCCGACACTCGTCTGCAGGTTGTTGATGTCGGTCCGGTTCTGGGCGATGTCGGTTTCGTTCTGCGTCACCCTCCCGTCCAGTGCATCGACGGCCTGATTGGTGGCGAACAATTGCGAACCGTTCACCGCTTCGGTCGACGTCGCGCTCAACTCGCCATCGGCCACGTTGGAAATGGTCGTTCCGCCAGCGCCGCCCAAGGCAATCGCAGTCTGGGTGGCGTCGGTGTACATCACGGACGTATCCTGCAGGGCAGCAATGTCGCCCTCGTTTGCAGTTACGCGCGTATCGATGGCATCGATATCATCGGCATTTGCCGTGACGTTCTGGTTGGTTGCGAAAAGCTGCGACCCGTTTACGGCATCGGTGGATGTCGCATCCAACGTGCCGGCAGCCAGGCCGGTTATGGTCGTTCCTCCGACCCCATCGAGTGTAATCGTTGTATGGGCAGCGCTATCGTATGTGACTGTGTCGCCCACTGCGGCGGCGATGGATGCATTGACCTGACCTACGGTGGCAGCATCGGTGTCGGCCGTACCGTCCAGAACGTTCGTGATCTGCCGTTCCGCACCCAAGGCGCCGACGGAAACGCTGTTGATGCGATCCGCCAGCGACCCTGTACCCAAGGCAACCGAGTTGATGGCACTCGCTGTCGAGCCGGTACCAAGAGCCATGCCATTGACGGCAGTCACTTCGGCGTCGGTCCCCAGCGCAATCGCGCCGGTCGCCGTCAGGCCAGTGTTGGCACCGTTGCCGAATGCTATCGAATCCGCTGTTCCCGCACTGGCAACCTCGCCTTCGCCAAGGCCGGTGATCTGGTTGCCGCCGATGCCGATACCGGCGGGATTGTTGAGGGTAAGGCCATCGACCGTGACATTGCATTCTCCCGGACCGACGATTGTGTTGTTGCTATTCAGCACATCGACGCTGATCGGGTTGCCGGTGACCGCGTTGCCGACGATATCACTGACATTGATATTGAGAGGGGCAGGCAGACCAAGCACAGTCAAGACACCGAGCAAGTCGTTGACGGTACCCTGAACTGGAGTAACGATACCGGTGTTCACCTCTCCCAACAGAGCTGTCAGATCGGATTCGTTCAGGCTGAGGCCCGTACAAACATCCACCACAGGGTCTGTCTGCGCGTAAACCGGTGTTTGGGGAATTGCGAAAGATAAGGCGGCTAATGAAGTTGCAGTCGCCATGTTAACGATTTTGCTTCTAACCATTGATGTTCTCCCATTTAGGAACGGGCGTAAACATCTGTTTGATAATCTTAATTTGGTCTTCGAACGGAATCGCCGATACCCTAGGAAGTATCCTTACCAATCCCTTATCGAACTCGGTCGCAGATCAGGTTAACCGATTGGTTATCTTTATGATTACCAGTTAATGAACTTTTTGCTCGATGCGCCGGACTAGGGGCTAATACGGGGGTCTCTATCGGCCTCCGCGCCAAATCTTTGTCGCGGCAATGGTTTTTCGGGTCGAAGGGGCCCACTGGCGTTTTGGATCGTTCGTTCCCATGTGGCAGGCAAACGTGGAAAGGTTGCGATAACGCGTCCTCACGGATACCACGTAATTTCGAACACAACGGGAACACTCTCCTTTTCATGGCACTCACCAAAATCTCGGTCCGCGGCGCGCGTGAACACAATCTCAAGGGCGTCGATATCGATCTGCCTCGCGACAGCCTGATCGTCATCACCGGGCTTTCCGGGTCGGGCAAGTCGAGCCTGGCCTTCGACACGATCTATGCCGAAGGGCAGCGTCGTTATGTCGAAAGCCTGTCCGCCTATGCGCGCCAGTTCCTCGAAATGATGCAGAAGCCCGATGTCGAACATATCGACGGGCTGTCTCCCGCCATCTCGATTGAGCAGAAGACCACCAGCCGCAACCCACGCTCCACCGTGGCGACGGTAACCGAGATCTACGATTACATGCGTCTGCTGTGGGCGCGCGTCGGTGTGCCCTATTCGCCCACGACCGGCCTGCCGATCGAGGCGCAGACCGTGTCCAACATGGTCGACCGCGTGATGGCACTGCCCGATGGCACGCGGCTCTACCTGCTCGCGCCGGTCGTGCGCGGTCGCAAGGGTGAATATCGCAAGGAACTGGCTGAATGGCAGAAGGCCGGCTTCACCCGCGTGCGGATCGACGGCGAGATGTACGGGATCGAGGAAGCGCCCGCGCTCGACAAGAAGTTCAAGCACGACATCGAAGTGGTCGTCGATCGCCTCGCCGTGAAAGAAGGGATCGAAACGCGCCTCGCCGACAGTTTCGAACAGGCGCTCAAGCTCGCCGATGGCCTCGCCTATGTCGATCTCGCCGATGGCGTCGTGCCGGGGCGCGAGGATGAAGGCGAAGCGGGCGGGGCGATGAAGGGGGCGGGTCTGCCTGCCAATCGTATCGTTTTTTCCGAACGCTTCTCCTGCCCGGTATCCGGCTTCACCATCGAGGAAGTCGAACCGCGCCTGTTCTCGTTCAACGCGCCGCAGGGGGCCTGTCCGACCTGCGACGGGATCGGCGAAAAGCAGTTGTTCGACCCGCAACTGGTCGTGCCGAATGAAGCGCTCAGCCTCAAGAAGGGCGCGGTCGTGCCTTGGGCCAAGAGCAATCCGCCATCGCCCTATTACATGCAGGTGCTGGCCAGCCTCGCGAAGGAATTCGAATTCGATCTCACCACCCCGTGGGAGGAGTTCGACAAGGAAATCCGCGACATCATCCTTTACGGTACCAAGGGCCGGGCCATCCCGCTCACCTTCAAGGACGGGCGCAAGAGCTACACGGTCAAGAAGCCCTTCGAAGGCGTGATCGGCAATCTCAACCGCCGCATGCTGCAGACCGAAAGCGCTTGGATGCGCGAGGAGCTGGCCAAGTTCCAGACCGCGCAGCCGTGCGAGACCTGCGGCGGCAAGCGGCTCAACGAGAAGGCGCTGGCGGTGAAGGTCCCGGGCCCCGACGGCCCGACCGATATCGCCACCCCCACCAAGATGAGCGTGGCCGATGCCAAGGGCTGGTTCCTCGCGCTGCCCGGCCAGCTTTCCGAAACGCAGGCGCAAATCGCGCATGCCATCTTGAAGGAAATCAACGAGCGGCTGGGCTTCCTCGACAATGTCGGGCTCGACTATCTCAACCTCGACCGGACCAGCGGCACGCTGTCGGGCGGGGAAAGCCAGCGCATCCGCCTCGCCAGCCAGATCGGCTCGGGCCTGTCGGGCGTGCTCTACGTGCTGGACGAGCCCTCCATCGGCCTCCACCAGCGCGACAACGACCGGCTGCTCGAAACGCTGAAGCGCCTGCGCGATCTCGGCAATACGGTGATCGTGGTCGAGCATGACGAGGACGCGATCCGCGCCGCCGATTACGTGGTCGATCTCGGCCCCGGCGCCGGCGTCCACGGTGGCGAGGTGGTGGCCGAAGGCACGCTGAAACAGGTGCTCAAGTCCAAGAAATCGCTTACCGCCGCATACCTTACCGGGCGGCGCGAAATCGCGGTCCCGGCCAAACGGCGCAAGGGCAACGGGCACAAGCTCACCGTCCACGGCGCGCGGGCGAACAATCTCAACAACGTCACCGCATCGCTGCCGCTGGGCACCTTCACCTGCGTCACCGGCGTGTCGGGTTCGGGCAAGTCGTCCTTCACCATCGACACGCTCTATGCCTCCGCCGCGCGCCATCTCAACGGCGCGCGCGTGGTCGCGGGCGCGCACGACAAGGTCACCGGCCTCGATTATTGCGACAAGGTGATCGAGATCGACCAGTCGCCCATCGGCCGCACCCCGCGTTCCAACCCCGCCACCTACACCGGCGCCTTCACCCAGATCCGCGACTGGTTCGCGGGCCTCCCCGAAAGCCAGGCCCGCGGCTACAAGCCCGGCCGCTTCAGCTTCAACGTCAAGGGCGGCCGCTGCGAGGCGTGCCAGGGCGACGGGCTGATCAAGATCGAGATGCACTTCCTCCCCGACGTCTACGTCACCTGCGAGGAATGCGGCGGCAAGCGCTACAACCGCGAAACACTGGAGGTGAAGTTCAAGGGCCACTCCATCGCCGACGTGCTCGACATGACGATCGAGGATGCGGAAACCTTCTTCAAGGCCGTCCCCCCCATCCGCGACAAGATGGCGATGCTCAACGAAGTCGGCCTCGGCTACGTCAAGGTCGGCCAGCAGGCGACCACGCTGTCCGGGGGCGAGGCGCAGCGCGTCAAACTCGCCAAGGAACTCGCCAAGCGCAGCACCGGGCAGACGCTCTACATCCTCGACGAGCCGACCACCGGCCTCCATTTCGAAGACGTGCGCAAGCTGCTCGAGGTGCTGCACCGGCTGGTCGACCAGGGCAATTCGGTCGTGGTGATCGAGCACAATCTCGATGTCATCAAGACCGCCGACCACATCCTCGATCTCGGCCCCGGCGGCGGCGTGCGGGGCGGGGAGGTCGTTGCGCAGGGCACGCCCGAAGATGTCGCCCGGGTCGAAGGCTCCTTCACCGGCGCTTATCTCGCGCCCATGCTCGAACGGCAGAAGGAAGCGGCGGCATAGGGGCCTTCGCGCCCCGCCGCTGCCGCTTTAGCGCAGCATCCCCAGCTTGAACCCGGCCAGCACGGCCGAAACCCGGTCGTGCACGCCCAGCTTGGTGAACAGCCGCTTCAGATGCGTGCCCACGGTCGCCTCGCTGATCCCCAGGATCATCGCGGTTTCCGGGTTGGACTTGCCCGCCGCCACCCAGTTGA
Organism: Qipengyuania sp. L-5Y; assembly: GCF_056859455.1. NCBI lineage: Bacteria > Pseudomonadati > Pseudomonadota > Alphaproteobacteria > Sphingomonadales > Erythrobacteraceae > Qipengyuania > Qipengyuania sp. L-5Y. The sequence continues at coordinate 2,993 of NZ_JBSXOM010000024.1, read as the reverse complement.
GGATTTCCGCCTCGCGCGGGGACAGCCCGTCGATCCCGGCGCCGTGTTCCTCCTCGATCCGGTCGATCCGCAGATGGGCGTGCTGTGCCACCGCGCACATCAGCGACCGGTCGACCTTCGCCAGGTCCTCCGCCGCCACATTGTCCACGCCGAAGAACCCGCGCGCATGGCGCAGGCCCGATGTCGGGATCGCCAGCCCGTCGGTCAGGCCCATCCGCGTCGCTTCTTCCACGAACAGGCGCCCCACGTCGTTCACCGTCAGCTGCTTCAGCAATTCGCCCAGCGTACCCACCTTGTTGCGGGTCGTCGCCGCGGTGGACACGGGGTCGATCAGGTCGAAATCGCGCTCCAGATAGCGCCGCATCCATTCGGGCGGCATGCCGCGCTCGTACAGGCGGAACTGGTCGGGCTTGGTGATCATGGGAATGACGAAGCAGAACGATCGAAAGCCTCGCGCGCGATAGAATTCGGCCAGCACATCCAGCACGTCGTCGCGCGTTGCGGCCTCGTCGATCTGACGAAAGATTTCACTGTCGGGCATTACGCAACCACCTCCTTGGTGATATTTCGTTTCGCGAACCGACAGTCATGCTGCGCTGCTTACTGCAGCGTTCCTTCAATCCCATGTCCCTCAATCACGTGACTGGCGCGTTCGTTCCCTGTTCAACACATGCGGCCCCCCGGAACACACCCCTCCGGCAAAGGACCGGACAGCATCGTGGCGCAGCCCAAGTTCATCATCGTCGACCCCGATTTCGCCCGCCAGCGCGATCTCGCCTGCGCGCTCGCGGGGCTGGGCCTGTCGCATACGGTCGCCGACCCGCGCGAGATTGCAGAGCTATGGCCCGCCCGCTGCCAGATCTTCGTGCATGACGAAGGGGACCGGCTCGGCGAACTGCACGCATGGCTGGAACGCGGCGGCATGCGCTTCCCGCTGATCCCCTACAGCAGCGCCCCGTCGATCGAACGGGTGGTGGAGGCGCTGCACAGCTACGGCGCCGTCGGCTATCTCGACTGGCCCTGCGCCCACGACCGCCTGTGCCGTACGCTGGCGCTCGGCGCGGACAAGGCGGAGGAGATCTTCCGCCGCAACCAGGCCTATGCCCGCAGCCGCGCGCTGGTGGAGGTACTGACCCCGCGCGAACAGGAGGTGCTGGCAGGCATCTTCAACGGCTGCACGGGCAAGGAGATCGCCCGCGATCTCGGCCTCAGCCCGCGCACGGTGGAAACCTACCGGGCGAACATCTTCACGAAGCTGGACGTGCGCAACGCGGTGGAGGCGGTGCGGCTTCTGGCGGAGAAGCTGCCGGAACTCGACGCGGAAGACCTGCGGTATGCGCGGCTTGCGGGGGTGGAGCACTGACCGAGCACCGCTGGTCGCGGGCATAGCCAGCACCATCTTGCACCAAAACCTCAAGGGCTGCATCATCGGGGCGGCGACAGAGAAGGGAGTGCGCACCTGTGGCACACCGGGTTTACCAGATGGCGTTCGGCAAGGTCTATCCGCTCTACGTTCTCAAGGCGGAAAAGAAGGGCCGCACACGCGAGGACGTCCACGCCATAATCCGCTGGCTGACCGGCTATAGCGAGGAAGCGCTGGCAGCAGTCATTGCCGATGGCACTAACATGGAAAGCTTCTTCGCACGCGCCCCGCGCCTGAACCCCGACCGGACCCTGATCACCGGCGCGATCTGCGGTATTCGGGTGGAGGAGGTGGAGGAAGAGACGATGCGCGAAATCCGCTATCTCGACAAACTCATCGACGAACTCGCGCGCGGCAAGGCGATGGAGAAAATTTTGCGGGGGTGAGGTCGAACCGAGAATTTAAGAATAAGTATTACTTCCTCAGTGCTGCACATGAAGGGTTGATTTCAATGTAAGTTACACGTGTCTCATAAATGGACACTCATGTGGTAAGATTCCCTACTTAGTTGCATCGAAGGGCGTTTGTCTCCATAACTGATCATGCCCGAAGCAGTTGGCGGCGGGGAGCACTGTTTAGGATGTCAAGTGCGCAGAAGCGCATGATGGCAACGAGAGCTGTGAGTCTTATGCTCATGGTGACCTCGATTCCGAGATGGAGTGTGGATGTAATTTCGGCCATGCCAATATTATAACACACTAGGTATTATTCGAACCGATCGTTAGGTCGGGAGTAAGGTTGGTAACCCGGAGGATATGGGACGAACGGTATCCGAAGCCTCCGGGTACGCACCTGAAGAAGATGAATTCGATCCGCAGATTGATGACTTCGTTTCTAAAGAGCGGAAATATCTCCATTTCGATCTTCCTCTGAACGAAGAGCAGAGAGGTAAGCTTTCGTTCTCCGCCCACGACCTGCGACATCATTCATTTTGGCCGCTTCTCGCTTTCGAAGATGTTGAGCGCCGAATGAGGAAGAATGATCTGGGTGAAACTACCTTTGAAGAAAAAAAGCGCCCAATCAAATTTGCGTCCCATTCTGATGCTGCCCTTCTGGAATGGTATAGTAAGTTTTTGGGCGAAATTTATGAGGGGCACCTCTCGAAGCGGCCAATCTCTAATGCGATTTTGGCATATCGCGGAGGAGTAGGAAATAACATCACACACGCAAAGGCGCTGTTTGATGAAATTACTAACCGGGGAGACTGTACTGCTATAGCAGTAGATGTAAGTGGTTTCTTCGATAATATAAATCACGACAGTCTTAAAAAAAATCTTTGCCGAATTCTTAGAGTTCAGAAACTCTCCGAGCACGACTATAGAATCTTTCGAAGAATGACACGTTTTTCGTGGGTGGAGTCTGATGAGCTTTCAGCAAGGCTCGGAAGGGAGTACGGGAAGCGTGGTCGTATCTGCACGTCTGAGCAATTTCTGAATAGCCCCTAGATTTGTGGACGCTTTCTTTCCTAATTTTGAGGACAGGAGGCGACGATGGGCAAGGCTAATTTCAGCGACGAGTTCAAGCGCGATGCAGTGGCGCAGATCACCGAGCGCGGCTATCGGGTGGCGGA